>CATZCM010000017.1 GCA_958417225.1 uncultured Eubacteriales bacterium | reverse complement strand
ATATTTGCATATATATAAAACGCAGTCCACAACACCTTATCTTAGTTGTGAACTGAATGATTATAAATAACATTTTAAATTTTCAATCAAATGATATTTGATTAAATTTTATTATAATAGGTTATTTTTTTATCACTGCATGTTTTTACAAATCTATGCAATTTTTAGTATGTCCGTTGAGTTAAATAAATCATGAAAATTTTGGTAATTGTAATTATTATGAGTAAAATATGTTCTTTTTATAATTTAAGATATAATAAGGTTTTATCGTACGTTCCTTATAATATTAAAAAATAAAAATTAATCACAAAATATTGACTTTGTGGTGAATTTAATGTATAATAAATATAAATACAAATAAAATAGATTTTATGTCGGAATATTATGTGTGATGGGTCTATGGGGGGGACTTCAGATGAATAAAAAAATATTAAACTTATTTTTATCTTTTTTAGTAATTGTGGAAATGTTTTTTATTATACCTGTCAGTGTTCGGGGAGAAGGACTTTTTGATGATACTATGGATGGATCTAAAGAAAGCCCTTATTTAATTTCAAGTTATGAACAGTTGTTGGAATTTTCTGATATTGTAAATGGGACAACTGAAAAAATTTTTAATCCTAATGCATGTGCACGATTAGAGTGTGATATTGAGGTACCATCTGAAATAGTTTGGAAACCTATTGGTAGAGAAGGAAATCCGTATAATGGTACCTTTGACGGAAATGGTCATACTGTTAGTTGTTTAGATCTAGAAAGTGAAGATGATTATTTAGGTTTTTTTGGTATTACAGGAAAGAGTTTTAGTGTGGAAAAACTCGGAATAATTGATAGCAACATAGGCGGTAAAAATTATATTGGAATGATATGTGGATATAATGGTGGAAAAATTGAAAATTGTTATAGTTTTGGTTCTGCAGATGGTATTAAATATGTTGGTGGAATATGTGGCTATAATGGTGGTGTAATTAAAACTTGCTATACGGTAACAAATATATATGCAGAAGAAAATTTTGGTGGAATATGTGGTATTAGTGCTACTGTGGCAAGTACTACGGGAGAACCTAATCTAGAAGCTTCTGTTAGTTTTTGTTACTATGATAATCAAATAAGTGGAGGGATAAATGGAGAAGATATTGTAGATTGTGCGCAAGGGCTTACTGAAATTCAAATGACAGGAATTTCAGTAGACAAAAGCATAGTTAGTGATAGTAAGAAGTGGCGTGCTCAGAATATGATGAAAGGATTTTCTTTTTATCCTGAAGAAGGTAGTGTGTGGTATAATAAGGATGATGTGAAAGATGACGATATAGAATATCTTTATTATCCGGGGTTTAGCGAAAGCACGTGTCCTGAAACTAAAAGAATTTCAACTGAAGTGATTAAGTGGAATAAAGTTGGAAACTTAAGTTGGGCATGTATAGAGTCAACTTTAAGTTTTATGGGAAGTGGAACTATTGATAATTCGGTGAATGTTGACAATTTGTGGGAGCGATATAGTGATGATATTAAAAATATTTACATTAAGCAATCAGATCTTGGTAGAATAGTTGTTAGTGGTGGGGTTTTTAAGAGATTTCCTAATTTAACAAGCGTAACAATTATTGGCAATGTCGATGTGAAATCTAGTGCATTTACCGAATGTAATAATATTAAGCATGTTGCGTTTGGATTAGACGATAGTAAAAGTGACATTAATGTTGAGGTAAATGCATTTGCAAATGTAAATACTCTTGAACCAGAAATTGATGGATTGCCTGGAAGTAAATTTAATTTGAATAATAATTTTAGAGTTATTCATGCACCAGAGTATTTACAGGGCAAAGTTGCTATTAATGGGGTAGAGGTGATTTATTATGGTGATCGTAAATATGTAGCGGAAAGTGAAATTACATATCCGAGTGATCAAAATGATTTAGAATCGAAAAATTTTACAAATGATAAGCATTCTTCGATGAAGCAGGATGTGGGGAAAAAAGAGGAAACATCTTCTATATCTTCTAGTGAAGATGATAAGGATGATTTGCAGGAAACTTCACAAAACTTAGAAGAAACTAAAAGTGAGCCAGTAACAAGTGATAGTGAAATCTCTAATTTACACAGTATTGATATTTTTGTTTGGATAGTAATTATTTCAATGTCACTAATTGCTTGTGGCTTTATCACTTATTTTGTTATTCAGCACAAAAAGACTTCTAAAAGCAGTGTGAACAAAGAATCAAATGATTTGTAGTACAATATAATTTATCTGCGAATTACGCAAAAACAGTTCAAACAACTGAATTTAGTTGTTTGAACTGTTTTGCGCGTGTTCGGTATGTGTTATGATTTGACAGTAAGAATTGTTAATTGATAACGAAGATGTTTGCTGTTAAGAGGAACTTAGATGAAGTTGTATAATAGAATTAGAAAATGTTTCAGTAGGTAAAAATTTAGAGTGATGAGCAAAAACGGTTATTATTCAACCAATTAACAATTTCTTATTTTGTTAGTTATAAGTTATTTCTTAGGTGTTTTAGAATTGTTTTCTCGCGTCGTGAAACTTGGACTTGTGACATATTTAGTACCTTTGCAGTTTCCGTTTGGGTATAATCACGAAAAAACCTTAATAATATGAGCATTTTGTCTGGTTGCGAAAGTTCAGAAATTAATTTTCTTAGGGATATGAGTTCTACAATTTTTTCTTCCTCAGATCCAACGGAAATGCCTACATGATCACCTGATTCTTCTGTTAATTCGTTTATGGACATCGGGAGCATTGAGGCATTCATTGCTTGTGCGACGCTTTCAGTATCAACATTAAGTTTTTTGGCGATTTCGGAGACAGTTGGTTCTTGTTCTGTTGATTTACGTAATTCATCGCACACTCGATTAACTTTTAGAGAGAGATCTTTAATGCTGCGAGAGATTTTCACACTACTATTTTTCCGAAAAAGACCTTTTATTTCTCCCAGAATCACTGGTACAGCGTATGTAGAAAATTTAAATCCCCTTTTTGAATCAAAATTATCTGCGGCTTTGACAAGTCCCATGCATCCAGCTTGAAATAAGTCGTCATATTCAATTCCTTTGCCCTTAAATTTTTTTGCGCACGAATGAACAAGTCCAATATGTTCATCGACAAAATTAATGTTTTTATTCATTTGGTTTAGTAGGACGCCTTATAATATTTTTTTCTAAAGTGATGCTTGTCCCCTTTCCAAGTTTAGAAGTTACGCGGATTTTGTCCATGAAACTTTGCATGACAGCAAATCCAAGTCCGGCCCGTTCTCCACCTCCTGTTGTAAATAGAGGTTCCATAGCTTGTTTTACGTTTTCAATTCCTGCACCTTTATCACGAATTTTTATTGATATGAGACCATTTTCAAAAATTTTTGCTGTTATGTAGATCATTCCGATTCCGTCGCGGTATGCGTGTACAATACAATTTGTGACAGCTTCAGAGACAGCAGTTTTAATATCCGCTAATTCTCCGATGGTAGGATCAAGTTGAGAAACAAAGGCTGCAATGGTTGCCCTTGCAAAACTTTCGTTAGCAGATCTACTCGTGAAATTAAGAGACATTTCATTTATAAGTTCCATTATGATCATTCCTTTACTTTGAATTACACTAACCCTAAAACGCCTAATCCGGCTAGTTTGATTAATTTTTCTATGTGGGGAGGCATGTTTATGACTTTAACTTTACCGCCAAGGCTTTTCATTAAGCGATATCTTCCCATTATAAGACCAATACCTGAACTATCCATAAACTGTATTCCTCCAAAGTCTAATTTTAGGACAGAAGGGGATTTTTTATTAACTAGTTCATCAATTGGGTCACGCATGCCCTTAGCTGTGTGATGGTCAATATCACCTTCCAGTTTAGCTATCATTTCATTGCCTGTAAAAGAAATTGTAACGCCCATTTTTTAACACCACCTTATTTTTTGTGGGGACAGGTTTTTATGTAGTCAATAGATAATGTTCCCATATAAAAATAATATATGTATACGCAAGATAATTTTATCGAAACTTGTCCTGCAAATTATTTTTCTATAAAAAGTTATGATGAAATGAAAATCAGTTCAATGGCAGAATGATATACAATTATTTTTTGTGCAAAATAAAATTCCCCTTACCGGGATGGTAAAGGGAATTAGTGAAAATGATTTTTAAAATTATAAAGTACCGATGCGTTCTGGCCAAAATCTAAATATTGCCTTTCCGACGACGTCTTCCACGCGAACAAGTCCGACTTCATCATATCGGCTATCGAGAGAATTACCTCTGTTGTCGCCCATAACGAATATATATCCTTCAGGGATTATTGAAGGGATATTTTTACCGTAAGTGCTGTAAAAACGTGAGGATGATGGAATTGGCATAGGAGTACTCGTATATGATTCATCTAATTCTTTTCCGTCAACATAGACTTTTTGAGCTTTAAAATCGATTTTTAATGTTTGTCCTCCTATAGCAATGACTCTTTTTATAATGCGTTCTTTAGGTTCATTATGATCAACCATAGACTGTAGGGGGTTAATTACTACAATGTCTCCGTTTTGGGGTTTGTACATGAAGCTGTAAAGTATAAGCTTTTCTTTATCATGGAGTGTTTCATTCATGGATCCACCGGAGACTACTGCAGTTCTAAAAAATATGGCGAATAATAAGCAGATAAGTGTAGATGTAGATACTAGTACGTCAACCCATTCACATACGTTTATAGTGACATTGCTTGTTTTTTCATCTGAGCTTTCAAGGTCCTGACTTTTTGAAACTGAGAATACAGATACGATAAGCAGTACAAATAGGATTTCAGATATGTGTAAAAAGATGTTTCCAGTAGAATTCTTGATTTCACTGTAGATGCCTAAAAATGAATTTGATAGTACTATTGGTAAAGAAGTGAATGTTAAAAAGGCAAATTGCTTGAAACTTTTCTTTTCGTTTGTTCCTGCAAAAATCTTTGTCATAGCGAAAATCGCAAGGGTAAGGAATATTTCTCCTGTGATGGAAAATCCGATTTTAGCAGTGGTAAGGCAAAATGATTTAATAAACAAAGTTTCAAAAAGTTTAGCACAACCCCAAAGTGCAGGTATTGTGACGAGAAATGGTAATTTTTTAAATTTATTTTCACCACGGAAGAAGGAAGTTCCAAATACAAATAATATAATTGGTGTAACAAATCCTAATACACAACGGATTATTATAGATATATGCATGAATTTGATTGATTCATCAGTGATGAGAATGTGTAGTGTATTTTCAAGATCAAACACATGCATAATTTGAAATACACTGTCTACCAATATGGCGGCTCCTGTGAGTAGTGATAAAATTCCTGGAATTGTACTTTTAGGAATTTCTGATGTGGCAATGTCATCGTTTTTGTTTAAAACTTTAGTTATGAACATTGCAAGAATAAATACGACGGTGCTTATAACTAGAATTACGTCTAATGTGAATGAGGGTATACTTGAAAATAAGTATAAAGATTGTATTACGAAGAATAAAATAGTGGCGGTAATTGATGTGATAATTGATGTTTTTTGTTTCATTTTCATCAATCCTTTCTTAAAGATAATTTTTTACTTAAAAGTGACTGAACATAAAATTTACGAAATTCAATGCTGAATTTTGATAGTTGTTGTATGCAGAGTTTGATCCAGCGCTAATATTTTCGAGAGATTCATCAGAAAGTTGCTGATATTCCTTTCGGAGTTGCTTTGTGTGATTTTTAGCTTCGTAGTCGATTATGTCGTCGACTGAGAAATTATATCCAAGTTGCTGAGCAAATGGAATTAAGCCCTTTTCTAAAAATTCAATGGCATTTTCGGGAGTTAAGTTTTCTTTGGCATATCTGTTTTTTAGTTGTTTAAATTTTGATTTTGCTTCATCGTTATTTAATAGATGTAGATAAAATTCATCAATAGATTTTACTGACATACGTATCCTCCTTTCCGTAAATAAAAAAATTGTGTCTTATAATCAAATGAAAATATTAGAAAATAAAGTATAATTATAAAGCTAAAACTATTATACAACAAATTGTATCAAGTTTCAATGATATTTTTGAAAAAATATCATATGAACTATAATGTTTGCAAAATTATTGTTCCAAAAAAAATAATGTTTTGTGTGATTTTATTATTTATGCTTTATGGTGATGGCTTTTTAATTATGCGCTTTATTGTAAGATTAAATCCCGCGTAAACATTATACAATAAAATTTCTGGTTTTTCAATTATACATTTTAATCAAAACTTTTTTTACAAAGTATCAATTGAGTGAATTTTGTATAAGTGTTTAAATTTAGGTGGTTTTTGTAGTGAATATAGATGAAATAGAACTTTTACAAGTGTCTAGTAGATAAGAAAATTGCCAGATTTTTGATGTGAAAAGTGTGAAAATAATTAGAATTCCTCCTGTGGTAAGTTACAGGAGGATTAGTATAATCTTATATTTTGGGATTTATTTATAGAAAACCAATGCGATTTGGCCAGAATCTGAATATTGCCTTTCCAACTACATCCTTTTCGGGAACTAAACCAATCTCTTCGAATCGACTATCGAGTGAGTTTCCTCTGTTGTCGCCCATAACGAATATATATCCCTTAGGGATTGTGGCGGGGATATTTTTACCGTAAGTGCTGTGAAAACGTGTTGCAGACGGTATTGGCATAGGAGTGCTTGTGTAAGGTTCGTCAATCTCTTTTCCATCAACATAAACCTTTTGAGCATTAAAATCAATTTTTAATGTTTGTCCTTCTGTAGCAATGACTCTTTTTATAATGCGTTTTTTAGGTAAATTGTGATCAATCATAGATTGTAATGGTTTGATTACTATAATGTCCCCATTTTGAGGTTTGTACATGAAACTGTAAAGTACAAGCTTTTCTTTATCATGTAGTGTTTTACTCATAGATTCACCGTCTACTACTGCATTTCTGAAGAAAACCGCGAGTAATAAGCATACGAGTGCAGCAGATGAAACAAACACATAAACCCAATCACACACGTTTGTTACTAATTTGCTTGGTTCTTCGTTTGAGCTTTCAGGGCTTTGGCTTTTTGATATGGAAAATACAGTTATAATAAACAGCATAAATATGATTTCAGATATGTATAGAAGGATATTTCCAGTAGAATTTTCGATTTCACTATAAATTCCAAATACCGAACTCGATAACACTATTGGTGCAGCAGTAAAAGTTAAAAAAGCAAATTGTTTGAAACTTTTTATTTCGTTTGCGCCGGCGAAAATTTTTGACATAGAAAAAATCGCAAGGACGAGGAATATTTCTCCTACGATGGAAAATCCGATTTTAGCAGTGGTTAGACAAAGCGATTTAATAAACGTAGTTTCAAAAAGTTTGGAGCAACCCCAAAGTGCAGGAATTGTAATGAGAAATGGCAGTTTTTTAAATTTGTTCTCACCACGGAAGAAAGATGTACTAAATAAGAATAATATGACTGATGTGATAAATCCAAAAATGCAACGGGTTATTATGATAATTTGCATAAAGTTGATTGATTCATCAGGAATGAGAATATGTAGTGTGTTTTCAATATCGAATACATGAGAAAATTGGAATACGCCGTCTGCTAATATAGCGATTCCTGTGAGTAATGATAGAATACCAGTAATTGTGCTCTTAGGTATTTCGGAAGTAGCAATGTTATTGTTTTTATTCAAGGCTTTAGTTATGAACATTGCTAGAATAAATACGGCGGTACTTATAACTAGAATTATGTCTAACGTTAATGAAGATATACTTGAAAATAAGTATAAGGACTGTATTATCAAGAATAAAACGGTTGCGGTGATTGATGTGGCAATTGATGCTTTTAGTTTCATTTTCATCAATCCTTTCTTAAAAATAATTGAACATAAATTACACGTAATAGTGTGAACTCAAAGTTAGTACATACATTATACAATGAAACATTGTTTTTTTCAATAGCATATTTAATCAGAAATTTAGTGAATTGGGAATTTAAAAGGAAAAAAATTTTTATTTACGTAGTTGTTAGTTTTTCGGTTTTGTGATATAATTTTTTATATGAAGAAAATTTTTTAAGAGAGGAATATGATTTATTTGAAAAAGAAAAAGATGATTCTCATTATGTGTACAATTGCTTTAATTGCAGTTGGTATATCACATTTAATTTTTGGAAGAGGTGTTGTACAAGCCCCCGGATTGGCTCAAGAGAATGTAACTGTAAAACAATCAATTGATAGTGCACAAGATGTTCAAAAAGAAAGGAAAACGGATGTTGGGGCTCAGCCTGAAACTGAATCTAAAGAATCAAGAATAGATCAAATTAAAGACTTTATTTTGAAAAGTGATGTTAGTATGTACACTTATGAGAATTTGATAAGTGACATCGATAGGCTTATAACTAAGTATCTGGATGATTTGAAGGTTAATGATCTTTGTACAACATTTGATGGGAGAATTGTGAAGGAAATTTTGATTGGTAGCGAAACTTCTAAAAGGCATATTTTTATAAATGGTGGAACTCATGCAAATGAATACATTTCATCGCAACTTGTGATGAAACAGCTTGCGTGTTTTCTTGACGATGTGAGAAGTAATCGTAAGTATAAAAATGTTCGATTGAGTGAACTTTGTGAAAATGTTGCAATTCATGTGGTTCCTATGATAAATCCAGATGGGATAACGTTTGTACAAAAAGGATTGTCTGGAATGAAAAACAAACAAACTATTGAAAAAATAAATGAAATAGCTAAACTTGATGGAAATTCTGCAAATGATAGTGATTATCAAAAAAGTTGGAAGGCAAATGCAGAAGGGATAGATATCAATAGGTGCTATGATTCTTTTTGGAAACAGTATAATGAGGTTAATCACCCTTCAAGCAAGTATTACAAAGGGAGTAAAGTATGCGATTCAGAGGAATCTTTAGCTATTGCGAACCTTACAAAACAATATTTGTTTGATTGCACAATCAGTTACCACACTCAAGGTCAAGTAGTTTTTTGTGTGGGGGTAGACTCTTTTACACAATCTATTGCTGACCTTACGGGTTATACAATTATAAATCAGGGATATATTGAACCTGCATATAGCGATTGGGCGGGGTCAGTTTTATCAATTCCAAGTTTGACCATAGAAGTAGGCTGTGGAGATAATCCAATTAGTTTTACCCAATTTGAAAATATATGGGAGGAAAATAAAAATGTGTGGATGGAAATGTTGTTTTGGCTGAGGTCGAAAGTTGATAAAACAACGAAGTTGTTGAAGCCAACGCAGAAATTAAAAAAAAATGAAACAACTACCAGTAAAACTGTTTCTGAAAAAAGTACGACAAAGAGGATTGAAAATGGGAATAAGAAAAAATGATATCGTTAAAGTAAAAGTGAAGGACGTAACCCTGGAGGGAAACGGGGTGTGCAAAGTGTCTGATGTGGATCCAGTTGTGTTTGTACCGAATTCGATAATAGGTGAAGTGCTTGAGGTGAAAATTCTGAAAGTATTGAAACGCTTTGCTTTCGGTAAAATAGAAAAAATTTTGAAACCTTCTCCTAATAGAATTGATAGTGATTGTAATGTGTCATCGAGTTGTGGTGGATGTGTGTTTAGACATATGAGCTATGAAAGTGAACTTGAGATGAAGCAATCTGCAGTTGTCAGTGCAATGAGCAAAATTGCAAAACTTGAAAACTTTACAGTTAGTCCTATCATAGGATCAAAAAAGGTTACAAGATACAGAAATAAGGCAATTTTTCCAATAGGGAAAAATAAGAATGGGAAGACAGAACTTGGTTTTTATGCGCAAAATTCACATCGCTTAGTATCGTGTGAAGATTGTAAATTACACCCGAAGGTTTTCTTTGAAGTGTGTAATTTGTTTTTATGTTGGGCTGACAGGTTTAATGTGAGTGTGTATGATGAGAGGACAGGACTAGGTTTATTGAGAAATTTGTACTTGAGGATCGGGGATGACTCTGGAGAGATTATGGTCTGCATTGTGGTGAATGGTAAAAAAATACCACATGAGAATGAATTAGTTGGCTTGCTGACAACCCGTATCCCAAGTATAAAAAGTATAATGCTTAATTCAAATGAGGTTGATACGAATGTTGTGTTAGGAAAGCATTTTAAAGTATTGTTTGGAAAAAGGTACATAGATGATGAACTTTGTGGACTGACTTTTGAAATTTCGCCAAAATCGTTTTATCAAGTGAATCACAGTCAAACTCAGGTTTTATACGACGTTGCGAAAAAATTTGCAGGACTTTCTAAAAGTGAGACGCTTTTGGATTTATACTGTGGTATTGGGACAATAGGTTTATCTATGTCAAATGACTGTGGAAAAGTTATTGGAGTGGAAGTTGTACATGATGCGATTGAGGATGCTGTGCGTGTTGCTAAGAGAAATAAAATCACAAATGCTGATTTTGTGTGTGCTGATGCTGTGGACTTTATGGATGAAGTGAATGAAAAAATTGACGTTTTGGTTGTCGACCCTCCACGGAAGGGATGTACTCAGTTTGTGCTTGAAAAAATTGCAAGTGTGCAAATTCCAAAAATTGTGTATGTGTCGTGTAATCCGGCGACTTTAGCGAGAGATATTGAGTTTTTGTGCAGGTATGATTACGTTGTTAAAAAAATTCAACCAGTAGATATGTTTCCCCGTACTGCGCATGTCGAGACGGTAGTATTGCTTTCTAAGGGGTGAATTAAATTCAAAAAGTGCATGTAGAATTATTTTTTGATGGGAATTTGGTAGATGTATATGTTAGGTTCTCAAAAGGAGAATATCTATCTGTAGCTTAAGTAGTATGTATTGGAACGCACAGGACCAAAAATTTCGTTTGTGTATGCCCCTCAGGTGAATTTTAAATACGGACTAAGTGTGGAACAGAACGATAACTTGTCCAAGGGTGGGGTTATAATGCCCAATAGATAGGAAAAAGAATTTATGAAAGCATCACAGTATTTTGAAATGATATGAGAAAAAAGGGGGATATTTATGAACAAAAATCTAAAGATGCGACCGGTTAGCGGTAAATATATGGATCAATATAATGTCTTGTTGCGTTATGTCTTTCAGGTAACCGATCAGGAACTAAATTCTGTAGGATGGAAGGAAAAAGAAATTATTCGAGCAAAATTTCCAACAATGGAAAAAGCGGATGTGATAGGGTGGTTTGATGGTGACACGCTTGTCTCACAAGTAGTGGTCTATCCTATGCAAGTTCAAATTTTCGGAAAAACATACTCAATGGGAGGACTTACCGGTGTTGGAACCTACCCAGAATATTCAAACATGGGGTTAATGCACAAGCTATTGGAGCAAGCACTTAAAAATATGAGAAAAAAAGGACAATACATAAGTTATTTATATCCATATTCAATTCCTTATTATCGTCGAAAGGGATGGGAGTTAATTTCCGATAAAATTTCTTATGAAATACAGGATTATCAACTTCCTAAAAACCGCCAAGTTCCAGGCAATGTCCGACGCGTGAAAACAGATAGTGAAGAATTGAAAAAAACATATGCTCGCTATGCTAAGAATACACATGGAGCAGTTATTCGAGATGAGTTGGCGTGGAATGAATACTGGCTCTGGGACAAAGACGATATTATGGCAGCGATTTATTATGATGAAAATGATGTGCCTGATGGATATCTGATTTATTGGATTGAAAATGAAGTATTCTACGTAAAAGATATGATTTTCAATAGCGAGGAAGCCAGAACAGGTTTATGGAATTTTGTGTCTGCTCATTTTTCTATGATCGACAAGGTTAAGGGCAACACATATACGGATGAGTCTCTGGCTTTTTTATTGGAGGATGCTAGTATAAAAGAAGTGATTTCCCCTTATTACATGGGAAGAATTGTGGATTTCTGTGCTTTTATCGCAGACTATCCATTCAAGGCCGATGAATCTGATCGTGAATGGCGGTTTACCATGACAGATCCGATTATGGATTGTAATCAGGGTTCCTTTTTGCTGAAGATTTCGAAGGACGGAAAGGGCGAAGCCACAAAGATATCTGAACAATGTTCTGACAAAATAAGCATTCAAACGATGACTACCATGTTGATGGGATATAAGCGCCCAGATTATCTTTCAAAAATCGGAAGAATACAGACAAGCGGTGAGATTATTGATATGTTGGAGGATTCAATTGAACAGCAGACACCGTATGTATCAGATTATTTCTAATGCAGTTTATGCTGAGGTAACTTCATTGAGCAAAGCAAATTTAAAAGGAAAAAAAGTCTTAATGTTGAAGAGAATATCATTAAAGAATAATTTTTAAAGGAGGAAGCTTATGGTTTTGTTTACAGAGAGACTAATATTAAGGCCTTGGACAGAAAAGGATTCAGGATCTCTTTATGAATATGCTAAGGATCCTGATGTTGGCCCAATTGCAGGTTGGTGTCCTCACAAAAATATAGAAGAAAGTCTTGAAATTATCAAAAATATTTTTTCTAGGGAACAATGCTATGCAATATGTGAAAAAAATAATAATGTGGCAATTGGAGCAATTGCACTAAAATTTAATGAGGATACTGATTTGACAGAACGTGAGGATGAATGTGAATTAGGTTATTGGCTTGGCAAACCATTTTGGGGCAGAGGCTATATGACTGAAGCTGCTACTAAACTTATTAGTTATGCATTTGAAGATTTAGGGATAAGTACGATTTGGTGTGGTTATTATGATGGAAACAATAAATCTAAGAGAGTTCAGGAAAAATTAGGGTTTGTCTATCATCATACCTGCAATGAAGTTCCAGTGCCAATGATGAATGAAACAAGGATAGGGCATGCCCAATTTATAACAAAGAAAATGTGGTTGAAAAGCAAAAATATTGATTAATTTAAGAAAAATGGAGAGCGTGATTTTTTTGGTTAAAGTGAATTTTTATGATGAAGTTGATGATGTGTTGCTGAAATTTGCAGTGATTGTAGCTAAGTACAATAATAAACTGGTATTTTGTAAACACAAAGACCGTGATACACTGGAAATACCAGGAGGGCATAGAGAATCTGGTGAAAATATAGATGTTACTGCAAAACGCGAGTTGTTTGAGGAAACAGGTGCAATGGAATTTAATATTAAGCCAGTTTGCGTATATTCAGTAACGAATGGAGTTTGTGAAAATTTTGGAATGCTTTATTTTGCAGATGTTAAAAGTTTTTCAGGTGAACTTAAGAATGAAATTGAAAAAATATTCTTTTTAGATGAGTTACCGCAAAATTGGACTTATCCGGAAATTCAACCCATTTTACTGAAAGAGGTAGTAAGAAGATTTTTCTCTCGAAAATAAATTAAAGTAGATTTGTTTTATTTATTGACTATCAACCATGAAAATCACGTCGGACGAACTAGATACATGAATATTTCGTTTGATGTGTTTTTTTTATTAGGTTAGTTTTATTGATAGATTTAATAATTGAATGTTTTACGAAAAAAAACAGTATTTGTAAAAGAAAATATCTAAGTTGTTATTAGGCGGTGAGAAATCTTTTTTTTTATTTTATGGTTGTTTGTAGTATTTAATTCAAATAAAAAAAACTTTCCATATCAGTTTTTCTAATACGGAAAGTTTGCTAAATATTGATACTGTTATTCTACTTTGAAGTCAAGCAATTTTTTTGGCTCAATCTTGAGCACTTTTGCTAAAGTGAAGAGTACTTCTAAAGACATAGATTTTATTTCTTTTGGAGCTTCAAGAGCACTTAAATAAGATCTACTTAGGTTAGCCTCTTCAGCAAGTTTTTCTTGGGTAAACCCACAAAGTTTTCTGTAGTATGCAATGTTTAGTCCAAGTTGTACATATTTACTTTCGTTTTCTTTGCTAATTTTTTTTGCTTTTGACATAATATCACCTCAATAAAATAATACACTAAATTTATAATAGTATACACAATCTGATAATTATTTATTGCGTATTTTAAATAAGCAATATTCCATTGGAAAAGATTTACTGTATAAAAGCTAGGTATGATAGTGCTAAAACATAAAATATCCACAAAAATATAGATTATACTTTATTTTAAAAGAGGTGTAATTTTAATTGTAAATTTAAAAAATTATATTCCAGAAAAGTTTATTTTTTTCTTTAAAGTTTCAATTGCTTTTTTTTCAATTCTAGAAACATATGATCGAGATATATTTAATATTTTAGCAACTTCTCTTTGAGTTCGAGGGATTTTGCCAGAAATACCGTACCTCATTTTGATTATCTCTTTTTCACGCGAGTCCAAGTACTTTTCTATGTATTGTTTTAATTTTTCTGATTTTATTTTCATGTCTAAATCGTCTATTATTGAATCCTCACTTGACATTACGTCTATAAGTGTAAGTGCGTTACCGTCCTTATCGGTATCGATAGGTTCATTCATTGAAACATCTTGCGCAGTTTTCTTGTTATTTCGGAAAAACATGAGAACTTCATTTTCAATACATCTTGCTGCGTAGCTTGAAAGTTTAATTCCTTTATCACAATTGAATGAATCTACAGCTTTAATTAAACCAATAGTTCCGATGGACACGAGATCGTCTTGATCATTATTGGCTGTATAATATTTTTTTATTATATGTGCTACAAGACGTAAGTTATGTTCTATTAATTTATTCCTAGCAAATTTGTCGCCGTTTTTAAATTTTTGAAGATATATTTTTTCTTCTTCTTCGGATAGCGGTTTAGGGAAAGAATTGCTGTTTGTTACGTGCAAAGCTAAAAATGTGAGGTTATTTAGTATCAACTTGAAAAAATCATTAAACAAGTGTTATCCTCCCTTACGTAAGATCTTGTTAATAACGTATGTTGAAAATAATCGTATTGTGCAAGTCCCAAAAATAAAATTAAAAAATAAATTTGCAAAATTCAAAGAAACATGTTATTATAAATAGGACTGGTTAAATAGTTTAGTTGTTTGACTATGTCCCGGATATTCCTCTGATGCTGACTATATTTTTAGGTTTCAAGAATGTTTGGATATATTGGGAGGATTTATTATGGACGCATTAAAAATGATTTCGCAAAGTTCAATGAAGGAGGAGTTGCCAAAGTTTAATATAGGTGATACTGTAAAAGTTCATGTAAATATTAAAGAAGGCAACAGAGAAAGAATTCAGATTTTTGAGGGCACAGTTATTGCTCGCAAAGGTTATGGTATTTCTGAGACGTTTACAGTAAGACGTGTTTCTTACGGTGTTGGTGTGGAAAAGGTATTCCCTATCAATTCACCTAATGTACGTAAAGTCGAAGTTGTTCGTTGCGGTAAAGTCAGACGCGGAAAACTTTACTATTTACGCAATCGTGTGGGTAAAGCAGCAAAAGTTAAAGAAAAGATTTAATGAAAGGGACACACTTTGTCCCTTTTTGTTTTTTAATTTTTTTAAGTGGCAACTGTTTCTTAACAAAAATGTTGTGACATAGCGACAGGGTGTGGGGAGTATACGATGGAAATTTATGATCAAAACATACAATGGTTTCCGGGGCATATGACCAGGGCCAAAAGAAAAATTCAGGCGAATTTAAAGCTTGTAGATATTGTGGCGGAGGTGATAGATTCAAGGATTCCACTGAGTAGTCGCAATCCTGATCTTGATAATATTTTAGGAAATAAGCCAAGAGTTGTTTTATTAAACAAATGCGATATGGCGGACAAAATTCAGACAAGTAAATGGATTGAATATTTCAAATCAAAATCTATCAAAGCTTTGGGTATAGATTGCAAAAGTGGAAAAGGTGTAGATAAATTCTTCTCGGCTATAAATGATGTATTAAGTGAAAAAATACAAGTTTGGAAGAAAAAAGGTATGGGCGGAAGAAATGTGAGAGTGATGATTGTAGGCGTACCAAATGTAGGCAAGTCTTCTCTTATAAACAGATTGGTGCCTAAAATGAAATCAAAAGCTAAAGCAGAGGACCGACCTGGAGTAACTCGTGGAAATCAGTGGTTTACTTTGGGAAATGGATTTGAGGTTTTAGATACACCAGGGGTGTTGTGGCCAAAGTTTGATGATGCTACAACTGGAATGTATCTTGCGTTTACTGGTGCGATAAAGGATCAAGTTGTTGATACACAGGAACTTGCGTCAAATTTACTAGAAGTTTTGAAAAGTGAGTATAGAAATGATGTGCTTACAAGATATAAACTTGACGAAAATGAAGTGAAAAATTTGAGTGGACATGATCTATTGACAAAAATAGCCAAAAAACGTGGTATGCTTATGAGTGGCGGTGAACTCGACCTTGAACGAACGTCTATTATGATATTGGACGAGTTTCGTGCGGCTAAGATTGGCAGAATTACACTAGAGAGATTGGATGATATTGATGGATAAACTTATTTTTGAAAATAGTGCGTATAATGAAGGTTTTAAATGTGTGTGCGGTATAGATGAAGCAGGACGAGGGCCTTTAGCAGGACCAGTTTTTGCGGCATGTGTTGTCCTCCCAAGGAATGTTATAATTGATGGTGTAGATGATTCGAAAAAAATTTCTGCTAAGAAACGAGAGCTGCTGTACGATAAAATTATAAATGAAGCTGTGGCATATTCAATAGCTACAGCAAGTGTTGAGGAGATCGAAACTATAAATATATTGCAAGCTACATTTCTTGCGATGAAAAGAGCATATGATGGACTTTCGGTTAATTCGGATATTGCTTTAGTTGATGGCAATAGATCTCCTAGTTTACCGGTGAAAGTTGTTCCGATTGTAAAAGGTGACTCTATATCTGAGTCTATAGCAAGCGCGTCTATTCTTGCCAAAGTTGCTCGTGATCGATATATGTTAAGTTTGGCAGAAAAGTATCCGGAATATCAGTTTGAAAAACATAAGGGTTATGGTACAAAGTTTCATAGACAAATGATAAAAAAGTATGGCCCATGTGCTGTGCATAGGATGAGCTTTTTGAAAAAAATTTTAGATAGTTAACCTGCTAGAGAGGTAGAGTATGAACATATCGAAAAGTAAAGGAAATGTGGGTGAAACTTTTGTAGCGAAGCATTTGGTTCGAAATGGTTATAGTGTAGTTAAGAGAAATTTTCATAGTAGATATGGAGAAATTGATATTATTGCAGTAAATCATGAATTTATAGTATTTGTTGAAGTTAAGGCTCGTAAGAGTAAACCTATTGTTTCAGCACTTGAGTCTGTAGATAAAATAAAACAAGTCAAAATAACAAAAACTGCAATGTTATATTTACAGGATTATCCGAGTAATTTGCAACCTAGATTTGATGTGGCGGAAGTTATCATGCGATATGATCGCGCAGAGAGTATAAATTACATAGAGGATGCTTTTGAAATACAAACAGATTTAATTTTATATTAGGCACATCGGTTTGGTGTGCCTAATGTTGCACTCTGAGTTGCGAATTATGTCGAGATTTAGAATTTGTTTATGACAATTAAGTTGGCTTTAGGTGTAGTTATTTCAGAAATTTATATTAAAAATGAAATTGCGACAAAATTAGCAAAACGTACGGATACAGCATACATATTATAGACGTTAATTTTATAAAATTGGCGCTTCGATGAGATATTGGTCGTTGTAAAGAACTTTTTATTTATATGTGTTTTTATGAAGGAGTGTTGATTTGTATGAAATATATGAATTTTTATAAAAAATTAATATTGATAGGGTTGACTTTTTTTATAACGTTTAGTGGAGTTAGTGTGGTTGCGGTTTTTCCAGAAGGAAAAATTCAGACGCAACAAGAATTAAACGAGGAATCAGATGCACAGGACTTATTTGATTTAGGAGTGAAATATCGGGTGGGAAGTGATGGATTTCCACAAGATGAGATTCAGGCCAGAAAATATTTGATTATGGCTGTGAATAAGGGTGTGGAACGTGCGGCATTTATGTTGGGAGTTAGTTATGAAAAAAGAAGTCCTGTGAATTTTGATTTGGCCTTTAAATACTATAGTATGGCTGCTGTAGCAGGGGATCATCAGGCTATGAGTAATTTGGGGAACCTTTTAGTAAAAGGTAGAGGTGTTGAAAAAAATGAATCATTGGGTATATATTGGCTGAAAAAGGCGGCTTCTATGAAAAATGTTTCTGCGGAGGAAAGATTAAAAAAATTAAATATATCTAGTTATACGGTGGACGAGAAAGAGGCTGCGGAGTTTAAAGAAAAAGTTTTGAAAACGTCTCCTCTTTGTAAAAAGTGCGATGAGTCAATGGGGCAAAGTGAAATGGAATGTATGGCGGAGGATTCGAAAGTTGCAGAAAAAGAAAGAAAGATCGGGATTGATGGATATGTGTCAAAACACGTAAAGGAGCTTCGTACCAAAATTGACGATGAAGTAAAAAGATTGATAGGATTAGGCCCGAGTTTACAGAAAGAGGTTTTACCAAAGAGTGAGGCTGATGTAATATGCGAAAATGGAATTAAATATGAAATCGGGGATAAAGTTCCCTTGAATGTGAATAAGGCTGTGAGTTTGTATGAGGAAGCTGCCAAAAAAGGCAGTGTGCATGCTATGTATAGATTAGGATTGTGCTATGAAAAAGGGCTTGGTAAAAGTACAGATGCTAATAAAGCGGCTGAATTTTATCGTCAGGCTATGATGGTAGGTGATGTTCAAGCGATTAGTCGGCTCGGATACTGCTATGAAACGGGGATTGGAAGAAAAGGTGATAAAGAGATTGCATTGCAGTTTTACTTGAAGGCTTTGAAGAAAAATGATGCGTTTGCTATATATAGAACTAGTGTGTATTATGAACATGGGTATGTTTTGAGGGCTAATAAGGAGAAATCACAATTGTTGTACAATATAGCGTTTAAATTGGAAGTTCCAGATGTGATATGCGATATGGGAACGTATTATATGAATGAAGGTTACGATAATCAAGCACGTGAAATGTATAATAAAGCAGTAAAACTTGGTTCAAGTGAAGCTATGTGCCTTTTGGGAGAACATTATGAAGAATGTGATGATGGTGAGAATGCTGTGAAATTTTACAAAATGGCTGTTAATTTAAATTATTATTATGCTTTTTATAGACTTGGTTTGTGCTATGAAAATGGATTTGGTGTTGCGAGAAATTTAAAAAAGGCCGGAGATTTATACCAGATTGCAGTTAGAAATAATATTGCAGAAGCGTATACTAAAATTGGAGAATTTTTTATTAATGGGGTTTTTGCAAAGAGAAATGCTAAAATGGCAGTTGATTGGTTCATTCGTGCAAAAAATTGTGGAGATGATTTTTTTGCCTTATATAATTTAGGGTTGTGTTATGAAAATGGTATAGGAGTAGACAGAGATGTGGTCAAAGCGGTAAAATATTATAAAGAAGCAGCGTTAAATGGTTGTGAAAAGGCGATGTACAAAATGTTTGAGTACTGCGAGGCAAATCAAAGACCAAATGACGCGAAAAGATGGCTTAAAGCTTCAGCGGAAAGTGGCTATTATAAGGCTCAGTTTGAGTGGGGGCGTGTGTGCCTTGAAGCTAAAGATTTGAGTACGGCAGTAAAAATGTTTAGTAGTGCATCCAACATGGGTTATTCTATTGCAAGGTTGTATTTAGGTTTTTGTTATGAGGTTGGTGATGGAATTGAAAAAGATGAACAAAGAGCGTTTCAGTGCTATAGGTTAGCTGCAGATGCTGGAATTACACAAGCCCAATATTATTTGTGTTTTTGTTATAAATATGGTGTTGGTACTGAAAAAAGTGAAAGGCTGTGCAATGAAGCAAGTGATAAATTGAATGGATTTGTGCGACAATCGGATGATTGCGCAAGGATTAGAAGATTTGTGTATGAACATTGTAATGCTTTGTTTGATGAAGGAATATTGTGCGTAAGAAGGAAGGAGTTTAATAAGGCTGTAGACTTATTTACTGAGTCGTCTAAATATGGGAATGTAAATGCGACGTATTTGTTAGGACAGTGTTATTTTTATGGGTGTGGTGCGAAAAAAGACGAACAAAAAGCTGATGAGCTTTTTAATAGTGTAAGAGATAGAGTTTATGTTGACTACAATATTTCTGATGTTTGCAACTGTATTGCGTTAGGGGGAGAAGAAGGTTAAAGTATGGTTTTCAATTAGATTTAAGTTAAAAAGATGTTTTGGATAGGAGATATGAGATGATTAAAAATTTATTCTTAGTATTACTTGCGTTAATTTGTATAGTCTGTTGTTTGCAATCTGTGTATGCTGAAGAAAGTGATGATATTCAAGTTAATGAAAGTTCCGATAGTGATAGTGGAATTGGAAATTTGGATGGTAAATGTAAGGAACTTAGGATTGCGGGTGTTATTGATGATTTTGAATTTATTCAGTTTCAGGATTTGCTGAAAAGATGTAAATTAGGATTTGAGGATTATGTACTTTGTGCAAATACTGTTCTTGCTAATTCGAAAAATTTAGATGGAGCAATGACATTTAGCAGAGTTAATACAATTAAAGGTGTAGAGAGAAGTTTCAACTGTTATATTAATTTTATAGAGGATTTTATAATAGCAGGAAATTTTATTATGCTTGGTCAGGATCAGAGTGAAGTGGATGCAACAGAAAATGTTAAAAAATATATGCAGTTTATTCAGGAACTAATATGTGAGCACAAGTTAGATGATTTAGAAAAAGTATTGGACAAAATGCGCGAGAGGTTATTTTCACTTCGAGAACTTTTAAGAGAAAAAACACATGTGCATGAAGTTTTGAAATGTGAATTGGATGAAAAATTGAAAAGGATTCAAGACGTAGTGCAATCAAAGGTTAGTCAGACAAAAGGTTGTGATTCGAGTATGCCATCGGAAGGTATTGAGACTTGCCTTGAGGATATGAAAAGTAGTTCTATGCATTTAAGTGAAGCTTTAAGTAGTACGTCAGAATTGTTAAAATCAGTTGAAAAAGTTATTTCTGATGAGGAAGTTATTAATCGATTGTTTGAATTGATGAAAACACCAAATGAATGCAATGTGCTTGGAATAGTGGACCTATTTTATAGAGTGAATGAAAAACATAAGATGAATATTTTTCGACATTTAGTATGTTTGAGTAATTTTGGTAATGAATTTGCAACGAATGCTTTGGAAACATTGAGACCGCAAATTCCAAAAGAAAAATGTCCAAAGGAAAACATTTTGATTGGAGACGTCGATGATAGTACTAAAATTAAATTGTTTGAAGAAAAGAAAAAACTTGATGGTGAATATGCTAATTCAATGATCGAGCTTTTCATGGAGTATTTTTTTGATGAAGAGTGCTGTGCGGGTTGTTCTGAAGAAGAAGCAAGAAAAATTTATAGTCGTTTTTTTAAGGAATCAAAAGATATGGGTGAATACGAAGTTTTGCACAATTCTTTATCAATGCGGCGCGATATGGTATTTTTTTTGAAAAGGGTTAATTTTTGGTTTGAATTTGGATATAGTAGGATAGTTGATCGTGGTTGGAAAATACACGTCAGCGCACAACCAAATAGTGCACTGAAAATTGCGAAAATTGCGATACCAATATTACATTCCCATAAGGTGGATGGGAAAATATGTAGTTCACTTGATGCACTTAGGCACTTGAACTTTTTACCGATAGTTGATAGTAGAGCAGCAACTCAAGCAGGAAAATTTATTACGGTATATCCCGCAAATGAAAAGGCTGCAAACGAAATAGCGAAAGATTTGGATAAGGCGTTTGTTGGTGCCATGGCTAGAGGGGAGATTCATTCTTATGATTTTTGCGAACTTTCGGGGGATGCAATGTTAGGCAGATCTGGGGCAGTGTATGTGAGATATGGCGGGTTTACGAAAAAAATACGTGAAAACAGAAATATTCCATTACTCCCGTTACATTCGAAAGGCTTTGGTGCTGATAAAGTTGTGAGTGCATCAAGGGGAGGATGTGCAATTCCAATGAAATCTCCTTTTGAACATCTTGAAATTAGATTTTTAAACAAGGTGCTAAATCCGGAGGATTGTACTACTTGGGCTAGAGATACAAGAGAGTTGCAAAATTTGCTTATTTTAAATGAGTATCGTAGAAGGTATGCGATTAAATGTCGTCCTCAGGATAGTATTAAGGGATGGTAGTTGAAAAAAGGAACTATTGGGTTTGTTATGATAACGACGATTCTTTTGTTACCAATTTAGCACCCTGAAATTCTTTTAGGTTAGTGCGTTTGTATGTTTGTTGGTTGATTGCCATGTGCTTTAGTCGTGAATGTTTCCTGTATCACCATTATACGGTGATAACTCTGTATTTGGTTAGTTTTTACGTTGGGTGAGTAAGGATAATGTTGTCCGACAGTATATATGTGGAAAAATTATGAAAGTTGAATTGGTTTTTCTATATGCTAAATATAAAACAAATTGCAGACAAAGCAAGTTTTCAAATCAAAAAGAAGGCTTGCTTTGTTTATTTGGTGTGCCAAAATTGTGTTACAATTTATCTTTGAAAGTGTATGACAGACTTAGCAATAGAAATTGTTAGTAGTAGACAATAATGCCCGATGTGAGTCGAAATTAAAAGAAAATCTGATGTGTGGTGACTGAAGGACCTTTGCGATCAAGGCTTCGATTTGATGAACAGAAGTTACACATAAATCATACTTGAAACAGATGTAAGTACAACAAACATATGAGGTAAAGGGTATAACTTCTGAACTAGTAAGTCCTGATTATTAGAAAAGTCTGTGATATGGCTAATTTTGAAAAAGTAATGATAAAATAACATGATACATCTTCAGTAAAAAAATATTTGACAAGTTGGATTTTATATGGTATAATATTATTATGATATGAAATATAAGGGATGTAGTGATAGATTAGTGTAAAAAGGATTTAAGGTGCAAATGGTGAATCTGTTGTAAAGAAAAAATTTCTAGTAGATTATAAAGGGAATGGCATATGGTTTAAAGGAATTTTTATGATGTTTTATATAAAAAGTAACATTACGCTGCTAAAACTTGAGAAGCTCGTTAAGTTTATACCTCATTCCCGATAGGTTGTAGAGTGGAATTTAAATGATTAACAAACAGTGAAGAAATTCTGATTGAATTCCTACTGAAAATATCAGATTATAGAGTAACAAAACAAATGTTTACATCATATTTCTTAGAAATTAACTCTAAAGATTACTATATTTATAAAGGAGAATGAAAAATGGGTATATTAAAAAAAATAATAACGATTGCAATATTGGTGTTAATGTTGCCTGGAACAGTAATGGCAGGTGGTGGTAAGGGGGTAAAAAGAAATTCAGAACCATTAGAAAGTCAAGAACCTAATAGAAAAACGTCAAAGATAGAAACTGGTGAAAGTGGATTACAAAGCACACCAAGTGAAGAAAAAGTAGTGAAAGATGAAAAAAGTGCGTTTAATCGATATCAAATAGCGGCGAATGCAGGAGATACAGAAGCAATGTGTACTTTAGCTTGGTTTTTGATGATTGGCAAGGGAGTGAGTCAAAACGAAAAAAAAGCGGCAGAGTGGTACCAGAGGGCAGCAGATCGAGGAAATACAGATGCAATGAATAATTTGGGTATGTGTTTTGAAGATGGAATAGGAGGAACATTAGACAAAAGTAAAGCGAAAGAGTGGTACCAGAAGGCAGCAGATCTAGGAAATACAGATGCAATGAATAATTTGGGTATGTGTTTTGAAGATGGAATAGGAGTAACATTAGACAAAAGTAAAGCGAGAGAGTGGTACCAGAAGGCAGCAGAGGCAGGGCATGTAAGAGCAATGAATAATTTAGGTATGTGTTTTGAAAATGGGATAGGGGAAACATTAGACGAAAGAAAAGCGGTAGAGTGGTACCAGAGGGCAGCAGATTTGGAAGATACAGATGCTATGTATAAATTAGGGCTCCATTATATGATTGGTGATGGAGTAGAAAAAAACGTTGAAACCGCAGTAAACTGGTTGAAAAAAGCGGCAAATTGCGATCATCTAGATGCAATGTTTGTCTTAGGAGCGTGTTATGACAAAGGTGAATACATAGAAAGAGATGTTAATATGGCTATACATTGGTATCAAAAAGCAGCAGATTGTGGTAAGGCAGGTGCAATGTATAAATTAGGGCTCCATTATATGAATGGTGATGGAGTAGAAAAAAATGCAGTAATAGCGGTAAAATATTTGCAAAATGCAGCAAATTTCAGTTATCCAGATGCAATGTGTATTTTAGGAGTGTGTTATGACAAAGGTGAATGCGTAGAAAGAAATGTTAATATGGCTATACATTGGTATAAAAAAGCAGTTGATTGCGGTCAAGTAGATGCGATGTTTCTTTTAGGATTGTGTTATGAAAGTGGCAATGGGGTAGATAAGGATATTGGTAAAGCAATTTATTTTTGGAACCAAGCCTCGATTTTGGGTCAAGCAGATGCAATATGCATTTTAGGGACTTGCTATGAAAAAGGTGAAGGGGTAGTAAAAAACGTTAAAGAGGCAGTGCGATTGTATCAGAAAGCAGTTGAATTGGGAAGTACAAAAGCGATGTATAATTTAGGTATGTGCTTTTTTACCGGTAAAGGAGTAGAAAAGAATATTAAAATGGCGGTAGAATTATGGAAACAAGCTTCGGATTTGGGTCAAGCGGATGCAATGAGTAATTTGGGAGAATGTTATGCTAATGGTTGGGCAGTGGAGAAAAATATGAGTGAAGCAGTTAAGCTATGGAGCAGATCAGCGTCTTTAGGACAGGTGAATGCAATGATTAAATTAAAGGAATTAGGAAGAGTGGAGAGTGCAGTATAGTATATCATAAATTAATATTTAACAACACATCTGATAGTGATTGCTATTGGATGTGTTGTTTTTATAGCACTTTTAATTTAAACTTCGAAACGTTTCTTAATATTCTTATTTGATGGGTATGAATAACATGTGTTGTTGTGTTATGTAAGGGGATCGAGATATCGATTTTGCTGAAAGTGAAATCATAGAGACAAAAAAATAAAGGTGGAACATTGTTATATTAAAAAAAAGTGATGATAATCACTATCAAATGTTGCAAAGTTTGATGTGAGTTGAAATTAAAAGAAAGTCGAATGTGTGGTGACTGAAGGGCATTTGGGATCAAAACTTCGGTTTGATGAACAGAAACTACACATAAATCATACTTGAAACAGGTGTAAATACAGCAAATATATGAGGTAAAGGGTATAACTTCTGGATTGGGAAGTCTTGATTATGAGAATAGTCTGTGACGTATAATATAGGGCTGATTTTGAAAAAATAATGATAAAATAACATAATACATCTTAGGTGAAAAAATGTTTGACAAGTTGAATTTTATATGGTATAATATTATTATAATATGAAATGTAAGGTTTGTAGTGATAGATGGTGTAAAAAGGATTTAAGGCACAATTGGTGAATCTGTTGTAAAAGAAATTCTAGTAGATTGTAAATGGGATGACGTATGGTTTAAAGCAAATTTAATGATATTTTATGTAAAAAGTGACATTACGCTGCTAAAACTTAAGAAGTTCGTTACGCTTATAATCTAAATTCTGATAGGTTGTAGAGTGGAATATAAATTATTAACAAACAGTAAAGAAACTTTGATTGGATTCCTATTGAAACTATCAGGTTGTAGAGTAACAAAACAAACGATTACATCATATTTCTTAGAATTTAACTTTAAAAATTACTATGTTTATAAAGGAGAATGAAAAATGGGTATATTAAAAAAAATAATAACGATTGCGATATCGGTGTCAATGTTGCCTGGAACAGTAATGGCGGGCGACGATGGGAGAGAAAAAAGTTTAGATACATTAGTGGGTCAAGAATCTAGTGAAAAAACGTTAAAGATAGAAACGGGTGAAAGTGGATTGCAAAGTACACCAAGTGAAGAAAAAGTGGTGAAAGATGAAAAGAGTGTGTTTGATCGATATCAAATAGCAGCAAATGTAGGAGATCCAGAGGCAATGGGTGCTTTAGCTTGGTTTTTGATGAATGGTGAAGGAGTGAGTCAAGACGAAAGCAAAGCGTTTGATTGGTACAAGAAAGCTGCAGAAAAGGGATATATAAGTGCTATGTATAATTTAGGTGTTTGTTTTGAAAATGGCATGGGGACAGAAGTGAATAAAAGCAAGGCTTTTGAGTGGTATAAGAGAGCAGCAGAAAATGGACATATAGCTGCGATGTATAATTTAGGTATTTGTTTTGAAAGAGGTGTTGGGACAAAAATAAATAAAAGTGAGGCGTTTGAGTGGTGCCAAAAGGCAGCAGTCTTGGGAGACCCAGAAGCGATGAATAACTTGGGTTTATATTTTGAGATTGGGGTTGGTGCAGCAAAAGACAAAAATAAAGCAGTAGAGTGTTACCGGAGGGCAGCGGAAAAAGGAAATATATTGGCAATACGTAATTTGAAGGAGTTTTTTGCTATTGAGTTAGGGAAAACGCCAGACAAGAGAAAGGCTTTGGAATGGCATAGGAAAGCGAAAGAATTAGGATATGGAGAAGCAATGAACACTTTAGGTCGGTGTTATAAAGATGGAATTGGTGTAACAAAGGACGAAAAAGTGGCAGTGAAATTTTTTGTAAGGGCAGCACAAGTTAAACATGCAGGTGCAATTTGCACGATGGGTTATTATTATGAAAATGGAGTAGTTGTACGGAAGGATACTGCAAAAGCGGCACAATGTTATGAAGAAGCAGCAAAAAATGGAAATACGAATGCAATGTATAAATTGGGATTGTGCTATGCCAGTGGTGTAGGAGTTCCTCAAGATTATGAAAGAGCTGCTAGGTGGCATGATGCGGCGTTGAAAGGAGGTTTTAAAGATACTAATATTGATTTAAAAACTTATTAACAGGTTATAGATGATATATTTAATTTAATGAAAAAACCGTCAGACAAATCTATTATGGATAAGATTAAGAACTATTATGAAAAAGCTGATTTATCTTTAAAACTGTTTGTTGTTAAGCATTTAATTTTTCTGAAAAATATGGGCAATCAAGAAGCAATTAATGCTTTGAATGAAATAAGGCCGGATATTAAACAAGAATGTTATCCTAGTGAGTGTATTGTCGAAGGAGAATTTTCCCCAGAAAGAGTAGAAAAACTTTTTGCTGAAAAAAAAGCATTAGATTTAGAGTATGCAAGGTATATTGACAACTTTTTAAAGCAAGATAGCGAAAGTAAAGAGGCTAGGGTATGTGGACAAAAAGTAGAAGATTATTTGACAAACTCGTCTAGTTTGATGAAAAACAAGGATTTACTGTTTTCTCCTAAATTATCAGCTGAACAAATTTGGTGTCAATGGAAATATTTCGATGATTTTTCAGAGGGATGGAAAATACATATATCTGCTCAACCAAGTAGTGCATTAAAAATTGCCAAAATTGCAGTTCCAATTTTGCAAAAACATGATATTCCATTTAAAATCTGTGAAAGCTTAGATGCGCTCCGTGTGCTTAATTTGTTCCCAATAAATCTTAATTCTTTAGAAACACAGGCAGGTAAATTTATTACAATATATCCTAAAACGGCAGATGATTCAGCGAGATTAGCTAAAGAATTGGATGAAGCTTTTGTTAAAGCTATTGATGCAGGAGAACTTCATTCATATGATTTTTGAGAGCTTATTGGTGATGCGATGATAGGAGAATCTTGTGCAGTATATTCCAGATATGGTAAGTATATGTCGTCTTCAAATATTGTAGAAGAGAAAAGGTTACCTGTGAATTTTAGAGAAAAAGAGCCTAAAATGCCAAAAGGATCTCCTTTTGAAGGTTTGAAGGTAAGGTTTTTAGGAGAGGATTTACCTGCTGATGACTGTAGTCGTTGGACGAAACACACAAGATTATTAAGTAATTACTTGGTCTTAAATGAAATAAGTGAAATGCTAACAAAGCAATCGAGTTTAAGCGATTCAGTTAGTAGCTTTAAGTAGAATAAGTAAGAGGTTTGCGCATGTGTGATAAAAAATTGGCGGATTTCTGTAATTAACCGGCTGCAGCGCTTTTGTTGAAGACTGTTTTAGAATGGATTTATGTTTATTTTATATCTATTAAGTAGAATGAAAATAAGTACATATAGCAGATTTAGTGTGGTTAGCGATGTTTCCATAAGCGGTGAGGGTAAAAATCGATAATAGGGTAGATGTTTCAAGAATTTAAAAACAAAGTAGATTGAGAAAACACAGATTCAATGTATGATTTAGGCTGGAGTTTATGCTTTGTAACATAGCAGAGAAAAATATGGTGTGTTGGTGTGACTTGCAAAAGCATTAGTCTTAGGGCATGTAAATACAATTGGTGTTTATTGTTGTTATAGAGTTGCATGTGCAGTTGTATGTCCTTTTATATGGCAGAGGTGTTGATGAAAGCTTAAATAAAATTGTAGAATGGTTTTGTGAGGCAATAGTAGTAAATGGAAAGGTAGTGTTATAGGTAAGGCATAGAAAACGGTGGTAGAAAAAATAAATATAGTGGTTGGTATAGTGATATGTTTAGGGAATATAAATACGATAATATTGACGGAATCATTAAGCGAAAAAAATCATATAGTAGTATTTAATAAAAATAAGGAAAAAACTTTCAATATGCAGTTTGCAGCTTTTTATTTGTTAAAGTTGTAAACTGCGTTTGTGCTATATAGTGTAAGTAAAAAATTTGCCTAGAACGGATATAATTATTTTTGTTTATTAATTTGATTATGTGAGGATGATTGGTTTTGTTAAAGTATAAGTTATAACTTCAATATTTAGTTGACAATTTGTGTATTTTATGTCTTTTATTAACTAGTAATTTTTTATTTTATCGAAAATTATTTTAAGTAAATATATATATTTAAGTAATGTTGAATTGAATTTATTTTTATTCATTATTAAATGATTTGACATTCGATAATGATTATGAAAAGGTTAATAAATGTCGTTAAAGCAATGAGTTTATATTTTTGAGATTGTGAATGATGAAAATATTAAATTGTAAGTAATGCGATACAAAATTTAGATAGTTTCATGATGATTTGTCCATTAGGTTACAAACCATTTTAATTTAGCCCTGGAAAAAGTAAAAGTCGCGCATTTTTCTCTTGTTAGCCATAACGCTGTAATGGCTGACTTTTGTGTTTTTTCATACTTTTGTTACAGATCATCTCGAAAATATGCTGCCCCTTGCATGTGATATATACAATGAATCTCAGATATGTTATACCGATAAATCGTATTTTTGAAAAAGGTGTTATGCAATAAGTTACTATGTAAAAGAATCTGACTACGAGTTGTAGATTTCATGGCGTTGAGCAAGTCAATACTGTGTGGGGATGTTCCGATTCAAACAATTGCTAAAAGAAAATAAACGATGTGTTTTTCGATGAAAATTTGTACATGAAGTATTTCAATGGCAATGAGACAGGGCTTGGCGAATTAATGAGGAAGTACTGCAAACTTATGACCTTATACATAAATAGCTATCTGCATAATGTCCACGAAGCCGAAGATTTGATGATAGAAGTTTTTTCCTAGAAAAAACCAATGATACAAAAATGTGAATTAAATGCATATTTGTATAAAATTGTGTAATATATTATTTTGATTATAAAGGCAAATAACGGCTGTTGTTCAGCTTTGGTGATCTATGTGAAGAACTAGTTGATAAAATGATGGTTGAACAAGTTGTGTAAACAAAGGGTCTAAATCAAATCCTGCATTTCTGTATGGACAAGTTAGATCCGGATTATCGAAGGCTCTTTTTTTTAGTGAGGAAAGACGAGTTTTGCTTGTTGATTGAGGTTTCGCTATTTGTTCTTTATTGGATTTATGTTGGTATTTTTCTGAACTGTTTTTATTTGGACATTATGATCGTATTTTTTACTATTCTATACTGGTAGTTGATTATTTGAGATGATGAATTAAATATACGTTGGATATGTAGTGATTTTATATTGAACAAGCATGCATTTTTTAGAAGTTTTTAATTGGTTCTTTCTTTTGAAGATAAATTAATATTGAGGTGAGAGTTTTTTAACTTTACAAGTGGTGGCTGTAGCAACCCGATTTTAAAAATCGGATCAACTATAGCCTTATTATTTTGCATTGTTACTTGAACTTTAACCGACGTTCATTTGGCAAACTTGGCCAAATGTAGAATTAGTCTTAGAAAAATAGTATAAAATGTGCAGTTTTGGTAAAAAACGTTTGACAGTACCATATTAAAATGATATAATACAATTAAGTTATATTATGAAAGGAAGTGTGGTGAGAGGATTATGAGAGTAGAGAAAAGATTTTCGAGTTTTGGAACTTTATTAAATTTGTGTCTCGTTGGTGGCTTTAATTTTTCATTTCGGTGAAATGATCTTGTGGAGGGATTAAGATTTGCACGAAGTGTTAACATAGAATTAGCATCTGTTTTGGGTTTGCGGCGAAACAAACGCTTTACAGCGAAGACTTGGATGTAAAGCGTTTATGAGATGGGAGACAATGATATTATTAAGGAGCAACCCAGGTAGGTTGTAAGGGTAATGTTCTGTAGTTTCAAATTCAATTTTTGTTTTAATTAAATTTTTTGAAAAGATTTAATTTTTAGGAGACAGATTATTGATACTGTTGAGAGTGTCGGAAATAGTTAATACATAAAAAACAAGTGTTTGTTGTGTTTATGAACTTGCTCAAAATAAATTATAGGGCAGTATATAATAATTAACAAACTACAAAAGATTTGTGATTAGAGTCCTACTAAGACCATCAGGCAGTAGAAAAACGAAGCTGATTTACAGTGTGCAAACAATTCTTCAAAAACTGTAAAAACAACTATATTTATCATATAAGGAGAATAAGAAATGAGTACATTGAAAAAATTGATAACGGTTGTAGTATTGGCGTCCATGTTGTCAGCAACAGCAATGGCAAATGGAGATAAAGGGGAAAGTGTAACTGTACCCCGCGGGGAAGATATATATTGGTCTGTAGATGATAGAGAAAGGGCTTTCCTTGTAGAACATGTAGATGAAATTAAAAGAAAAGCATATTTAGGAAATGCAGCTGCAATGTATAATTTAGGCCGGGTTTATATGCTCTACGAAAGGACAGCGGAAAATGAGGAAATTGCAGTAGGATGGTTTCGTGAAGCAGCAATTGAAAGAAATGCAAGTGCAATGTATATCTTAGGCTGTTGTCTTAGAGATGGCGTAGGAATAGCACAAGATTTAAATAGAGCAACAGAGTGGTTTCAGAAAGCAGCGGATTTGGGCAATGTAAATGCAATGTATAGCTTAGGTTGTTGTCTTAGAGACGGCATAGGAATAACTCAAGACTTAAATAGGTCAGCAGAGTGGTTTCAGAAAGCAGCAGATGTAGGCAATGTAAATGCAATGTGTAGTTTAGGTTGTTATCTTAGAGACGGAATAGGAATAACTCAAGACTTAAATAGGGCAACAGATTTGTTTCTGAGAGCAGCGCTCGCGGGAAATGCAGATGCGATGTATAATTTAGGCTGCTGTTGTAGAGATAGTGCAGGTGTAGAAAAAAATTTAAGTGAAGCAGTAAAATGGTTTCAAAAAGCGGCAGATGCAGGAAATATGAACGCAATGTGTAGTTTAGGTTGCTGCTTTATGGATGGCGTAGGTGTAGAAAAAAACTTAAGTGAAGCAGTAAGATGGTTTCAAAAAGCGGCAGATGCAGGAAATGCAGATGCGATGTATAATTTAGGTTGCTGTTGTAGAGATAGTGCAGGTGTAGAAAAAAATTTAAGTGAAGCAGTAAAATGGTTTCAAAAAGCGGCAGATGCAGGAAATATGAACGCAATGTGTAGTTTAGGTTGCTGCTTTATGGATGGCGTAGGTGTAGAAAAAAACTTAAGTGAAGCAGTAGGATGGTATCAAAAAGCAGCAGATGCAGGAAATGCAGATGCAATGTATAATTTAGGAGTGTGTTTTCAAACAGGCAAAGGAGTAGACAAAGATGAAAAAAAGGCTATCGAATGGTATCAAAAAGCAGTAGATGTAGGAAATGTGAACGCAATGTATAGTTTAGGTTGCTGCTTTATGGATGGCGTAGGTGTAGAAAAAAACTTAAGTGAAGCAGTAGGATGGTATCAAAAAGCAGCAGATGCAGGAAATGCAGATGCAATGTATAATTTAGGAGTGTGTTTTCAAACAGGCAAAGGAGTAGACAAAGATGAAAAAAAGGCTATTGAATGGTATCAAAAAGCAGCAGATGCAGGAAATGCAGATGCAGTGTGTATTTTAGGATATTGCTTTAGAGATGGAATAGATATAGGACAATACTTAAGTAAAGCGATAGAATGGCTTTCGTGTGCAGCAGGCGTAGGTAATGTAGATGCGATGTGTATATTAGGTTTCTGTTTTAAAGAGGGTGTAGGAGTAAAACAAGATTTAAGTAAAGCGATGGAGTTGCTTGAACAAGCAGCAGATTTAGGAAATGCAACTGCGAAACGTAATTTGGAAGAATTGATATCGCGCCTTTAAATTCAATTATATTAGAAATAAATGTAAATTTAAATAGGTAATCCCTCACTTAATAAAGTGAGGGATTAATTGCATAGTTACCAAATGATTTATAATTAGGAAAAACATAATACAATAAAAATTAGACAATGATTCATGTTTAGTGTTTTCAGTGTTAAAATTTTGTACTTGTTGTGAAAGATCTCAAAAAAGTATTTGACGATGAAATTTACGATAGCATTAAAGATTTTCAGTAAATATCAGAAATAATGATACATGGCTTGTAATGGTAGTGTTATCTAGAGGGAATTATCTGTTTGACATTGACAAGAAGCGTCTTTTGGAAGTTAGTGTTGCAAATAAGGTATTGACAATAAAATTATATGAAAAATTAGAAATTTAGATAAAGGAAAATTTTATTCGGCAAAAGAAGAGGTAGTTTAGGGCGCTGAAAAAGCGGGTTTTTATGAAATGAATTAGTAGGGGAAGAATGTATGAAAGTAAAAGATGAACTAGAAAGATTAAGCTAATTTTGAATTTTGTATATGGCTTAAGGTAGATTTAATTACAAGTTGATGAATTTGTCTGTTAGATTTAATTTTGATATATTTGTTAAAAATAATAAGCTTGGATTTTTGACAGTGAGATGATATAATATTTAAAGGACCTTAATTTTTTTCTCTGATTTTAAGGGTAAAACTATTGGCTCTAACTTTTAATGAGTATATGTTATAAAGGAGATAAAATGAGTATGTTAAAAAGGATGATAATACTTGTATTATTGACGTCATTACTATCGGTGACAGTAATGGCACAAGGAGATGGAATGAAAAGAGTTCCAGATGATCAAGAAGCTCAAGATAAAAGGACAAAATTAGCAACAGAATCTGAAACAATAGCTTTACAAGATATTTTCGAAGCAGCAGAAATATTGTGTGTATTAAAAAATGTAGCTGAAAAGAGGGAAGAAAGAGATGAAGAGCAAGATTTAAGTGAAAAAGTGAAATTATATCAACAACAAGTAACAGATACAGGGGATGCGAGAGCAATGAATGCTTTAGGTGTGTGCCTTAGTAAGGGTCATGGAGTAGAAATGAACAAGGAAAGGGCAGTGTTGTATTTTCAGTAAGTAGCGGATAAAGGGTATGCAGATGCAATGTATAAGTTAGGGCTTCATTATATGAATGGTGATGGAGTAGAAAAAAATGTTGAAACCGCGGTAAACTGGCTAAAAAAGGCAGCAAATTTCGGTCATCCAGATGCAATGTGTATTTTAGGGATCTGTTGTGCAAATGGTTATGGAACAGAAAAGGACGAAAAAAAGGCTATAGATTTATATATTAAATCGGCAACATTAGGGCAAGCAGATGCGATGTTTCTTTTAGGTTTGTGTTATGAAAGTGGCAATGGGATAGATAAGGATATTGATAAAGCAATTTATTGTTGGAAACAAGCTTCGGATTTGGGTCAAGCGGATGCAATGAGTAATTTGGGAGAATGTTATGCGATTGGTTTGGGAGTGAATAAAAATATGAGTGGAGCAGTTAAGCTATGGAGCAGATCGGCATATTTAGGACATGTGAATGCAATGTTTAAAGTAGGTCAGTGTTATGCGGTTGGTTTGGGAGTGAATAAAAATATGAGTGAAGCAGTTAAGCTATGGAGCAGATCGGCATCTTTAGGACATGTGAATGCAATGCTTAAATTAGGTCAGTGTTATATGGAAGGTAAAGGAGTAGAAAAGAATATAGAAAAAGCAGTTGAATTGTATCGGCAAGCTGCCAGTGCTGGAAACTCACATGCAGAGATTAAATTAAAGGAATTAGGAAGAGAGGAGAGTACAATATAGTATATCATAAATTGATATTCAACAACACATCTGAGAGTGCTTGCTATAGGATGTGTTGTTTGTTTAGCACCTTCAATTTAAATTTTGAAACGTTTCTTAATGTTCTTATTTGACGGGTATGAATAATATATGTGGTTGTGTTATGTAAGGTGATCGAGATATCGACTTTGCTGAAAGTGAAGTCAAAAATAAAGGGGAGACTTTGTTATGTTAAAAAAAGTGATGATAATCGCTATCAAATGTTGCACAGTTTGATGTGAAGTCTGATTCGGAGGAAAGCCAATTTCATGAATAGCTGCATTTTGCATATGTGGGTAATGTTGTGGTTGAAGATGTTGACCAATATGTGTTAATTGAAAATGGTTTTCCAGTGTGTATACCATTTTCAAAATGAAAATTAGGTTTTTATAAACAATTCTTTAGCATTTGTGTGATACTAAACGCTCAGAGTTTTTGAAAATCAAAAGGTAATAAAGTGGATATTTTTCGAAATGAACAAAAATAAAAACAAATATAAGGCAAAACGATAAAAAAAATAGAAAGTCAAAAAGATGGTTGACAGCACATAATAAACATGCTAAAATATAAAAGCTGTCGCAAAGAGAGGCGTCGAAAAAGAGGAAAAAAAGTAAAAAA
>CATZCM010000016.1 GCA_958417225.1 uncultured Eubacteriales bacterium | reverse complement strand
AAAAACTTTTAGTTCGCGCAACCTAAGTTAGTGTGATAATTATTTATAGTGCCCGTGTTTGTACCTGTAGAATAATAAATGACACATTTGCAGTGCGAAGTGTTTTGATTCTTTTATTTTCGGAAAAAGTAAAATAACTTTTATTTAGCATAACCTGAGTTAGTGTGATATTTGTAGTATCTAAGTTTATACCTGTAGAATAAGGTTAAAATAAGGTAAAACGCAAATCTTTAACTATGATAAATTAATTTGGTAATGTATGTATTTTTACCATAAATAAGGAATCGACTAAATCGGCGGCGTTTTGTGATATTTGCTAGTTTTACTATAAACCGTAGTACGACTAGTAATCTTAAAAATTAAATGAATTTAAAAAAGCAAGGATGTGATATGTGAAATGGAACAAACTAAAATGATAGTTGAAGCGAGTAAAACAGCTCTGGAAAATAAAAAAGCTTGTGATGTTGTAGTGAAAAATGTTAGTGAAATTTCATCGTTTACAGATTATTTGATAATCTGTTCGGGAACTAGCCGTACACATGTAAATGCTCTTTGTGATGAAGTCCACGAACATCTAAAGAAAATAGGAATTCTACCAGACCATATCGAACGTGATCGTACAGGATCATGGATATTAATTGACTATGAATCTGTTATTGTCCATATATTTTCAGAGGAAGCTAGAGATTTTTACAACCTGGAACGAAAGGAGAAAAATAATGAAAAAGTATAACCATAAGGAAATTGAATCAAAATGGCAAAAACGATGGGATGATGCTGAAATCTTTTGTGCTGAAAATAATTCGGACAAAGAAAAATTTTATGCGTTAGTCGAGTTTCCATATCCATCAGGAGAAGGATTACATGTCGGACATCCTCGGTCGTATACAGCACTTGATATAGTTTCCCGAAAACGCCGTATGCAAGGATACAACGTGCTATATCCGATAGGTTGGGACGCTTTCGGATTACCTACTGAAAATTTTGCTATTAAACATAAAATCCACCCAGCTATTGTTACAAAGAAAAATATCTCAAGATTTAAACAACAACTTCAATCTCTTGGTTTGTCGTTTGATTGGAGTCGTGAAATCAATACTACAGATCCAGAGTACTTTAAGTGGACACAATGGATTTTTTTGCAACTTTTTAAAAAGGGGCTTGCATATAAAAAAGAAATGGCAGTTAACTGGTGCACATCGTGCAAGTGCGTTCTTGCAAATGAAGAGGTTGTTGATGGAGTGTGTGAAAGATGCTCAAGCGAAGTGGTACATAAGGTTAAATCACAGTGGATGCTTAAAATTACAGATTATGCCCAAAGGTTACTTGACGATTTAAGTCTTGTGGAATATCCGGAACGTGTTAAAGCACAACAAAAGAATTGGATTGGCCGTTCAGAAGGGGCTATGGTTACTTTTAAGACTAATGTTAGTGGAGACGACATCCAAATATATACCACTAGACCGGACACTTTGTATGGTGCAACGTATATGGTTATGTCTCCGGAACATAAGCTTGTGAGTAAGTGGATAGATGAAAATAGAGTAAAAAATGTTGATGGTGTTATCGAGTATAAACGTCTTGCAACTAAAAAATCTGACATGGAGCGTACTGAACTTAATAAAGAAAAAACAGGTGTGAAACTTGAAGGTGTGTATGGATTTAATCCTCTTACGGAAAAACAAATCCCAATATTTATTTCTGATTACGTTTTAGCCTCATATGGAACTGGTGCTATTATGGCAGTTCCCGCACACGATACACGTGATTTCGAGTTTGCCAAAAAGTTTTCTTTACCAATAGTTGAAGTGGTGAAGGGTGGCGATGTCTCTAAAGAAGCTTATACTGATTGTAATGACGGAATTATGGTGAATTCTGGCCCATTAAATGAATTGACTGTTTCAGAAGCTAAAAAGAAAATTATAGAGATTCTAAAAGAGAAAGGAATTGGGTATCCAAAAGTAAATTACAAATTGCGTGATTGGATTTTTTCTAGACAACGTTATTGGGGTGAACCTATCCCAATTGTACATTGTGAAAAATGTGGGTATGTTGCCATCCCGGAAAGCGAATTGCCTTTAAAATTGCCGGAAGTGGATTCATATGAGCCAAATGAATTTGGGGATTCGCCTCTTGCAAATATAAAAAGTTTTGTGGAAACGACTTGTCCTCATTGTCATGGACCTGCAAAACGTGAAACTGATACCATGCCACAATGGGCTGGATCATCCTGGTATTATTTGAGATACATGGATCCTCATAATTCACATGAACTTGCAGATAAAAAAGCAATTGATTATTGGGCTCCAGTTGACTGGTATAATGGAGGTATGGAGCACACTACACTTCATTTGTTGTACAGTAGGTTTTGGCACAAGTTTTTGTATGACATAGGTGTAGTTCCTACAAAAGAACCTTACATTAAACGCACAAGCCACGGTATGATACTTGGGGAAAATGGAGAAAAAATGAGCAAATCACGCGGAAATGTTGTCAACCCAGATGATATTGTAAATGAGTATGGCGCGGACACCTTACGTGTATATGAAATGTTTATTGGAGATTTCGAAAAAGCTGCACCATGGATGACTTTTGGTATTAAGGGAGCTAGGAAATTCCTAGATAAGTATAACTCATTTTCTAACATGATTTCTGATGAAAATGGAATTCGTAAGGATATCGAAGGTGATTTCCACAGAACAATAAAAAAAGTCTCTGAGGATATAGAATCACTTAAATTCAATACGGCGATAGCTGCACTTATGCAGTTGATGAATGTGATTAATAATACAGGGTCTATTACGAAGGATGAACTTAAGTTATTTACATTGCTGCTAAATCCATTTGCACCTCATATTACTGAAGAAATCTGGGAAAAATATTCTCTTGGTGAGGGTTTTGCGTCAATTGCACCGTGGCCAAATTTCGATGAGGCAAAGTGTCATGATGATACAGTTGAGATTGCAGTTCAAGTGAATGGTAAAATTCGTGCAAGAATCTCCGTTGATTCTAATATCGGCAATGAGGAAGCTATTAGCCTGGCAAAGGAAGCTGTTGCTGATAAGATCTTAAATAAAATAATTATAAAAGAATTTTATGTAAAAGGAAAATTAGTAAATTTGGTAGTTAAATGATCTAGTTCAAAGGTAGGGCAACTTGTATGGATAATACGGAATTTGTTTTGTTTGAAACAAATGACAACTGCGTAAGCTTAAAAGTTAATTTAAAGCGTGATACGGTGTGGTTGTCGCTTGATCAATTATCTGAATTGTTTGAGAGAGATAAGTCAACTATCTCTCGACATATAAAAAATATATTTAATGAGGAAGAATTGACTGAGGACGCAGTTGTTGCATTTTTTGCAACAACTGCGTCTGATGGAAAAGTATACGATGTAGCATATTATAATTTGGATGTGATAATTTCAGTTGGATATAGGGTTAAATCTAAGCGTGGTGTGGAATTTCGTAAATGGGCTAATACGGTATTGAGAGATTATATTTTAAAAGGTTATGCTTTAAACAATAATCGTCTCAGTCAACTAGGCGCTGTTATTAGAATACTTAAAAGAACTAATAATCAGCTTGAGGCTGCACAAGTTTTGGACGTGATAGAAAGATATACGCTGGCTTTGAATATACTAGATGACTACGATCATCAAAATTTAAAAAAACCTTCTGGAACCGCATCAACTTATGTTCTTACATACGATGAATGCAGAAATGTAATCGATAAAATGAAATTTTCTAAAAATTCGCTTTTCGGAAATGAGAAAGACGATTCTTTTAAATCAAGCATTAGTGTAATTTATCAGTCTTTTGGTGGTGTGGAATTGTACCCGTCGGTGGAAGAAAAAGCTGCTAATCTTTTATACTTTGTTACAAAAAATCATTCTTTTTCAGATGGCAATAAACGTATTGCAGCTGCTATGTTCTTATATTTTCTAGATAAAAACAATGTTTTATTTGTGGATAATAGAAAAAGAGTGGATGACTATACTTTGGTTGCAATTACCATAATGATTGCGGAATCTAAACCAGAAGAAAAAGAAACTATGATTAAGTTAGTTATGAATTTTTTAGTTTGATTATAAAAAGTTGAGAATGTAAAGGAGTATTTCATGAGAAAACTACTTTCTAAAATATATATTGTATTGATCTTGGTGTTTTTGTATGCGCCAATCGGAGTGTTAATAGCATTTTCATTTAATGCCTCAAAAAGTAGATCAGTGTGGGAAGGTTTCACTTTTAAGTGGTATGTAAACCTTTTTCAAGATGCTCAAGTTTTAAAGGCTCTTTCTAATACTTTTGTTATTGCAGTGCTGTCTATGCTTTTTGCTACAATATTAGGAACTGCAGCAGCTCTTGGTATGCATTGTATGAAATCACGTTCACGAAAAATGCTTACAATGATTACTAATATTCCTATGTTAAGTCCTGAAATAGTTACTGGAGTTTCTTTAATGTTGTTGTTCGTTTTCATATTCAAAAGTACGGGATTTCTTGCACCTGGGCTTTGGACTCTCGTATTAGCGCATACGACATTTTGTTTACCATATGTGATCTTTTCTGTGTTACCAAAATTTCGGCAAATTAACCCTAATCTATACGAAGCAGCTCTTGATCTTGGTTGTACTCCTGTTAAGGCTTTTTTCAAGGTTATTCTTCCACAGATATCGTCAGGCATTGTTACAGGAGCTATGTTGTCATTTACTTTATCAATTGACGATTTCGTAATAACGTACTTTACTTCGGGTACTTTGCAAACTTTGCCAACAATTATATATTCTATGACACGTAAAATGGTTAGCCCAGAAATCAACGCCTTATCTGCAATTTTATTTTTGTTGGTGCTTTTGCTTTCTTTTGAAAAAGAAAGGAGACAAAGAAAAATTTGAGTACACAACGTAATTTTGATAATATGAAGTAATTACGATAAACGGAACTTTATTGAATTTTGGGAGTAAAAGGGGGGGATTTAGTATTAACGACAACGTAACGCTAGCAACAAAGATTTCTAAAATTGTTGCAGAGAAGGGCGGAAGTACGTATTACATAGGAGGATGTGTTCGAGATCGTATACAAAAAAAAGGAATTAAGGATATTGATATTGAAGTTCACGGAATTTTTCCGGATCAACTCGAAAAAATCCTCGATTCTATTGGTGAACGGATTTCCATTGGAGAAAGCTTTGGAATATATAGTGTTAAAGGATATTCACTAGACATTGCTATGCCAAGAAAAGAAAAAAATAGAGGGGTAGGTCATCGCGATTTTGACATTTGCATAGATCCGTTTATAGGAACTTACAAAGCAGCTTTACGAAGAGATTTTACTATAAATACACTTATGCAAAATGTTCTTACAGGTGAGATTATTGACCATTTCAATGGAGTTAGAGATATTCAAAACAAAATCATAAGGCATGTTAATATGGCCTCTTTTAAGGAAGACCCTCTTAGAGTTTTAAGGGCAGCACAATTTTCCGCTCGCTTTAATTACTCAGTAGCTGATGACACTATTGAGTTGTGTAAAACAATGGATTTATCGACTCTTCCCAAAGAAAGAATAATGGGTGAATTGGAAAAAGCTCTTTTGAAATCAGATAAACCGTCTATATTTTTTGAAGTTTTAAGAGAAATGAATCAACTTAATGAATGGTTTCCTGAACTTGAAAAATTGATAGGTGTACAGCAAAATCCTAAATACCATGCAGAAGGTGATGTGTGGGTACATACTATGATGGTTACAGATGCTGCAAGTAAACTTAAGTATAAAACAACTAATCCATTAGGTTTCATGCTATCAGCGGTTACACATGATTTTGGAAAAGCATTGTGCACTAAAGCAAAAAATGGGGAAATTCACGCATACATGCACGAAACTCTCGGATTGCCGTTGATTGAAAATTTTTTAAGAAGACTTACTTCAGAAAAGTATTTGATAAGATACGTGTTAAATTTAGCTAAGCATCATATGGATCCAACTAGATATGCTGCAGATAAATCTTCTATTAAATCCACCAATAAAATGTTCGATCAATCTGTTGATCCAGAAGCCTTAATTTGCATAGCTATTGCAGATAATCTTGGTAAAGTAACATTACAAGAGTGTGTACCACATGATGACTTTTTTTATAAAAGGTTATCAATATATAAGGAATATATGAGTAGACCATATGTTCAAGGACGTGATTTAATTGATGCAGGTTTAGTACCATCTGAAAGATTTTCTGAATATCTCGGCTTTGCACGTAAATTACGTTTAGCAGGAATAAAAAAAGAAAATGCTTTACGACAAACATTAGCGTTAGCTAGAAAGAAGGGTGAATATGAGGGACCTAATAATAAAAAGACTTCATGAAATTGAGAAAAATGAGCAAATTCGTATTTTGCTTGCAGTTGAATCAGGAAGTAGGGCATGGGGGTTTGATTCTCCAGACAGCGATTATGATGTAAGGTTTATTTACGTTCGCAACCATTCAGACTATCTTAAACTTGAAAAAGTTCGTGATGTGATTGAGCTTCCTATTAAAGATTTACTTGATATTAATGGGTGGGATTTAGCAAAAACTCTGAGACTTCTCTACAGTTCAAATCCAACTTTATTTGAGTGGTTTTCTTCTCCAATTGTATACTATGAAAATGAAGATTTTTGCAAAAAATTTAGAAAACTTTTAAATGAATACTTTTTATCTAAAAAAGAGCTGTACCACTATTTAAGCATGGCAAAAGGTAATTATAGAGAGTTTTTTCAAGGAGACATTGTTAAGGTAAAAAAATATTTTTATGTACTGCGTCCAATATTGGCTTGTAAGTGGATAATTGAGAAAAATACCGCTCCACCAATGAGTTTTAGAGAATTACTTTATGAAGAAATGGAACCTTCTCTTATTCCTGAAGTTGAACGTATTTTAGATATTAAAGTTAATTCACCTGAAACAAAAATGATTCCTAGAATTGATTGTGTTAATGAATACTTGGAAAATAGTCTTGAAGAGCTTTCCAAGTTAGTTTCTTCACTTCCAAAGCATCAAAACTCAAAATGGGAGCCACTTAATAGACTATTTTATGAAACAGTAACTGACAAAAAATTAAACGAGTAAAACTATACACCCAATGATTTTGTGTGATACGTAAAGTCATTGGGTGCGCTTAATTTTATGTTTGATTAATTTTTAAAAGAATTCCATTTGGCGTTTTAGTTTCACAATAATTTTTTTCTCAAGTCTAGATATGTACGATTGAGATATTCCAAGAAGATCAGCAACTTCTTTTTGGGTATGTTCTTTATATCCACCTAATCCAAATCTAAGTTGCATTATATTTTTTTCTCTTCCTGACAAATTATCTACCGCGTTAGTAAGAATATTACATTCCACTTCCTGTTCAATATTTTTGTTTACTGTATCGGGATCGCTACCGAGTATATCTGATAGTAATAATTCATTACCGTCCCAATCTACATTCAAAGGTTCATCAATTGAAATTTCATTTTTTGATTGGGTACTTTTTCGCAAAAACATTAAAATTTCATTTTCTATACATCTGGAAGCATATGTAGCAAGTTTGATATTTTTTTCTGGACGGAACGTATTTACAGCTTTTATTAAACCGATGGTTCCAATAGAAATAAGATCTTCAACATTAATTCCTGTACTATCGAATTTTTTGGCGATGTATACAACCAATCTCAAATTATGTGTAATTAGTGGTTCTCGAGCTTTTTCATTTCCGTTTATGATTTGTTCCATAATTTTAAGTTCTTCCTCTTTTGTTAGTGGTGGTGGTAAGGTTTCGGGTCCATTTATATAATGTACCTCTTCTGTAAATAACTTTTTTATTTCTGTTATTATTTTTTTTAATAATTTCTTTAGCATAATAGATTTCCTTTCTTTCTCCTTAGTGAATTAAAATTTTTGTCCAGTAGGTAATTTTGAAAGTTTTTTTCTTTTCAAAAAAGAAAAGGGGATATAGCGCTAAAATCGGGAGAAGCCATTGATTCGGGGGATATAGCGATATAGGCTTCCTTGGGATACTTTTTTTTGTTATAGTATATGGTAACAGAGTCCGGTTTAAACGCGCGCATTAATCCAGAACTTGAAACTGTGTTAAAGGGAATGACTCGAAATGTAGTTTTTTTACCAAGGAGATTTTTGATAAATTTCTCCTCAGTTACTACTACAGGCAATCCAGAGAATGGTTCCTTGAGATTATTTCCTGTATCGATTTTTGCTTTAAGTTTTTGGGATACATTGTTGTTTTCGATAAGTATATCACAGTATAGATTTTGAGGATTTTCTCGACCGGCTAACCTGCTAGAGATGCGTATCACAAAATATGAAATTAACGTGCTGACAATAAAAATCAGTGGTGATATATTGAAGTAAACTATACCGTTTTTTAGAAACAAATTTTTCGGCGATATAAAAAGCCAAATTAGAAACATAACTCCACAAAAAGCGAAACTAATAAAATAAAAACATCCCACCAATTTAAAAAAACTTTTCAATGAGACAAGTTTAAAAGCTACGATGATTATAGTACATGACATGCAAAATTTTATCAAAGCAGAAACAATTGAACTAACGTCAGGTAAAAATATATAAAGCGAGTATAATGCTCCAAGTAATGCTCCTGCAAACAATCGCCATCGTTTTGTATGTATATTTGTAAGTCTCATTGTAGACAGTAAAATAAAATAATTAATAAATAAATTCACACATACCAGTATATCTACATAAATAATTGGTTTCATATGTTCATCACAAACCCTTAAAGATTGTTTTATTTTATTATCGCGCATAATGGTATGTGTTTTTTGTCAAAATAAGCGTTTTGAAAAAATAATTTTATTTTCCCTCAACTATACAAAATATTCATTTGGTTTAGTTTTTAGAAAAAGAAAAATAATCAAGCAGCTTATAACCGTTTTCAATATAAAGAGTTATAAGCTGCACTTTGTACACTTTTCTATAGTATAACTTTAAAAGAGCTGAATAGTGATAGCAGAAATGTCATCATCAAAACCATCTGCTTCACGAGAAATAACGGTATCAACTAAGTCCTCAGAAAAATTTTTACAATCGGTTTTCAAACTATCCCAAGAGGACAATTTTTCGCGAACAAGTTCATCACCACAAGAAATAGCACCATCTGACATTATAAGGACTGCATCCCCAGCTGAAAGCTGTATTTTTTGTGAGGATAAATTTACATCATTTAGTATTCCAATTGGAAGTGATTGAGACTCTATTTTTACTATATCAGTTCCCTTTTTCACAAAACTAACCGGTGCACCCGCTTTAACGAATTCAGCTTCTCCCGAATACAAATCTATACATAAAACATCAATTGCTGCAAGTGACTCTTCGCTTGACTTAATCAACAAAGCTGAGTTTACTACTTTAAAAGCACTTTTAAAGCTCATTCCCGCTTTTGTAAGCCTTGACATAATGTTTGCGGCCATTGTTCCGTCAACTGCGGCACGTCCTCCAGTACCCATCCCGTCACTTAATATTATAACAACTTTTCCTGTTCCATCGTCAAAACAATCATAACTATCACCACATAAAGTTCCATTATGACACACATGTTGAGAAAATCCTATCTTTACCTTAAACGGGGTTTCCTCGCATATTTTTACATAACATCTATCGTCAAAAATATTTACGCTTGGTTTAGAAAAAGTCCTACCAAGAGTTCGATTTAACTTAGATAACAATTTCTCTGAATTAAATACTTCAGTATTAACATACGCAGTTTCTGATTCTATACACATACGCCCATGCTTGTCCACTCGGCATACCGTATCAATTGAAATAATTCCCTTTGCTCTAAATATTTCCTCAACTTTATAAGCTGCTTTTAAATCAAAGCATTCATAAGTGTCGAGTTCATTCGAAATATCAGAAAAAATCTTCCCCATACTGGAAATTTGACTCGAAACCATATCTCTTAACTCATCTGCGCGTCTTATTGAATTTTGATTAGCTTTATACATCTCGCATTCATTTCTAACACATTCCTCTACCCTTCCAAAATGAAAACATCTATCTGCAAACGCCAATGTTTGATCAAAATTACCTTCAGACATGTATTCGTCTATCATAGAATTTATATAATCATATGTGTGATCTTTTTCTTTATCAAGACACACCGCTTTCATTGGACAATTTGGACAAGCTTTATCTATTACTTTATCTGCTAAGAGCGATTTATCTTTACAATTAAGTTTTGCTAATTTTTCCGCTACAGAATCTATAGAATCTGTAACTGAACATAATGCTTTCCCTAGTGTGTCAAAGCGCAAAACAGTATTTTTCCGTAATCCTTCAATAACTGATGAATTATTACTAGGCTCTTTGAATATGCACGAGATGAAATTTAGTACCTTCTGTGGTAACAGTGCAAATATGATAGTTGCAATCATTACTTCATATATTCCAGAAATAGCATAAGAATTATGAATATTTAATATTGATATAGCTAAGTTTATAATAACGAAAACTCCTGCAACTGCGCTTTTTCCGTAAGAAGAAAATACTCCCGCTAATACTCCCCCTAAAGCGTATGTACCAGCAATATAAGCAAAATTCGTTGAAGTCAAACCAAATAGTGCTCCTAGAATTGCCCCAACTACACTCCCTCCAAATACAGATGCTGTATATGCACTTGATAGAAGTGTAGTAAGTGCCAGTATTTTTCCCACTGAGACCTTGTGTAAAATAAAGACATTTGAGAGTGAAAGCAATATTATGCAGTATGTAATAATAACACAAACTATGTCTTTCCTTTGGAAGGTATGCATATTTTTAGTACTTATCACGTCAAACGCTCCAGAAAAAAAATACGCACTAAAAAAAGCAAAACAACTTTCTGATACGCTTGTCCCAATAGAAGATAATGAAATTCCCTCAATTGAATTTAAAGCAATACCAGTAGCTACCATTGGAATAAATGCTATTGTTGAAGAAAAAAAGTTATTTTGCTTAAAGAACTTCATATCACTCAACGTCCAACGTATAGCCGCTACAGCTATTATTGTAGAAACATACCTCATACTCCCATGAAAATACGGTGGCAAAACATAGCCTAAACAAGAACCACTCATCACTGCAAAAACATTTTTGAAAGGTGCTGCTGCCACAAGTGCCGCGGCAAACGGAGAATAACTATTTAAAATATACCCTCTAGACACAAAAACACCTAAAACAAAAAACAGGATTTGTTTTATAGCTGAGTATCCTTTGTGAGCTTTTTTTACAGGAGCATTGCTTATTTTTGTAGACACATTTAATAACGAGACATTACTTTTCACAATAACCACCGCCTAATTTAAATTTATGTGATCATTATATATTATATCTATAGTCGGGAGGTGTCACAGCACGCTGTAGCTTTTTGCATATTTTAGGATAAGCTAGGACTTTAAAATATGTTTAAGAGAATTTTTAGCATAAAACTTATTATCTTAGTGCACGAATGCATATATTTTCTTTATAAAACGTATGTTTTAAAAAGAAATATTAATTAAATCAATGCGAGGCATGAGTAACTTGGACAAAAAACGTTTAGTATTTATGGAAATTATCGGGATACCTGTTGTATTCTTGACAGCAATTTTTTTACATTTTGTATATCGACTATCGGATGGTGCGGTTTGGAGCATATTAGTTGGATCTGTAAATGAAAGTGTTTGGGAACACACAAAAATTTTTACTTTACCTTACGTCATTTATGCGATTTGGGAGTTTATGGTCATCAAATTACCTTTTAAACGATTTGTCGTAGCTAAGGTAATCGGACTATATACAATCATTATATTGATAATCGTGCTATTTTACACATACGTAGGCATTACATTCAAAAATGAATTGTCTATGGACGTAGTAATCGCTTTTATTGCTGTAACGATTGCATTTGTATTATCCTATATATTGTTAATAAACTTTGAATCAATTGGAAGTGGATTTAATTTTGCAGTTTTACTATTAACATTATTTTTAGTTATGTACCTACTATTTACAATTAAACCACCACATGCTGATATCTTTTTAGATCCAAGAACTTTTAGTTATGGAGTTCCGTATTCCAATAATCAAAATATGGAGTATTACCCAAACGCTAGAAGAATTTAAACGAAAAATGAGCAGTGTATGTTAGCTAAAAGCTCGCATTTCTGCTCATTTTCTAGTGATGATAATTTTGCCTAATACTCATTCATGATAATAAATTTTGTTTTAAAAGCATATACACAACGGTAAACACCCACAACAACCTTCATCTTCAATAACCCTTGGATATATTTTTTCTATTACCCTCGGGTCAAATCTCTCAACATGCCCCGAAATAATATTATTAATCAATTCAAGGCACTTTGGATTTTGCATAAGTCCCATATGATTTATCCCTTTTACGTAGTATGAATTTAAGTTTGGAACATTTCCCATGAGTGTGCTACTAAGTAGAGAAACTGTACCATCGCCATTACAAAGTTCTGCTTTGCATGAGATTTTATTTTTCCTACCTTCGCTTAAAAAGTAACCCGCATGAGTTTCTATATTACAACCAACTATATTAAATATCGGAACTCCATACTTGAAAATTAATGCTGTTCCATGTTTATCGTACAAACTATCGTGGAACCTTTGCGCTTTTCTTAAAAATTTATTTACTTGTGGGGTCCATTCTCTACTTTCTATTATACTGGATGTCTCTTCAAAGGTCCTTAAAGCATAATTGCTTTTCAATGGATTAGTTTTTGATTTACGAGTAAAAACATATCCACGATCTATTATAGCTCCCCTACATGAAGCCCCTTTACATATCTCAAAAAATTGTTTAGGCGGTAACAACTCATATACAGAAGCGCACTTTTTTACAAGCGCGGAAATTTTTGGGTTTGCTATTGGTGCTGTTAAATCCCCTACTATTCCATCGAAAAACACTCCATTTTCTAAAGCATTAAAGGCTTTTGCAGCTCCTAAAAATGGAGTACCTAAAAAGACCATTTTGGAAACTTTTTCGCAGTTTTTCGGGTTAGATAAATACGACGAGCACACTAATCCACCCATACTATGAGCAACTAATATAACTTCAGAATATTCTTGTTCTTTTATAAACTTTTCAAGTTCTTTTGCTGTCTTGGCGTTACTTATACGCCAATCGTAGGAAAAAAACACCACTTTTGCATCTCTTGCGTATTCAGAATTTATAACGCTATTTACTAAACCTGAATAACAATTTATAGTACCAAAGTTTCTTTTATCAGGGTTTGCTTTACAGTCTAAAATTGGATTTGAACGCATAATCTTAGCTTTTGATGATCCATCTTCTTTACAAAAAATAAGCGATAAATCATTTATTAGTCGTTGTACATATTCAGTTTCTTTTTTTCTGCAGGGTATGCAACATGATACTCCACCGTCCATAACTTCAATTATTCCTTCCGGAGGCCAAAGTCTGTATCCTTTAGAATATTGCGTATCCTCTATGCGCTGTGCCTTTGCGGAGAAAAGTTCGGAACCACATATTCCTGGAACTATTATTACCGCTTTATTTGGAGTGGATTTACAAAGATGAACCTGCTGTCTATGTGCTGCAATAAGATATTCTCTTTTTTCTCCATTAATATCTACATCTTTGTGCGTCACATATACAAAAAATGCTCGGTTTACATCTTCATATATTCTAGTAACATTTATATTATAAGAATACTGATCAGAATCTAGTAGTTCTACATCTTTTATAACAGGAACTGGCGGCGCAAATGAAAATTCTGTTGTGTCATCGCTAAATTGAACATACACGCTTACATCGTCTAATTTTTTTTCTAGGTAACTATCAAGTTTAACTGAGATGTTAAAAACACCAGGTGTTTTATCGATTGATGCAGGAGCATTTACAGATAATTTTATATCCCGTTTTCTCACAGGCTCCTTTATTACCCCATATGGACTTTTTAGTATATGATCAGGAATCGTCAAATCTGAACTCGCAAAAGAAAAACATGATTTTCTTCTTTCTCTTGACGCCGATGAAACTTGTGATTCAGTATCTCCATCATGTGATCTTAAGGTATACGATGGAAGACGTATTCTGTCTGCAGCAAAAAGGCTTGCGTGTCTAGTATGTCTGGAGCCTGATGGACTTGATACTGAAGCTGCTTTTGTCTCTTCCCCAGTTTTGTTGTCAACCTTGTCCGTACCTTTTTGGGATTCTGATAATGAAGACATTTCTACATCACTATTGTACGATGCACTCCGAGGTCGCAGTACTGGTATTTTATACGTTTCATGTTCTTGTTCATACGGACCCGTGGTAGAATTTCTAGTTGAAAGCTCTTTTGTACTCAACCCCGCAGCATCTTGTTCTTCCACGGTTGTTGATTCATCTTTGTCGTTTGAACCTGCACGTACACTAGACATCGGTATACATGAAACACTTAATACAATTGTTAGCAATAGGCTTACAATTATTTTGCAATGATTTTTCATAAAAACTCCCCCTTGCTGAATATTTTAATATAATTATAATAATAATAACATGAAAAGTAAATAAGAATTTACAAAAAAATTAAAAATTCTGCATATTATACATTTTTATGTTATATTAATGTTAACCTAGCCATAATACAACTCTTAATAAATACTATGCTCGTCCAAAAAAACATGTTCAACCTTTTCTATTTATAACATGTAACTTTTGGTGATTTTAGGAAGAATGAATTTTAAAACAGGCATTATTAAAAAGAGACAGGTTAAAACCGGCCTCTTTCGATAAATTATGTTTTTATTTATCACTTTCTGTAAAACGCCTTTTTATATGGCAATTCTCACATTCAAAAAAATCACTAGTATCTCTGCTTGGCATCCAAACATGATTTTCTGGCAAACCCTCTTCCAATACTTTTCCACACTTAGTACAAAACATTGAACACACACATTGTTCGTCATTAACCGCATTCCACTCTGTCGTTATAGAATCTTCATGTTCACATGTTTCTTCAAAAGAACAAGTTTTGCATTTCCTTATACAACTTTCTTCTCCTTCAATTTCTTGCCAATTATCATAATCATGTCCTTTTGCCGGAATTGTTTCTTTTTTCAATATCTCACCACATACATTACATACTTGTTGTTTACTACCTGGTTCCGTACATGTGGGTTCTTTTGTTATTTCAAAATCTCCTGGGGTATATTTTCCTGTAGCTTCGCTAGATTTTACATCAAATTCTTTATTGCACCTTGTACACCTTTGTCCCTTAGTCCCTTCTTTTTCACAAGTAGCTGTATCGAAGTTCACTTTAGAATGACCTAATGCTGGTATATTCACTAAACCGGATGAAACTGTTTGACCATCATCGAATTTGGCTACATAATATTTTTGTCCGTTATTTTCACAAGTTGGTTCAGTTATTATTTTATCGCTTATATCTGTTGCATGTTCTCTTATGGGTGGTTTATCCCTTCTAAGTACTTTACTATATTTAATTCTTGTACATTTTGTAAAATCTTCAGACCACTTAAAATCAAAAGAGTAATCACCATCGTCTACCACAGTTACGAACCATATTTGATCGTCATCTGGTGGTATTATTTTTACATCAAGCCTTTGTTCATCGTCATCCTTCACCTCTACTGTTATATCGGTTTTATTATCGTTAATCCACTTAACTGCAGCAAAAACACCTGTAATAGTCATAATAGCTATTACACTTACAAGTAATATTTTACGTTTCATTTCTTATTCACCCCCATTTAATATAATCAAGTTTATTGTATCTATTAAATAAATAATAATATAAAAACAGGATTGATTCAAGTGCTTTTATGAATTATAGCTTAAAAAATTCTGCCAAATTAATTGACAGAATTTTTTTATATAATTAATTGTTTAATTTTTCCTTTTGATGCTTTATGACCTTTAATCGTGAAAAATCCTCACGTTCCTTCTCATCTATCGCATCACTTATAAATTTCACTGTTTCTTCAAATCTAGGTATCATAATATTTTTTAGGGCGTTTGCACGTTTTTGCGTCTTTTTTATAGAATCCGCTAACCTATACACACTATTTTCAATTTCAGCAAGCCTTGTTGTTAACCGTTTTACCTCAACGAAAGCCAAATGTGCCTCATCAAGCGTAGAGTTTGACGTATACAAACCAAAAGGGATTTTTGAAGATTTATCATTTTCATCAATTGATACGATTGGTATCTCGACACCCATCACACTTCGATATGAAAGTTCTAATGAATTCTCTTCTGGCACTGCCCCAGAAAGTTCATCACAAATTCCTAAAGTAATATTTGCTTTTTGTAATGCAAGATAAGCTTCCCTGTACGTGATATCAATTTTTTCTTGAAGTTCCGTAGCGACGTCAATCAAAGCCATCATTTCTCTGATTAATATATTTCTCTTTTTGTCAAGAAGATCATATCCTACTTTAGCAAGTTCCAAAGATTTTTTTGTTGCAATTAAATTTCCCTTAGTTGGAACTACTTGTATCCCCATCTGGCTCACCAACTTTCTTGTAATACTTATCAAGTATAGCGTCATCTACTCTATCGAGTTCCTCACGAGGCAAAAGCCCCAGAAGTTGCCAGCCAAGGTTCAAACTTTGTTCTATTGTTCTGTCCTCTGATGCATTTTGGTTAACAAATTCATTCTCAAACTTTTTCCCAAACTCAATATATCTCTTATCTGAAGCTGAAAGTTCTTCTTCACCTATAACTGAAGCCAATGATCTTGCATCCATAACTTTAGCGTACGACGCAAAAAGTTGTCCGGACAATGCAGAATGATCCTCTCTAGTATATCCCTCACCAATACCGTCTTTCATGAGTCTGGATAGTGACGAAAGCACATAGACAGGTGGATACACGTTTGACCCTTCGAGTGACCTATCAAGAACAATTTGTCCTTCTGTTATGTACCCAGTCAAATCAGGTACAGGATGGGTTATATCGTCATTTGGCATGGTCAGTATGGGGATTTGCGTAACTGATCCTTTGTGATCTTTTATCATACCAGCTCTCTCGTATAGCGACGCCAAATCAGAATACAAGTATCCAGGGTAACCTTTTCTTCCGGGTATTTCACCTTTAGACGAGCTAAATTCACGAAGTGCCTCAGCGTATGATGTCATGTCTGTCATAATAACGAGAATATGCATATCAAGCTCAAATGCAAGATATTCCGCAGCTGTGAGGGCACACCTAGGTGTCAGTGTTCTTTCTATAATCGGATCATTGGAAAGGTTTAGGAACATAACTACATTTTGAAGTACTCCTGACTCACGAAAGCTCTTTTTAAAGTAGTCTGCAACATCGTTCTTAACGCCCATTGCCGCAAATACCACAGCAAACTTATCCCCTGACTCTTCCGCAATTTTAGCTTGTCGTACAATTTGAACAGCAAGTTCATTGTGTTTCATACCGGACCCCGAAAAAATGGGAAGTTTTTGTCCACGAATCAGCGTAGACAACGTATCAATTGAGGAAATTCCGGTATTTATATAGTTTCTCGGATAAACCCTAGAAACAGGATTTATTGGTGTACCGTTAATATTCATACGTTTTTTTGGAAAAACTGGCCCCATTCCATCGATCGGTTTTCCAGCCCCGTCAAAAATTCTTCCAAGAATCTCCGGAGCCAGCGCAAGTTCCATAGGGTGCCCCTTAAGCCTTGTACGCGTGTTTTCAAGTGAAATTGCCTTTGTGCCCTCAAAAACCTGCACAACTATACGTGTACCGTCAATTTGAACAATACGGCCTTGTCTATACGTACCGTTGTCGAGTTCTATGTCTACGATCTCTTCGTACGATGCACCATCCACACCATCAATCACTATCAAAGGACCATTTATTTCTTTTACTCCTACATATTGTAAAATTTTTCTTTGTTGCAAAATTCTCACTCCTTACCTAACAAATCTTATCGATTGTTTCGTCGATTTCCCTATTATATTCATCGAACATATCAAGACGATCATTGGGAACATCGTATTTCATCTTTGTAAGTTTATTAAAAAGTCCCTGCTCTATAATTCGTGAAATGGGGATTGAGTTTGCAACAAGTTGTTTTGCACGAGCATGTAAGTGGAGTATTGTAGACATCATCAGTTTTTGTTTTTTCAGGGACACAAACGTGTCATCTTTATGGAATGCATTTTGCTGCAAAAATCCCACTCGAATTACCCTTGCTGTTTCAATAACCAATTTCTGATCATCAGGTAAAACATCCGCACCAATAAGTTTTACAATCTCAAGCAACCTATCTTCCTCATAAAGTATAGAACTCATTTCATTGCGATATTTTATGAAATCCTCGCCTACATTTGCTGCGAACCACGGATCTAGATCCACAAAATATTCACTATAACTCGTCATCCAGTTAATCGCTGGGTAATGACGTGCATATGCGAGTGTTTTATCAAGAGCCCAAAAACAACGAGTAAATCTTTTAGTATTTTGTGTAACGGGTTCAGAGAAATCAGCACCTTGCGGAGACACTGCTCCTATGATTGTGACAGAACCTTCTGAATCATTTAAGTTTTTCACACGTCCAGCTCTTTCGTAAAATTCAGACAATCTTGACGGTAAATATGCGGGAAAACCCTCTTCTGCAGGCATTTCCTCGAGTCGGCCGGATATTTCACGAAGGGCTTCTGCCCATCTCGACGTTGAATCCGCCATTATTGCCACATGATATCCCATGTCGCGATAATATTCAGCAAGTGTTATTCCTGTATAAATTGATGCCTCTCTTGCTGCAACTGGCATGTTGGATGTATTTGCTATGAGAACAGTACGATCCGTCATTGGACGATTTGTTTTAGGATCGATGAGTTCGCTAAATTCACTCAAAACTTGGCTCATTTCATTTCCGCGTTCACCGCAACCAACATACACAATAATATCCGCGTCACACCATTTTGCAAGTTGATGCTGTGTCATTGTTTTTCCTGCACCAAATCCACCAGGAATTGCAGCTGTTCCACCTTTGGATATGGGGAAAAGAGTATCAATAATACGTTGTCCTGTAATGAGTGGAACGTCAACGGGAAGTCTATTTAAAATTGGTCTTGGTGTCCTAATTGGCCATTTTTGACATAAAGTTAAATTATGCCTATTTCCAAACTCATCCTCCAAAACTACTATAGTATCATTAACTTTATACTCACCATCAGAAGCTACCTCTATGACTTTTCCGAAAAGGTTCGGTGGAACCATGCATTTATGTAAAATAACATCGGTTTCCGGACACGTAGCATATATAAAACCCGGAGTAAGTTTCTGTCCCACGAAAACTTTAATTGTTACATTCCATAATTTTTCTTCGTCTAGTGCCGGTACTGCTGAACCCCTCGAGATAAACGCCCCTGACTCTTTTTCAATAGCCTTCAAGGGCCTTTCTATTCCATCGAAAATATTATCAATTATACCCGGACCTAAAGTTACGTTCATAGCACTACCAGTACCTTCAACTGGCTCTCCTGGTTTTAATGATGTAGTTTCTTCGTATACCTGTATGGTAGTGTATTCGCTAGTTATCCCGATCACTTCACCCACTAATTTTATATTCCCCACATAAACCATTTCCATCATAGAAAATGAAGTTGCACCTTTTACCGTAACAACTGGTCCATTTATACCAAAAATTTTTTCCGTTTTCAAAATGTCACCCCCTACTAATCTATCATTAATTCAGAGTTTTCTGTAAACCACTCACGTTGGTCATTAAGTTTTGAATCCATTGTTTCATCTATTATAACACCTTTTTCTTTGTCATAACCGCGAATGCCACCTATTTTTATGTGGTTATCCAACTTCACATCACATTTACCAGGAAATGCTTCTTTTATTTCTGATGCAAGATATTCATCTTCTGGTTTTATATATAGAGTCATTCCTTCATTTTTCGAGATTTCCGCAATATTGTTCACACTCTTTAATAGTAAAGATTTGTACTTGTCACTTTGAGAATATTCCAAGAGCTTTTGTTCCGCCTTTTTGAAAACTTTTTCCATAATACTCATTCTTTTTTCAAATAGTTGTCTTCTTCCTGCAAACTCTTTTTTAGAACATTCGTTTGAAATTTCAATTTTCATTGCAGCCATTTCGCGTTGAATTAGATTATACGCATCGCTCAAAATTTCATCTTCTATGCGAATTTCTTCTTGCTCACGAATCAATTGAGCCTCACGATTTAATTTGTCCCTTTGTTCTTTTGCATACTTACTTATCGCTTCAAGGAATTTACTTGTTTTTGTTTCTTCCATACTCATTTATAAAATCACCCCATATACTTATTTTAACTCAATGTTAAACCTTTTTAGTCTTGCATAGAAATTTTCATTGAGTCATGCTATATGCACAAAATAAAATTCAATCTAACACACCAAAGAAAATGTTGTAAAAAGCAACAAAAATCTAAAAATGCATTATATATTTAAAACAGGAGCAAAACACAATATTTTTCCTGTAGTGCCTTCATCATAATAGTCTCTTATTTTTGTAATTTGCCAATATATTTTACATCCTACTACACCATTTACTAAAAAAATATTCTTCATATGTTTTTCTTTCCAATTTAGAGATCAAGCGTGGCAACGACACAAATTTGTAATCGTTGCACACAGCTTGAATTTCAAATAAGTTAGTCTAATTTGCTTTACAAATTTTTTATTTACATCTTAAGTCCGATCGCATCTCTTACGTATCTTGTTATAGAATCCTTTGCACGCACTCCATGACGATCTGGGATTTCAACTATAAGAGGTTTCTTTCTATGAAGTTTTAAGTCATACACAAGATCTGGACAAAGTTTAACTAATTTTACTAGGCTCTTTGAATATGCACGAGATGAAATTTAGTACCTTCTGTGGTAACAGTGCAAATATGATAGTTGCAATCATTACTTCATATATTCCAGAAATAGCATAAGAATTATGAATATTTAATATTGATATAGCTAAGTTTATAATAACGAAAACTCCTGCAACTGCGCTTTTTCCGTAAGAAGAAAATACTCCCGCTAATACTCCCCCTAAAGCGTATGTACCAGCAATATAAGCAAAATTCGTTGAAGTCAAACCAAATAGTGCTCCTAGAATTGCCCCAACTACACTCCCTCCAAATACAGATGCTGTATATGCACTTGATAGAAGTGTAGTAAGTGCCAGTATTTTTCCCACTGAGACCTTGTGTAAAATAAAGACATTTGAGAGTGAAAGCAATATTATGCAGTATGTAATAATAACACAAACTATGTCTTTCCTTTGGAAGGTATGCATATTTTTAGTACTTATCACGTCAAACGCTCCAGAAAAAAAATACGCACTAAAAAAAGCAAAACAACTTTCTGATACGCTTGTCCCAATAGAAGATAATGAAATTCCCTCAATTGAATTTAAAGCAATACCAGTAGCTACCATTGGAATAAATGCTATTGTTGAAGAAAAAAAGTTATTTTGCTTAAAGAACTTCATATCACTCAACGTCCAACGTATAGCCGCTACAGCTATTATTGTAGAAACATACCTCATACTCCCATGAAAATACGGTGGCAAAACATAGCCTAAACAAGAACCACTCATCACTGCAAAAACATTTTTGAAAGGTGCTGCTGCCACAAGTGCCGCGGCAAACGGAGAATAACTATTTAAAATATACCCTCTAGACACAAAAACACCTAAAACAAAAAACAGGATTTGTTTTATAGCTGAGTATCCTTTGTGAGCTTTTTTTACAGGAGCATTGCTTATTTTTGTAGACACATTTAATAACGAGACATTACTTTTCACAATAACCACCGCCTAATTTAAATTTATGTGATCATTATATATTATATCTATAGTCGGGAGGTGTCACAGCACGCTGTAGCTTTTTGCATATTTTAGGATAAGCTAGGACTTTAAAATATGTTTAAGAGAATTTTTAGCATAAAACTTATTATCTTAGTGCACGAATGCATATATTTTCTTTATAAAACGTATGTTTTAAAAAGAAATATTAATTAAATCAATGCGAGGCATGAGTAACTTGGACAAAAAACGTTTAGTATTTATGGAAATTATCGGGATACCTGTTGTATTCTTGACAGCAATTTTTTTACATTTTGTATATCGACTATCGGATGGTGCGGTTTGGAGCATATTAGTTGGATCTGTAAATGAAAGTGTTTGGGAACACACAAAAATTTTTACTTTACCTTACGTCATTTATGCGATTTGGGAGTTTATGGTCATCAAATTACCTTTTAAACGATTTGTCGTAGCTAAGGTAATCGGACTATATACAATCATTATATTGATAATCGTGCTATTTTACACATACGTAGGCATTACATTCAAAAATGAATTGTCTATGGACGTAGTAATCGCTTTTATTGCTGTAACGATTGCATTTGTATTATCCTATATATTGTTAATAAACTTTGAATCAATTGGAAGTGGATTTAATTTTGCAGTTTTACTATTAACATTATTTTTAGTTATGTACCTACTATTTACAATTAAACCACCACATGCTGATATCTTTTTAGATCCAAGAACTTTTAGTTATGGAGTTCCGTATTCCAATAATCAAAATATGGAGTATTACCCAAACGCTAGAAGAATTTAAACGAAAAATGAGCAGTGTATGTTAGCTAAAAGCTCGCATTTCTGCTCATTTTCTAGTGATGATAATTTTGCCTAATACTCATTCATGATAATAAATTTTGTTTTAAAAGCATATACACAACGGTAAACACCCACAACAACCTTCATCTTCAATAACCCTTGGATATATTTTTTCTATTACCCTCGGGTCAAATCTCTCAACATGCCCCGAAATAATATTATTAATCAATTCAAGGCACTTTGGATTTTGCATAAGTCCCATATGATTTATCCCTTTTACGTAGTATGAATTTAAGTTTGGAACATTTCCCATGAGTGTGCTACTAAGTAGAGAAACTGTACCATCGCCATTACAAAGTTCTGCTTTGCATGAGATTTTATTTTTCCTACCTTCGCTTAAAAAGTAACCCGCATGAGTTTCTATATTACAACCAACTATATTAAATATCGGAACTCCATACTTGAAAATTAATGCTGTTCCATGTTTATCGTACAAACTATCGTGGAACCTTTGCGCTTTTCTTAAAAATTTATTTACTTGTGGGGTCCATTCTCTACTTTCTATTATACTGGATGTCTCTTCAAAGGTCCTTAAAGCATAATTGCTTTTCAATGGATTAGTTTTTGATTTACGAGTAAAAACATATCCACGATCTATTATAGCTCCCCTACATGAAGCCCCTTTACATATCTCAAAAAATTGTTTAGGCGGTAACAACTCATATACAGAAGCGCACTTTTTTACAAGCGCGGAAATTTTTGGGTTTGCTATTGGTGCTGTTAAATCCCCTACTATTCCATCGAAAAACACTCCATTTTCTAAAGCATTAAAGGCTTTTGCAGCTCCTAAAAATGGAGTACCTAAAAAGACCATTTTGGAAACTTTTTCGCAGTTTTTCGGGTTAGATAAATACGACGAGCACACTAATCCACCCATACTATGAGCAACTAATATAACTTCAGAATATTCTTGTTCTTTTATAAACTTTTCAAGTTCTTTTGCTGTCTTGGCGTTACTTATACGCCAATCGTAGGAAAAAAACACCACTTTTGCATCTCTTGCGTATTCAGAATTTATAACGCTATTTACTAAACCTGAATAACAATTTATAGTACCAAAGTTTCTTTTATCAGGGTTTGCTTTACAGTCTAAAATTGGATTTGAACGCATAATCTTAGCTTTTGATGATCCATCTTCTTTACAAAAAATAAGCGATAAATCATTTATTAGTCGTTGTACATATTCAGTTTCTTTTTTTCTGCAGGGTATGCAACATGATACTCCACCGTCCATAACTTCAATTATTCCTTCCGGAGGCCAAAGTCTGTATCCTTTAGAATATTGCGTATCCTCTATGCGCTGTGCCTTTGCGGAGAAAAGTTCGGAACCACATATTCCTGGAACTATTATTACCGCTTTATTTGGAGTGGATTTACAAAGATGAACCTGCTGTCTATGTGCTGCAATAAGATATTCTCTTTTTTCTCCATTAATATCTACATCTTTGTGCGTCACATATACAAAAAATGCTCGGTTTACATCTTCATATATTCTAGTAACATTTATATTATAAGAATACTGATCAGAATCTAGTAGTTCTACATCTTTTATAACAGGAACTGGCGGCGCAAATGAAAATTCTGTTGTGTCATCGCTAAATTGAACATACACGCTTACATCGTCTAATTTTTTTTCTAGGTAACTATCAAGTTTAACTGAGATGTTAAAAACACCAGGTGTTTTATCGATTGATGCAGGAGCATTTACAGATAATTTTATATCCCGTTTTCTCACAGGCTCCTTTATTACCCCATATGGACTTTTTAGTATATGATCAGGAATCGTCAAATCTGAACTCGCAAAAGAAAAACATGATTTTCTTCTTTCTCTTGACGCCGATGAAACTTGTGATTCAGTATCTCCATCATGTGATCTTAAGGTATACGATGGAAGACGTATTCTGTCTGCAGCAAAAAGGCTTGCGTGTCTAGTATGTCTGGAGCCTGATGGACTTGATACTGAAGCTGCTTTTGTCTCTTCCCCAGTTTTGTTGTCAACCTTGTCCGTACCTTTTTGGGATTCTGATAATGAAGACATTTCTACATCACTATTGTACGATGCACTCCGAGGTCGCAGTACTGGTATTTTATACGTTTCATGTTCTTGTTCATACGGACCCGTGGTAGAATTTCTAGTTGAAAGCTCTTTTGTACTCAACCCCGCAGCATCTTGTTCTTCCACGGTTGTTGATTCATCTTTGTCGTTTGAACCTGCACGTACACTAGACATCGGTATACATGAAACACTTAATACAATTGTTAGCAATAGGCTTACAATTATTTTGCAATGATTTTTCATAAAAACTCCCCCTTGCTGAATATTTTAATATAATTATAATAATAATAACATGAAAAGTAAATAAGAATTTACAAAAAAATTAAAAATTCTGCATATTATACATTTTTATGTTATATTAATGTTAACCTAGCCATAATACAACTCTTAATAAATACTATGCTCGTCCAAAAAAACATGTTCAACCTTTTCTATTTATAACATGTAACTTTTGGTGATTTTAGGAAGAATGAATTTTAAAACAGGCATTATTAAAAAGAGACAGGTTAAAACCGGCCTCTTTCGATAAATTATGTTTTTATTTATCACTTTCTGTAAAACGCCTTTTTATATGGCAATTCTCACATTCAAAAAAATCACTAGTATCTCTGCTTGGCATCCAAACATGATTTTCTGGCAAACCCTCTTCCAATACTTTTCCACACTTAGTACAAAACATTGAACACACACATTGTTCGTCATTAACCGCATTCCACTCTGTCGTTATAGAATCTTCATGTTCACATGTTTCTTCAAAAGAACAAGTTTTGCATTTCCTTATACAACTTTCTTCTCCTTCAATTTCTTGCCAATTATCATAATCATGTCCTTTTGCCGGAATTGTTTCTTTTTTCAATATCTCACCACATACATTACATACTTGTTGTTTACTACCTGGTTCCGTACATGTGGGTTCTTTTGTTATTTCAAAATCTCCTGGGGTATATTTTCCTGTAGCTTCGCTAGATTTTACATCAAATTCTTTATTGCACCTTGTACACCTTTGTCCCTTAGTCCCTTCTTTTTCACAAGTAGCTGTATCGAAGTTCACTTTAGAATGACCTAATGCTGGTATATTCACTAAACCGGATGAAACTGTTTGACCATCATCGAATTTGGCTACATAATATTTTTGTCCGTTATTTTCACAAGTTGGTTCAGTTATTATTTTATCGCTTATATCTGTTGCATGTTCTCTTATGGGTGGTTTATCCCTTCTAAGTACTTTACTATATTTAATTCTTGTACATTTTGTAAAATCTTCAGACCACTTAAAATCAAAAGAGTAATCACCATCGTCTACCACAGTTACGAACCATATTTGATCGTCATCTGGTGGTATTATTTTTACATCAAGCCTTTGTTCATCGTCATCCTTCACCTCTACTGTTATATCGGTTTTATTATCGTTAATCCACTTAACTGCAGCAAAAACACCTGTAATAGTCATAATAGCTATTACACTTACAAGTAATATTTTACGTTTCATTTCTTATTCACCCCCATTTAATATAATCAAGTTTATTGTATCTATTAAATAAATAATAATATAAAAACAGGATTGATTCAAGTGCTTTTATGAATTATAGCTTAAAAAATTCTGCCAAATTAATTGACAGAATTTTTTTATATAATTAATTGTTTAATTTTTCCTTTTGATGCTTTATGACCTTTAATCGTGAAAAATCCTCACGTTCCTTCTCATCTATCGCATCACTTATAAATTTCACTGTTTCTTCAAATCTAGGTATCATAATATTTTTTAGGGCGTTTGCACGTTTTTGCGTCTTTTTTATAGAATCCGCTAACCTATACACACTATTTTCAATTTCAGCAAGCCTTGTTGTTAACCGTTTTACCTCAACGAAAGCCAAATGTGCCTCATCAAGCGTAGAGTTTGACGTATACAAACCAAAAGGGATTTTTGAAGATTTATCATTTTCATCAATTGATACGATTGGTATCTCGACACCCATCACACTTCGATATGAAAGTTCTAATGAATTCTCTTCTGGCACTGCCCCAGAAAGTTCATCACAAATTCCTAAAGTAATATTTGCTTTTTGTAATGCAAGATAAGCTTCCCTGTACGTGATATCAATTTTTTCTTGAAGTTCCGTAGCGACGTCAATCAAAGCCATCATTTCTCTGATTAATATATTTCTCTTTTTGTCAAGAAGATCATATCCTACTTTAGCAAGTTCCAAAGATTTTTTTGTTGCAATTAAATTTCCCTTAGTTGGAACTACTTGTATCCCCATCTGGCTCACCAACTTTCTTGTAATACTTATCAAGTATAGCGTCATCTACTCTATCGAGTTCCTCACGAGGCAAAAGCCCCAGAAGTTGCCAGCCAAGGTTCAAACTTTGTTCTATTGTTCTGTCCTCTGATGCATTTTGGTTAACAAATTCATTCTCAAACTTTTTCCCAAACTCAATATATCTCTTATCTGAAGCTGAAAGTTCTTCTTCACCTATAACTGAAGCCAATGATCTTGCATCCATAACTTTAGCGTACGACGCAAAAAGTTGTCCGGACAATGCAGAATGATCCTCTCTAGTATATCCCTCACCAATACCGTCTTTCATGAGTCTGGATAGTGACGAAAGCACATAGACAGGTGGATACACGTTTGACCCTTCGAGTGACCTATCAAGAACAATTTGTCCTTCTGTTATGTACCCAGTCAAATCAGGTACAGGATGGGTTATATCGTCATTTGGCATGGTCAGTATGGGGATTTGCGTAACTGATCCTTTGTGATCTTTTATCATACCAGCTCTCTCGTATAGCGACGCCAAATCAGAATACAAGTATCCAGGGTAACCTTTTCTTCCGGGTATTTCACCTTTAGACGAGCTAAATTCACGAAGTGCCTCAGCGTATGATGTCATGTCTGTCATAATAACGAGAATATGCATATCAAGCTCAAATGCAAGATATTCCGCAGCTGTGAGGGCACACCTAGGTGTCAGTGTTCTTTCTATAATCGGATCATTGGAAAGGTTTAGGAACATAACTACATTTTGAAGTACTCCTGACTCACGAAAGCTCTTTTTAAAGTAGTCTGCAACATCGTTCTTAACGCCCATTGCCGCAAATACCACAGCAAACTTATCCCCTGACTCTTCCGCAATTTTAGCTTGTCGTACAATTTGAACAGCAAGTTCATTGTGTTTCATACCGGACCCCGAAAAAATGGGAAGTTTTTGTCCACGAATCAGCGTAGACAACGTATCAATTGAGGAAATTCCGGTATTTATATAGTTTCTCGGATAAACCCTAGAAACAGGATTTATTGGTGTACCGTTAATATTCATACGTTTTTTTGGAAAAACTGGCCCCATTCCATCGATCGGTTTTCCAGCCCCGTCAAAAATTCTTCCAAGAATCTCCGGAGCCAGCGCAAGTTCCATAGGGTGCCCCTTAAGCCTTGTACGCGTGTTTTCAAGTGAAATTGCCTTTGTGCCCTCAAAAACCTGCACAACTATACGTGTACCGTCAATTTGAACAATACGGCCTTGTCTATACGTACCGTTGTCGAGTTCTATGTCTACGATCTCTTCGTACGATGCACCATCCACACCATCAATCACTATCAAAGGACCATTTATTTCTTTTACTCCTACATATTGTAAAATTTTTCTTTGTTGCAAAATTCTCACTCCTTACCTAACAAATCTTATCGATTGTTTCGTCGATTTCCCTATTATATTCATCGAACATATCAAGACGATCATTGGGAACATCGTATTTCATCTTTGTAAGTTTATTAAAAAGTCCCTGCTCTATAATTCGTGAAATGGGGATTGAGTTTGCAACAAGTTGTTTTGCACGAGCATGTAAGTGGAGTATTGTAGACATCATCAGTTTTTGTTTTTTCAGGGACACAAACGTGTCATCTTTATGGAATGCATTTTGCTGCAAAAATCCCACTCGAATTACCCTTGCTGTTTCAATAACCAATTTCTGATCATCAGGTAAAACATCCGCACCAATAAGTTTTACAATCTCAAGCAACCTATCTTCCTCATAAAGTATAGAACTCATTTCATTGCGATATTTTATGAAATCCTCGCCTACATTTGCTGCGAACCACGGATCTAGATCCACAAAATATTCACTATAACTCGTCATCCAGTTAATCGCTGGGTAATGACGTGCATATGCGAGTGTTTTATCAAGAGCCCAAAAACAACGAGTAAATCTTTTAGTATTTTGTGTAACGGGTTCAGAGAAATCAGCACCTTGCGGAGACACTGCTCCTATGATTGTGACAGAACCTTCTGAATCATTTAAGTTTTTCACACGTCCAGCTCTTTCGTAAAATTCAGACAATCTTGACGGTAAATATGCGGGAAAACCCTCTTCTGCAGGCATTTCCTCGAGTCGGCCGGATATTTCACGAAGGGCTTCTGCCCATCTCGACGTTGAATCCGCCATTATTGCCACATGATATCCCATGTCGCGATAATATTCAGCAAGTGTTATTCCTGTATAAATTGATGCCTCTCTTGCTGCAACTGGCATGTTGGATGTATTTGCTATGAGAACAGTACGATCCGTCATTGGACGATTTGTTTTAGGATCGATGAGTTCGCTAAATTCACTCAAAACTTGGCTCATTTCATTTCCGCGTTCACCGCAACCAACATACACAATAATATCCGCGTCACACCATTTTGCAAGTTGATGCTGTGTCATTGTTTTTCCTGCACCAAATCCACCAGGAATTGCAGCTGTTCCACCTTTGGATATGGGGAAAAGAGTATCAATAATACGTTGTCCTGTAATGAGTGGAACGTCAACGGGAAGTCTATTTAAAATTGGTCTTGGTGTCCTAATTGGCCATTTTTGACATAAAGTTAAATTATGCCTATTTCCAAACTCATCCTCCAAAACTACTATAGTATCATTAACTTTATACTCACCATCAGAAGCTACCTCTATGACTTTTCCGAAAAGGTTCGGTGGAACCATGCATTTATGTAAAATAACATCGGTTTCCGGACACGTAGCATATATAAAACCCGGAGTAAGTTTCTGTCCCACGAAAACTTTAATTGTTACATTCCATAATTTTTCTTCGTCTAGTGCCGGTACTGCTGAACCCCTCGAGATAAACGCCCCTGACTCTTTTTCAATAGCCTTCAAGGGCCTTTCTATTCCATCGAAAATATTATCAATTATACCCGGACCTAAAGTTACGTTCATAGCACTACCAGTACCTTCAACTGGCTCTCCTGGTTTTAATGATGTAGTTTCTTCGTATACCTGTATGGTAGTGTATTCGCTAGTTATCCCGATCACTTCACCCACTAATTTTATATTCCCCACATAAACCATTTCCATCATAGAAAATGAAGTTGCACCTTTTACCGTAACAACTGGTCCATTTATACCAAAAATTTTTTCCGTTTTCAAAATGTCACCCCCTACTAATCTATCATTAATTCAGAGTTTTCTGTAAACCACTCACGTTGGTCATTAAGTTTTGAATCCATTGTTTCATCTATTATAACACCTTTTTCTTTGTCATAACCGCGAATGCCACCTATTTTTATGTGGTTATCCAACTTCACATCACATTTACCAGGAAATGCTTCTTTTATTTCTGATGCAAGATATTCATCTTCTGGTTTTATATATAGAGTCATTCCTTCATTTTTCGAGATTTCCGCAATATTGTTCACACTCTTTAATAGTAAAGATTTGTACTTGTCACTTTGAGAATATTCCAAGAGCTTTTGTTCCGCCTTTTTGAAAACTTTTTCCATAATACTCATTCTTTTTTCAAATAGTTGTCTTCTTCCTGCAAACTCTTTTTTAGAACATTCGTTTGAAATTTCAATTTTCATTGCAGCCATTTCGCGTTGAATTAGATTATACGCATCGCTCAAAATTTCATCTTCTATGCGAATTTCTTCTTGCTCACGAATCAATTGAGCCTCACGATTTAATTTGTCCCTTTGTTCTTTTGCATACTTACTTATCGCTTCAAGGAATTTACTTGTTTTTGTTTCTTCCATACTCATTTATAAAATCACCCCATATACTTATTTTAACTCAATGTTAAACCTTTTTAGTCTTGCATAGAAATTTTCATTGAGTCATGCTATATGCACAAAATAAAATTCAATCTAACACACCAAAGAAAATGTTGTAAAAAGCAACAAAAATCTAAAAATGCATTATATATTTAAAACAGGAGCAAAACACAATATTTTTCCTGTAGTGCCTTCATCATAATAGTCTCTTATTTTTGTAATTTGCCAATATATTTTACATCCTACTACACCATTTACTAAAAAAATATTCTTCATATGTTTTTCTTTCCAATTTAGAGATCAAGCGTGGCAACGACACAAATTTGTAATCGTTGCACACAGCTTGAATTTCAAATAAGTTAGTCTAATTTGCTTTACAAATTTTTTATTTACATCTTAAGTCCGATCGCATCTCTTACGTATCTTGTTATAGAATCCTTTGCACGCACTCCATGACGATCTGGGATTTCAACTATAAGAGGTTTCTTTCTATGAAGTTTTAAGTCATACACAAGATCTGGACAAAGTTTAACTAATTTCTCTGTTATTAAGATAACGGCCACATCTTCCATATTCATAGCGTTTTCAAGGGCATCATTCACTTCTTTTTCTTCATGCACGGTAACACCCTTTATCCCCGCAAGTCTCATACCTACAAGTGTGTCAACGTTATCACTTATAAGATAATATTTCATATCATTAACCTAAAGTTGGAACTTGAACCTTTGCAGCAAGCATTAGTGCAACAACAAGTCCATAGATTGCAATACCTTCAGCAAGTGCAACAAAGACCATTGCTTTACCAAAAGCTTTTGGATTTTCACTTGTAGCACCGATAGCTGCTGGTGCGGAAGCTGCAACTGCTATACCGCCACCGATTCCAGAAAGGCCTACAGCTAAAGCTGCAGCAATCATAGCCCACCCGTTTGAAGCAATTAAAACATCTTGAGTTACGTCAGAAGCTGCAAGCGTTGCCGCCGAAGCCGTCATTGGACAAGCAAGCATGCAAAGTCCAAATACAGCAACTGACGCAATTTGCATGTAAACTACTCTTTTTTTTGAATATCCTTTATTTACAGCCTTCACAGCCACCATAACTGAAACGATCAAAAATAATACCGGTAAACTTAATACTATGTATTCCATAACAATACCTCCAAATTTTTTAAAATATAGTTAAATCACATTTGCGATTTCTTGTAAATAATCTCTCAAAATCAAGAAATTTTCCAACAAACACTAAAATTATTATTTTGACTTTAAAGCAGTCTTTGGAGCACATATCGGTACAAATGGTCTGCCTTGACCGTCAAAAAACCTGCTGAACATCTCGTAAAATTCCAATCTCATAACTTGTATGCCTGTCAAGAGAGCTTCAAGTGCAATGACAATAGCGTTACCAACAACAACTGTGATTACGTAGCCAAGTCCACTAAACATACCCGCTATTGTAAACACCGCTTGCATCATCCCCGCGTGAGCGATTATGAAAGCTCCCACTCTCAAAAATGAAACTGTATTAGTAAAGTAGCTTAACATGATTTCAATCAGTTCAAATACATTTTGTAGTATAAACTCTCCCCAGCTACTTGGCTTCCAATTTTCTTCTTTGTTAACAATTTTGATAAGAGGTTCTCTCAAGAACATAAGCACAACTGGAAAAACAATCAATCCCAATATATACGGAACACTTAGCACATCAAATAAATTCAGCATTTTGCCGCCAACCCCAACTAAAAGCGAGATATAAAAAACCAGTCCTGTGACACCACTTGGATCAAATAAGCACTTTCCGTAGTCTTTTTTCTTAATTGATGAATAAATGCACATAATCATCGCCACTATGACACACACGATTCCGATACCAAGCGCTGCTATTATCAATTCGTTTGTTGAATTTGAAACTTCAATTGGTTTTTCGTGTAACCCAAACAAAGATTTATACATTGGATTTAGTGCTTCCTCAAATCCAAAAACTGATCCAAAAATCGTTCCGAAGATTGCTCCCGATATGCCACACGGTATAAGAGCTTTTCCAAGCATCATGCCTTTTAACTTCCACATGAAATATCCAATAAATGAAAGGACAATACCTTGTCCCAGGTCAGCAAACATAATTCCGTACAATATCGTATATGTGATTGCTACAAACGCAGTGGGATCCATTTCATTGTATGAGGGAAGCCCGTACATATCGATAAAAAACTCAAATGGTTTAAATAATTTAAAGTTTTTCAATTTAACTGGTGGAGAATGCTTTAGTTCCGTTTCAGCTGGTTCAATCGAATACTCAACTGAATGCAAAATCTCAAGGTCAGTTTTAAATTTATCCTCTGCTTCTTCTGGGATCCACCCAATCAATATAAAACTTTTTTTATACTTGTACACATATTTTTTCATACTGAAGTATGTGTCCAGTTCATTTATCTTTGTGTAAAACCTCATGCACTGTTCTTTGTTTGCACCCCAAAAGCTCTCGAGTTTCTTATTAACGTCATTGAACTTGACTTGCTCAAGTTTCAGCTCTGCCCTTAAACTTGACACATGTTCTTCTGGAGTACCCTCAAAGCTATCTATCCATATTCGCTCAAAATACAAGCCTCCAAATATTCTATCTATATCTGCAGCTTGCTCTCTCGGTGCAAAGTACACTCCCCAATAATGCGTACTGTCTCCAGTACACGGGAAAAACAACACATATGGATTATCTTGATATGATTGCAGTTTCACGAAACTTTCTTTAGGTATGCGCCCAAATCTTACTTTTATGAACTTACATGCAAAAATCTCTTGAAGATTTAAATTTTGTCCAGTAAAGTGACTTATCTGGTCAATTTTCCTATTAAGTTCTTTTATCTTATCATCTATAATTCCTTTTTCTGCAAGAATTTTTCCGAGTTTGCTTGAAAATCTCGTAACGTAATCATCAATTTCTTTTTTACCAACGTGGAAATTACTCACATCTACATTTTCCGGTTCCAACCCAGCTGATTCAAGCGTATCCTTTAAAAGTTGTAGTGACATGCTATATGAATTTTTTTCGTTTAACTGAGTAAAACCTTTCATTTCAGAATAAAAATGTGAAGCATCGTCTGGTTGAAAGACTTGCGATTTGCCACACATTTTAATAACGCTATCGAGTTCATGCAATAATCCCACGATACTTACAATTTTCATCTTTGCAACAGCCATGAAATCCCTCCTCTCTAAAATACTAGCATTTTTTTAATTTCACTACTTGGCACATTATATCGAACACCTTCAATTATGTTAATGATATTGGAGATTTCGATATCCAGCAAAAACGCATACGATAATAGAACAACCGCTGCACTTCTTGAAAATCTGATATTTTTAATGCTTTTGCTATATCGAACTCTCTGGGTTAGTTCATCCAAGTAAACACACGAAAAATCACCGATTTTCTTACCAAGGTGAGTATTCTTCATTATATCAAATACCTCTTTCTCGTTAGATGCTTCAACAAGTGCCCCTAATAACGATGGAGACATTGACCCACACGGCAAAAGTGCTTTTTGAATCGTTTTCATAGACGCTTTGTAATACTTCTTCAGACGAACTATTCGTACGAAATTTTTCATGTCAATGTATGACGTTAGCATATCGAAGAGTTCTTTTCTAGCAGTGCCATGTGAATATTTCTCAATATTTTCAAATAGAGCCGTATATAAATCAGAATACAAAACATTCTCAATATCACTAAGATCTATTTTTTCTGTATCTTTTGGTTTAAACGGTTTTAAAAGGGCAAAATATTTCGATTTTTCAATTGCTATTAAAAAGTCATCATAATTTTTCATTTTCGATAGTGCAACCAAATCAATTTTCGTATGTTTGTTGAAGAATAGCGGCAAAGAAAATAAATACTCATTTGTTACTCCGGATACCAAAAACATTAAGCTATGCATAATTTGCTCAACTTCAAAGCTTGATACAATATATTCCGAAAAATGTGCACCTATTGAAAGTTCAAATCTACATAAAGATGCAAGTTCACTAAAAAGCTTTCTCTTCAAAAGAAGTTCCAAATATCCTCTATGAACATCGTTTTCATTAAGTCCACTAAGTACATCCGAATAGCTTGTGCGACTTTTCAGATACAGTGCAACTTCCGATACTGATTGACAATTAAGCAAGTCTGAGTATTCCTTAGTAGTAAAGTGTTTGCCGAACATCGCACGTGCTTTTGCAAAAACAACATTGGATGAAAAAGACGAAAGCATTTCATCACTCTCCTTATCTTACTATCCTAGCTGCCTATTGTCCTACTACACGTTCGACAACACTTGCAACCCAATTATCCATATTTTCTTCGCTTTTTTTATCAAGAGCCGCAGACACTTCAATTTGCCTTTTTTGGCTTTCTTCTAGCTGTTTTTCAGCTGCCTTTTTTTCCTGCACCCTATTCTTTTCTATGCGCTTACGTGCTCTTACTAGGTACTCATTTCGTATTTTTTCCCTATATGCGCATATATCGTCATTTGAGTTTGTTATTGAACGTTCTGCTTGTTCATTTATTTTCCGAGCTTCCTCATCCATTTTAACAATTTTTGATATCATATCCTGCATAGTCATACCACCCCCCAATATTCAAGAATTATTATAATACCTTTCTAAAAATAATTCAATAGAAAACTTTGCTTTTTTCAAAAATAGGTGTTATTAAACAATTTGATTAAGTTTTTATCTTGCATATTGTACATATAAAAAACGTACTATGTTGAATAATAGAATAAATTAGATTTTGAAAATAAATTTGAGTTAAACGATGATAAAAAAATATTAGTGTTGAATATTCGCAATTTTTTCTATTTCAGCGGTGCTTACCTCTTTTAGAGAATATTCCCTAAATTTCGAAAAGTTAACTATATTATCGATCCTAGGCTGTTTAATAACCTTTCACTTCAAATTCCACATGGTTAACAGTAATTGATTCTGAGACGTCCATTACGTTATCAAAAATTGTTGGAACATACTTAGAAATACTCGAAATAAATTATCTTTTGATACTTAAATTAAAAAATAAACTCTTTAAGCTTAACTTTACTCTCTTTTCCTTCCACAGTGTCATCTATCATAAAAACAGCAGTAAAACTCCTTTATGCTTTTTATTCCTTCTTTTAAAACTTCTTCGATTGGTTTTAAATATCCTTCACAACTATTTTTCAACGCACCTGACGCTCCGCGCAACAAAACTTGCAATTCTTTTTCTTTTTCCATTTCATCAGCCTGTTTGTTTGCAAGCGTGTAGGACATTTTTTTGATTTCGTCTTCGAGTCTCACAAGTTCTTCATCCGTCGTGCTACCAAGTTGATCTACGTCGCAAGAAAACTCTTTTCTTCCAAGTTCCTCAAGATATCTCAATGATAAGTACCTGTTTCGCATTGGTGGTGCCCAACGTTCCCAAATTACTTTGTTCACATCCAGGTTCTCAAAGTGCTCCCAGCCGATTTTTCCCCAATCAGGCTCTCCCGGCTTAATTGGGAATGGCAATCTCTCTGGCAGCTTTCTCGGGGTCGTTCTGACAGTTTCAAGCTCAG
>CATZCM010000015.1 GCA_958417225.1 uncultured Eubacteriales bacterium | reverse complement strand
CGCTGCTCTGATTTTATTTTCAAAAGTGTCCTATTTGATATTGCAATTTAGAAAAGAAAAAAATTTTAAAAATAGTGTTGACTTCATCAAAAATGTGTGTTATAATAAATTACATTGCGGGTGTGGCGGAATTGGCAGACGCGCTAGATTTAGGTTCTAGTGGCAACACCGTGCAGGTTCAAGTCCTGTCACCCGCACCAGAATGAGTAGTTATAGGAAACCTAATGTTTCCTATAACTACTTTTGACAATTAAGTTTTAAAAAGTTAGATTGTTGAATACAATCTGCTTTTTTTGTGCGCACAAAAGGTTTCTTACGATTGTTCTTCTGGATAACTTAATTTTTGAAATATTTCAACTTTGTATATAACCTAAAATTAAGTTTAGATATGTGTTGAAAAGTATACTCTATAATGAAAGGGGATTGCCTAAATGGTCAATTCTAAATCAGTGAAAATCTTAAAAAATGTACGTTTAAAATTTGTGTCTGTTATTCTTGTTATTACTACGTTGTCCTGCTGTATCTATGTAAAGGATATGGTAGGTTCCAAGAAGAAGGTTACAGGTGGTTTTAGTATGATGGCGTGTGCAGGGGCGATTAGTTGGCCTGCTTTTGCTGCTACTGCTATACCAGTGGTTATTATGGCAATAGTGCCGGGCTCAAGAGGTGTTAAAGTTGCAGAGGAATTAACAAGAGGAGGTAAAGTTGCTGAGAGTATTGCAAAAGCCGTCGGGTTGGCAGCTGATAAAGCACTTAACCCAAATCCTGTAGAGTTGGCATGGACAGTTATAGATATAGTTGTTGCCTTTACTCCTGGAGGGGCTGGAATGAAAGCAGCTAAGTTGGCTTTAGTAGTTCCTAAATTAATATCGGCGTTATAAAGGAGTTCTTTTTTGTATGTTTCTTAAGTATTATCAAAATATATTTGTTCCGTTTATCCAATCAATGTTTAAAAAAACTAGGGGAGTTTATTGGATAATCATTGTTGTTTTTTCTACAGCTATTTCTTATTGGAATGTCTATAGTTCCGAGGGACCATCGCTACCTGTTTATATTATATCAATTTTGGGTTTATTGATATATTGTTTTTATGTTTTTTCATTTGCTATGTTTTTTTGCAAAGTTGATGGCTTATTTGATTCGCTTCAACAGCGTGTATCGGTTTTAACATTTAATTTATTTAGTGCCATATGTCCTGTTCTTTTTTTCATTTCTTATTTTATAGGTTTGTTTATGCTTAATTACATTCGCACAGGCGTTTGGTTACCTACAAGTAATTTTTGGTTTGTATTTCCATCTTGTATAATTGGGTTGACAATAAGTAACTATCAGTTTGCGAAAGGGATTTTTAATACAAATAGTGTAACAAATGAAACTTCTGTCAATATGATGTTGTTACTTGCATTTATTCCTACTGGGCTTGTGGTTGGTGTGTATTTTGCTTTGTATTATTTTGTTACTGGAAGTTATTTTGTAATAGCGACTTTTATTTTGTATTTAGTTTCCTTAGTTTCATATATTCATTCTGTTAAACTAGCTAATCGATGTCTCGAGTTAAATGTTTCCGCATGAAGTTAATAATACGATATATCTTTATCTTAATCCATATTCTTGCTTTTTTTGTGTTAGGATGCTTTGTTGCCGTTAAGTATAATATGGAACTCTCTATTGATAAAAGTGTTGTGCCAATGTTTTTTCAGGTGTTTATTGCAAATTTGGCGTCATCGGTGTTTTTGATGCTAAGTAACCTTTTATTTGGATTAGGGTTATTGGGAGTTACATACCTAGCTTTTAGTTTAGGAATTCAATTTTATACGGTTGTTCTGGCTTATGGGGCTAACAACTTATTATCAATAGTATCTGTACTTAGTATCCATGGAATTTTTGAAATAGCTGTAATGATGATCATCTTTAATGTAGCCATTTCGAATTTATCTATTTGGAAAAGCTATTTATTTGGCGATTCGAAAAGTTTGACTTATAGTTATAAAGTTTTTTTTAAAACTACTTTTATAAGAAGTATTGTCTGGATATTTATATTTACTTTGATTGGGAGTTTATTGGAAGTAAATGTATCTACTTATTTATTTAGATGTTTAAGTTGAGGGTTGTAGTTATATGTTATCTTATATATTTAATTATGATAAAAATAAAAGTAAAGTGCTAGCGTTTGTTATTTTGTATTTTGCGTGTTTGTTGGAGTTGTCATTAGGTGTTGTATATTCATCTAAATGTGCTCCTGTAGCAACCTTGCCAGTATCAACTAATATTCTTAACATAGTGTATGTATGTGTTATAGTAGGTGGCTCTTTGATTAACGTGTTTGGAATAACGTTAGTTGGTTTATTGATTGCATGGTTATTAAAGTTAACTAGGTTCAAGAAAAGTTCAATTACTACAAAATATTTATTGCATTTAATAATAAGTGTGTACCCAATTAAGAATTTGATAAGTTCTATTGTATCTGTTATTTTCATTAGTTATTTAAGTGTTTCTAAAACGTTTACTTATAGCGATATATATCCCGTCTATAACAATACTCATACAGTGACCTTTGTTTTGAGCATAATTATAATAATTTTATTAATTTGTCAAGTATATAAACGAAGATAGATAACGGCATTTTTATTGCGTAAAATCTCGTTTTGATAAATGAGAGATATTTGTGAGAATATACTTTAAATGTTCAAATTTTGGAGACGAAAAGAAGTTTGTAATAGCTTGAATTTAAAAAGGTACGAAGTGGATGTTATAGGAGATTTTTCTGAATGTGTGGGAAGTTCATAGTAACGACAATTATGAGTATAGGCAGAAAATATGTGAAAATTTTATTATATGTGTTAGAATAGGGAATTTTGAAAAAGGTACTAATTTATTGCAAAAAGGGGAATATTACAACAAATAATGGGCTTGTACGCTTTGGATATAACATAATATCTAAAGCGTACAAGCTTTTTATTGGGCTATTACTATTGGCGTCGTAAGCTCAAAATTATTAATGAAATAAGTCCTAGTTTGAAATATTTTCCATCGATTTCCCCAGGAATATTTTATAATTCTGCATCGCTTAATGTTTTACTTTTTTTGTTTCTCATAGTCCATAAGTTCATCTGATGTAAAATTCAGCTCCATTTTTTTGCAAGTGGAATTATTTCATTTTCGATAATTTTTCTTAGATCATCCTCGTTTTTTATTTTTTCTTTTAGAGTGGGGGTTATATTACCGTTTTGTTCTAATTTTTTATAGAAGTCGCTAAATTTTATTTACTATACATTTTAAAAAAACTTCCTTAAATTTTGAATTATATTAGTATTATATAGTATATTTCCTAATGAGTCAATAACTTTTTTAAGATTTGGACGTTTTTTGTTTGCAATTAAGATATATGTAGTATTTTAGCGGTGAATGTTACTAGCAGAAAATTTAGGTGCTAGTTGGGATGAAATATCAAAATGTCAAGCACGAAGTTAATAAGTGTATTTGTATAAAAAACTCTATTTTAATGAAAAATGATTACACATAAGTGGGAACGACTTATAGTATTCAAGTTTAAGGTACACCTGAACTTTATGATAAGTAATTATAAACGATCAAGATAAAAAAACTGATATACGATGGATTTTATGTTTTATCCGCCGTATATCAGTTTCAACGTATTGATTAGTTTACTGATATAGTTGAGCGCTGTCCTGACTTTACTTTTAGGGGGGTGGTTGGATATTCTTGCTTAAGTGATGGGGATGAGGCAAAATTGCGACGTTTTAACGGGGAGGATAAAGTTTTATTATAATGCGGGCGTTTAGTAGGTGTAACAGGATTTTTTTGAGGAGAACGTTGCGTACCCTTGGTAGGTGATTTTGACATTTCACTTGGGTTTATGATTGATGTGCCTGAGTCTGTGGATATAGATAATTTGTTTAAGTTATCTTGCATGTCTGTTATCATTTGGTTTAGTTTTTCCTTTTTAATATCAGTTAAATTTTTTGAAGACTCAACAAATTTCTTACATTTTTCACAGTAGGCTGTAATGTCAGTGAATTCGTCAGGTGAAGGGAGAGAACTAATGCTAGTTTTATTAGTAATTTGTTCTGGATTGAATAAAATAATTCCATTAGGATTATTTCGTCTATAAGAGTCATCAATGTCCGGGGAGTTAATAAAATTGACAAAGTAATCTGTATGGTCAAGTTTATTATTAATTGCATTTGATATTCTTTCGTATATTATATTTAGGCATTCTTCTTTTATATCAGTATTTTTTGCTCTTGGCTTGGATTTTGGGGTAGGTTTTTCTGGGCATACATGATAATCTGGTTGGTGTCTTTTTTTTGGAGTCGATGGAGGTGGTGTAGATATTTCTGTAGTTTTTACTTTTTTGGAATATCTTTCAAGTTGAACCTTAGCATGTTTAAAATGTTCTTCGTTTAAATTTAATCCTACACTTTTAAGAATTTCTATTAAATCATTTATTCCAAGTTCTAAACATTTTTCTAGTTTATTTGTGAGAGTACCAATTGTTTCGATAAATGCTGCTTTTTCTTTATCAAAGTAGCCTGATTTTTTGGAACTAGAGTGACTGCTAGTCATTGCATGTAAATCTTTTCTAAGCATAATTGAAGGAATATTATTAACATTTATTCCTTGATCTTTGCAAAGAGATTGTGAAATTAAATGATGTACTTCGTAAATTGATTCCAAATCTGTAGTTTTTGATGGGGTAGAATTTTTTGGCAATGTGCAATATCTACCGTCTACTAATATTGGTGGATATCCTTTGAAATTTCCTTCTGTTGGGTCTTTGGTTTCGTCATATTCTTCTATTCTATCATATATGGTATTTAAAGTGAAGTTCAGCCTGATATTAGCATCGCTTTTTGAAATAAAATTAAATGTAAGTTTTTTATCATCACTAAAGGTGATTTCCCATGGCAATCTTGATGTTGTAGCGTGCACACTAAAGTTATGAAATAAGAATAGGCATGTTATAATTAGGTTTGAAATTTTTTTCATAGTAACATCATTTCTCCTTGACAAAATACAAAATACACCTGTTAATTATATAAGTTAATCGATAATTTGTCAAGAGCATTTACGCGTGTATAACAAAGATGTAATTAATAACAAAAAGTGTGCAGAAATCACATAACTTAGATTGCTTAGGGGTGATTTGAGTTTCAAGGCTAATAATATATTACGAAATTGTAAAATCCTTTCAATTGCATATTTGTTTACCAAGGGTTTATGGTTTGAGAAGGCGAAAATTGAATTCTATCTATATTATAATGTTTTGAAGTAATAATTTTTATTATATGCTGAACTTATACGAGTAAGTGAATAGCACGTTATTTTAATTTAAGTATTTAAAAGATGTGGTTTAAGAAAAGTTCACGTTTATCAATGAAAAACTCTGAGATGTTGCCAATAACACTGATTGTCCGGAATTTTCTCATTAACCTGTGAAAAGAGTATGGGGAGTGAGTAAATACTGAGTGTATCTTATAAGTCTTACTTTAAGTTTGTTTTATTTTTTAAAGAGCGAGTCATAACCTAAAATTAACTCAGGAGGAAATCAAATGAATTACTATAAAATATGAAAAATAATATAGGAAAATTTAATAGATAAGTATATCACGAAATTAAATTATGTATATAAAAACATCGAGGGTAAGGTGAAGAAAAGCTTAAGATTTATTATGCCTATGGAAATAATCAGTCAAAAATCATACTATCTAGAAGCAAACCAAACTACATTCCAAAATAGTTTCATCAAAATAAATACTGATACACAATGGATCTTATAAGGTCCATTGTGCATCAGTGTACATACCAATTTTTGAAATCACAGTACTAAAGGTTTGCGATAGTATGACTTGTAAACTGATGAAAAAAAGCACCTTACTTCAATGAAGTATAATAACATACTCCAAAGATGTAAGGTACTGTAATTTACTAAAACGCTACTTAAAAATTGTATTTGATGCGGTTGAAAGGAATATTAACTATCACTTTCTGTTTAATAAAACTCTATTTGTTGTGGACCTATCATCCTTTCTAGTTTATCTTTTAATTGATATTTGAAATGTTCTGGAATTTGGAATATACAATCGTAAGCGATATGGTCTAAATCTATGTTTAGTTCTATTAGGCTTTGGGGTATAGTAACTCTTTTTAATGATTTACAATCGCCAAAAACACAGGATTCGATCGTCAAGGTCTTAACGTTTTCAGGGAATATGATTTTTTCTAATGCTGTGTAGTTAAAAGAGCTATTTTGAAAACACAGTTTTTCTATATTTTTATATGGAGATAGGTCCAAATTTTTGAGATTTGAGATACAACAAAAACTCTCTTCTCCGAAGGTCAAGCTTTTAACATTTTTTGGGAGAGGGATTAGAGTTGTTGATGTATCGCGTTGAAGATCTCCTCCAATACAAAGAGTTTCTACTTTTTCATACATAGATAAATCAATAGATTTAGATTTAACACATTTGACTTTTAAAGTTTTGACACTTTCTGGGATAACTAATTGGTTTGTTATTTCAAAGAAATCAATGCTTAATTCTTCTAATTTTTCAAACATAGAAAAATCAGAGTTTGGCAAAACTATACCATCCAAATATAAAATTTTGACACTTTTTGGGATATCCAATAAGTTTCTTGATTCCGGATCTAAATGATCGAGGGAAATGCTTAATTCTTCTAAGTTATTCAGTGAAGAGATATCAAAACTTTTGAATTTATTACAATTACTAAAAGCGTTGCGATAAACTACCAATACCTTAAGGTTTTTAGGCATAACAACTGAACTTGTTGCTGAATTTGCAAAGGCTTGATATCCAATGTATAATTTTTCTAATTTTACATTGGAAGATAGGTCCAAACTTTCTAAAAGAGAACATTGTTCAAAAGCACACTGTTCGATTGTTAAGTTTTTAATAGTTATAGGGATAGTAATTGTCGTTATTGCGGTACTACGCAAAGCATATGAACCAATATGAAAATTTTCTAAGCCATTTGATAATGAGAGATTAAAAATCGTGAGATTATGACAATAAGAAAAGGCACTGTTTCCAATTATTAATTCATTAATGTTTTTAGGCATAATGACTGAATTTATTGTTGAATACATAAAGGCAGCTTTGCCGATGCAAAGCCTTTTTAAATTTACATTTAACGATAAATTAAAACTTAGGAGATTTTTGCAATTATAAAAAGCGCTTTCTCCGATTGTTAAGATTTTAACGTTTATAGGAATAATGATTGAACTTATTGCTGTTTCTGTAAAAGCAAAGGAACCAATAAAAATGTTTTCTAATTTATTTTTTGAGGAAAGATCCAAGCCTTCAAAGTTCATGCATTCATAGAAAGCATAATTTCCGATGTACAGATTTTCCATGTTTTCAGGTAGGACAATTGATTGTAGTTCAGATTCATTAAAAGCGTAATTACCAATAAAAATGTTTTTTAATTTCTCAAATGAGGAAAAATCGAAACTTTTGAAGTTTGTGCAATTATAAAAAGCATAATTGCTAATAAAAATGTTTTCTAGTTCTTTATTTGAGGAGAAATCAAAACTTTTGAAGTTTGTGCAATTACAAAAAGCATAATTTTCGATGTTTAGATTTTTAAGGTTTTTATGATGGAGAGTGATCGATTTAAGATTAGAACATTTTTGAAAGGTACTCTTCCCTATTTTAAAATCTGTTGTACTTTCAGCTTCATTTTCTGTGTTTTCTATTATAACTTTGCTTAATACTTTAAAGTTATAACATGCCAAATTTCCTAATCCTGCTACTTTAATTTTGTTTTTGCCAATTGTTATTGTACTTGGTATATATAAATTTTCTTTGTCCTCTATAGGATATAAAATAGCATTTCCATTTTCGTTTAATGCATACCTAAATGTAGTGATAGTGTTTTCCTGTGCTAATCCCAGATTATTTCCAAATGAAGTGATAGATACTTGGTTAGTACTGTCTATAATTTCAAAGGCATTTTTGCTATCTGAAAATGAATCAAAATTTGATGCGTCAATATATCTATCGAAAATGAAGTCAGAAATATTAACTTTCTTTTCGTCGATTTGCAGATCTAAACAAGAACGTAACTTTGAAGCAGTTATGCGATAGGTTTGCAATAAATTACTAATTCTGTGCGAGTTATTTTCCTCGCCTTGAGCGGATGCTAAAAATTTTAGAATTTGGTATCTAATTAAGAATTTGCTATTAATAACTTTATCTGAGGATAATGCTAAATTAAATTTTTTGTTATAATTATACTCAAGGCCTTCTTCAAGAAACAGTTTATAAAAATCTTCTCTAATTTCCAATTCTTGCTCTAAAAGAAAATTTACAAATATTGTTGTGAAATCATTTTTACTCTCTTTTACAGCATTTATTTCCTGTTCTGTTAATGGTTTCATTGTTGAAGGTACATGGTCTGTGCTGGCATGATCTCTATTTTGAAAGATTGAAAAGTTCAGATTACCTAATTCAGGGTAAGTAATTTTTATGCCACCTTCAAGTTGAATAATATCGTAATTACTCTCATTAAACAATTTAAACACGGCTTCTATTGCAGAAGATAAGTTTTGATTATATTCATACTCTGGGCATTTTATGACTTTTTCGTATGCTGCTTTTACATCCTTTTCAGGGAACAGTTCTTGTGCACATCTACACATAAGTGTGAGCATGTTTTTGTAACCAGAGTCTAATTCATATTTTGTTTTATTATATGTTAGTGGGGCAAATCCATTATTTTCTTCTGTTAAGTTATAAATAACATATTCCCATAGTGTACGTGTAATACTGTCTGCTTTATCAGTCCCCACTTCTTTTTGGTGTAAAAAGAACATTTGCAAACGGTCTTTTAAAGGATAAAGTGGCACTTGTGTTCCTTTATTTTTTATTGCATTTGTCACTTCGTTAAGCTTGTGTTGTATATCTATTTCTTGATCTGAGCCTTTTTTGGGAAGAATATCTGCCCAGGGGTCAGTAAGATTTTTATTTATTCCCTGTGAGTAGATTAATAAGTTCATTACGTGTCGTACAGCAGTATCTGCGCAATCTGCAAATACTACTGATCCAAAAGAAATTTTGTCGTTTTCTTGTTGGATTGAATAACATGTGCCATTTTGCACGGTTGTTTTTTTGTATGGAGAAAATTTATTTTGGCTGTATTTATTTAACACTGGTAATGTTTCTTCCAGTCTTTTTTTAGCACTGTTGAGTTCTTTTTCTGTTATGTTGCGTTCGTTTGGTAAACTTAGGTTGTTTAATTGTTCTATTATTTTAGAATAAAACGCCGTAATTTGCTCATCTTTATCAAACTTGTCTATAAAATAACTAAGTATAAATCTTTCAGCAGCGTATTTAGGGAAAATTCGAATATTTTCATTTTCTTCTGGTCTATCATTTTTTTCCTGATTGTCTATCATATATATTGCATTTTGTATTATAGAAAAGAATGTTGTAATTTTTTCCTTTTTTACTGTAGTCTCTCCTTCATAATTAAGTAGATCATAATATAATTGTTTTTTCCTGCTGTCACGATCTGTTATTTTTGATAATTTTTCTTTTATGTCTATTAATACACCTTTGTATTGTTTTGCAAAAGTAGAGTTTTTTGATAGGGTTCTTTTAAAAAAGCCATCATAATCATAAGTCGGTGGGTTTGAACCCTTTAATATGTTATACTTACCTCTTACAAATCCTTCTCCGAATTCCTTCCATTTGTTTAACAAGGTAAATCTTACTACTGTTTCAGGATCATTATTTCGATATTTGAATAGGCATACCATTAGATTGGCAATATCCTCAGGTGATGGTTCGCATTCATTTAAAGTTGTTATACTATCACTGGTTGTAGTAATATTTAATTCCCCGGCAGTAGAAGGAAAAAGAATTTTCATTAAGTTTGCTGATCCCATTCCTTCATCTTTTGAGTAATTTCTAGTGTAGGATTTCCCTCTTATACCAATTGAATTAGTGTATCCATTGTAAAGCCGGACGTTTTCAATTACTTCAGTTTCTTTTTCAATGAAAGGATTGCAAAGGTTTAAAGCTTCCAAACAGTAAAGTTTTTTATTATTTGAAAGTTGATTTATTAGATTTTGCCAAAAGACTGTAGCGGTTCCGTCCGATGTTGTAGGATTTGGAGTTGTTGTGTCTGGTGTTGTTTGTGTTGCATCAGTTAATTCCTTTGTAGCAGATATTACTTGTTTTCTGTTTAGCCCAGCTTGTTCTTCTTGAGTGTCTGTGGTTACAGTATATGTTTCATCAACTCCATCAACCGTATTGGCTGGTTGTGCAGTTATAGCAGTTTCTTCAGTTGTGGTAGACTGTGACTGATTTAGCTCTGGTTGTACTTTTGTGCTATCTGTAATATCAGTAGAGTCTGTTGGTAATTGATTTAATCTAGGCCTTTTCAAAGGGTTAACTTCAGCATCTTGGTTAAGATCAGTTGTTTGTTGTTGATCTGGAACTTGTTGATTTTTTGTACTAATTATAGCTTCAGTAGAGGGCATCAGTTCTGTTTTTGGCGTACTTAATATGGGTTTATTTGTGGGATTAGTCTCATTTGTTTTGTCAGGGCTATACTCTATACTTTCTATTTGGTTTCTTGTTGTGTGAATAACTTGGTCTAAGTTTACAGCCTGCACGGTCGATAGGTGACTGAGCCCTAAAAACATCAATGAAACTAGTCCACCTAAAAATAGGTTTTTATTTGATGCTCCACCGGAAATATTTTCTAATTCTATTTCGTTTAGCACTTGGCTTACGTGTCTTTCATAATTCATAAGTTCATCGGAAGTAAAACTCATACCCATTTTGCGACTAAGTGGAATTATCTCGTTGTCGATAATTTTTCTTAGATCATCTTCATTTCTTACGTGTTGAATTTTTTTCTTTAGATTACTTTTTACATTACTATCTTGTTCTAACTTTTTATAAAACTCGATAATTTTTTCGTTATTCATATTTAAAAACCTCCTTAATTTTTTTGACTATACTAATATTATATAATATATTAATAAATTAATCAATAGTTTTTGTTCTTTGAAAAATTTTATGAATGACTAAGTCCAACATATCCCAATGGTCAAAAGTGTAATGGAGAAGTTTTGAGTGTGTCCTATAAGCTTTGCGTTCAGTTTGCTTTATTTTTTGAAAAGCGAGTCAGAATCTAAAATTAGATCTTGAGTAAATCAAATGCATTACTAGAATATAAAACATGAAAAATAATAGATAAGTATATAACAAAATTGAAGTGTACATATAAAAATATAGATAGCAAGATGAGTAAAAATTTAGATCACCAGAGTATTAGTACATATGGAGAGAATCAGTCAAGAAGCATATTATTTTACACAGTGTAAATAATCCTTTTTTATTATTAAAATCATGTTTTTTTACCAGGAATATGATGCACTATTGGTTTTGAGTTATCATTTGATCTTGTAAACAAATATAATTGTTATCTTAAATTCTACATTGACATTATTTTTTTTGAATTTAAAGTTGTATTTGATTTTTTATCCATTTTTAAGAGAGGCTTTTGAATTTGTTTTAATGCATAAATAATATGAGTTGCTTATACTGAGTAATTTTTGTTTAATTTTATTATGATTTCAAATAAGTGAATTTTGGTGTAAATGAGAATGTGAGGTTAAGTAATGTGCATAATAAGAACAGTTATTCACTATGCGTGAAAATTTATCAGGGAGTGACAATTATGATATTTAGAACAGATTTAGCGCTTGAATCGAGAGAATTATCTGGAACGCAAAACATTGATGAGGTAATTTTTGACGAAAAAAAGGTGGAAGACATACATGTAAGCAAAGTACAAATAAAAAATGAAATGGCAGCATCAAAGTTAAATAAACCAATTGGTACGTATATAACATTTGAGATACCAGCACTTACGGATGATTTTCGAAATATGCAGACGAGAGTCAATGTGATAGCCGACGAATTAAAAAAACTCATTCCAAAAGAAGGGCCTGTGTTAGTAATTGGAGTAGGAAATTCATCTATTACACCAGATGCACTAGGTCCCAAAAGTGCAGATTCTGTTCTGGCTACGCGTCATATTTCAGGGGAACTTGCTAGATCAGTGGGGTTGCATAATTTAAGGCCAGTAGCGGTGCTGTCTCCAGGAGTGCTTGGGCAAACTGGAATAGAAGTGGTTGAGTTGATAAAAAGCTTAACAGAAAAATTATCTCCCGTAGCAGTAATAGCTATCGATGCACTTGCATCAGTAAAAACTAATCGTCTTGGTTGCACAGTGCAGATTTCAGACACGGGTATAACGCCAGGATCTGGTATCGGAAACAATAGGTTAACTATAGATAAAAATACTCTTTCGGTTCCAGTTATAGGTATAGGGGTTCCTACAGTGGTTGATGCAGCAACGTTGGCAGCAGATTTGCTTGGTGTATCAGATGAAGATGAAATGCAAAACTTTAAAAACAAGTTGAATTCGAACGGTTCTCCAATGATGGTAACACCAAGGGAAGTTGATTTACTTATTGATAGGGCATCTAAGCTTGTTAGTATGTCAATCAATTGTGCATTGCATCCAGATTATTCTGCAGATGACCTTGCAGTATTAGTGTCATAATGTTGAATTGTTTTTCATACACTTTACTAAAAGATGTATGGAGGGATGGATGTGAAAATTCAAGGGCTGAATGTGAAGAAATTTTTTATATCATTTGCGTCGATAATTTCTATTTCTGTATCTGTGATGTGTTTTGGTATGAAAGTGCCAGAAACGCTTTTACTTTACAAAAATCATTTTAAATCGATGATAATTGGACGTGCTGTTTCAGGGAAAGTAGCGTATCGTGGGGATTATGCATATGCAGATCCGACTATTCCGGATGTAGGGGTTAGTATGTCTACAAATAAATCTATACAAGGTGAAGAAATTCCGGATACTCCTATTCCGGGAAAACAAACGTATAATATTACAGAGACTAAAATTTGCAAGGCCGGTATAAGTTATGATAATTTTTGTGTAAAAAATGACTCTTCATTTGATTTGGATATTGAGAAAGAATTGAATTTAAGACCCGACATTCATATAAAAAAAGATGGTACACCGCAAGTTCTGCTTTACCATACACACACAACAGAGGCTTATATGGATAAAAATAATGGCTTTTATTACGATGATTGGTATCCGCGCACGATGGATATGAACAAGAACGTGACTCAAGTTGGTGAAAGAATAGCCCAAAAGTTGAAAGAGGCTAACATAGGGGTAATACATGACACTACGATACACGATAATCCAAGCTATAATGGATCGTATAAACGTTCGGCAGAGACTATCAGAAAAAATTTAGAACAGTATCCATCAATTCAGGTTACAATTGATTTGCATAGAGATAGTATTGGTTCGAATGAAAGTGGCAAAATAAAACCTACTTTTATCTATAATGACAAAAAAGCTGCTCAAATTATGATTATAGCGGGGTATGATCCGGATGGGTCTATGGATTTTCCTGATTGGGAATATAATTTGCGTTTTGCAATGAGGCTTCAAAAAAGTACAGAAACCCTTTTTCCAGGTATGACTCGTCCTATGTATTTTAGCGATGTGCGTTATAATATGAACATAACACATGGTTCACTACTAATTGAAGTGGGTAGCGATGCAAATACTATAAACGAAGCTCGATATAGCGGGGAACTTCTAGGAGAATCACTTGTGAGTGTACTTAATAATCTTACAGATTAGGAATGAGAAGATGAAAAAATGTAAAAAATTGAAAAAAGTAATGATGTGCTTTTTTTGTATTGGACTCTTGATATTGGTGGCTTGCGGGATAAATGTGTCGGAAAAAAGAACTCGTGCCACTGAATACCATAATTACGTTAAATGTATAAATTTTGATAGTAATAACCATAGAGTACATGTTGATTTATTTGGAAGTAGTTTTACGATAGACTTTAATGACGAATTTGTCGCAATAGATAAAATAAATGCTTTTTTAGGAAATCTGTTGTAAATAAAATGATTTGCTAAATATATGTAACTTGTGGTATTATATATATAAGATGTTTTTGAAAATTCATTGTGAAAGGATGAGCGCATCTATGAAAAAATATACGATTTTTGTGTTGTCCTTATTTATGATATTGTTGCATGTATTTTGTGTTAAATCTTTTGTAAGTGCGGTAGAGGAAGAAAAAAGTCAAATTTCTGTAGAGACCAAAGGTGAAACGAAGTATAAAAAAGAAGCTGTTCAAGTACAACAAGAAGAGGAAATTACGACAACTACAAAATTAAAAACAACTGAATCTACAACAGCTGCAACTACAACTACACAAAGAAGTACAACAAGGAGTACAACTAGAAGAAATAATACGACAACTACAACGGAATCGACTACTACTGAACCAACAACAGCGGCGTCAGAAACTATTACATTGTCTAGTGAAACAACAGTTATTGAAAATAGCAATCAAAAAGATAAAACAGTGTTGAAAAAGGATACGTTGCTGTCTATAGTGTCATGGGGATTTATTGGTCTTGGAGTTATATTTGTGTTATTGGTGGTTTTTAGTGGCAAAAGACGCAGTAACTCAGGATTTCAAAAGGGCACAAATCGATACAAAAATAAATCACGCTACAGTAGTTATTCAAACAAGTATAGATCCAATATAAAGAGAAAATAGTATTTGTTTTTATTAGGTTTTAAATAAGTTTAATAAAAATAATAGATGAGTAGTTTATGGTTTGAATATTAAAAATTTGTGTTGTTGTTAATACATTTAATTATGCTAAAAAACTCCTGAAACCTTTCTGATTTGGTTTCAGGAGTTTTTAAGTTGAATAAAAGGGGAGTCATATAAAAAAGTAAATAGTAGTATTTTTATACATGTCCGTAAAAAGCGAATAGTACGAAAGTAATGCTTAGATAAAAAATTTTAAACCTTGTTTGCTTTTTTATAGGCTAGTATAAATTTGTGCTATATAGTCTTTATAGGCCGGATAAAGTGATATTTAGTTAAAGAACTTTTTAAGATACCGTCCAGTATATGATTTTTTTACTTTAGAAACTTCTCTGGGAGTTCCAGTGGCTACTATCTGTCCACCTTCATTGCCACCTTCTGGGCCTAAGTCAATAATGTAATCTGAAACTTTAATCAAATCTAAGTTATGTTCAATCACGACTACACTATTTCCAGCATCTACAAGTTTTTGCAATACATTTATTAATCTGTGAACGTCAGCAGCATGTAATCCGGTAGTAGGTTCATCAAGGATATATATAGTTTTTCCTGTAGAACGTTTAGCAAGCTCGGATGCAAGTTTAACACGTTGAGCTTCTCCGCCTGAAAGAGTTGTAGCAGGTTGACCAATTTTAATATACCCTAAACCTACATCACAAAGGGTGCTAAGTTTTCTTGTGATTTTAGGAATGCTTGAAAAAAACTCCATACCTTCCTCTACTGTCATTTCGAGTACATCGTATATATTTTTGCCTTTATACTTGATTTCAAGCGTATCGTGGTTATACCTTTTTCCTTTGCAAACTTCGCAGGGAACGTATATATCTGGTAAAAAATGCATTTCAATTTCTAACATCCCGTCGCCACGACAGGCTTCACATCTACCACCTTTGACGTTGAATGAAAACCTACTACTAGAAAAACCATGCATTTTTGCGTCTTGCGTGGAGGCAAAAAGTTCCCGTATATCAGTGAAAACTCCTGTATATGTGGCGGGATTAGATCTAGGGGTGCGTCCGATTGGTGATTGATTTATTTCGATTACTTTATCAAGGTATTCAAGTCCAAGGATTTTATCGTGTTTTCCACAGATTTGTTTTGATTTGTTAAGAACTGAGGAAAGTTGTTTATATAGTATTTCATTTATAAGAGAAGATTTTCCAGATCCAGAAACGCCAGTTACACATACTAGTTTCCCAAGAGGGATTTCGACATCTATACCTTTAAGGTTATTTTGTCTAGCGTTTATGATTTTAAGTGATTTTCCATTTCCTTTTCGAGTTGAGTTTGGTATCTCTACACCACATTCTCGGGTCAAATATCTTCCTGTGATGGATCCTCTGCATTTTTTTATATCATCTATTGTTCCTGCGCATACGATTTCACCCCCATGCACACCGGCGCCGGGTCCGACATCTACGATATAATCTGCAGCATACATTGTATCTTCGTCATGTTCCACTACTAGAACCGTATTTCCTAAATCTCGCAATTTTTTTAGAGTATCGATTAATTTATCATTGTCGCGTTGGTGAAGTCCAATACTGGGTTCATCGAGTACATAGAGAACTCCTGTTAAATATGATCCTATTTGAGTTGCTAATCGAATGCGTTGACTTTCTCCGCCAGAAAGCGTTCCAGCTGATCTTGAAAGTGTTAGGTAAGATAGTCCCACGTTTTTTAAAAATTCAAGTCTAGCTCGGATTTCCTTTAAAATTGCTTCAGCGATCATTAGTTCACGTTCGGATAGTGATATTGAATTTATAAACTCAAGTGCAGCAGACACGGACATATCACAAAAATCACTAATATTTATATTTGCGACAGTAACTGCAAGAATTTCTGGAGAAAGGCGTTTTCCATGGCATTCGTCGCATTCGCTAGCTGTCATAAATGCTTCTATTTCTGATTTTATCCATGAACTTTTTGTTTCACGAAATCTTCGTTCCAGATTAGGGATAATACCTTCAAATACTTTATTTATTATTTTAGTTCCACGTTCATCGACTCGTTTAAGTTCTAAGGTTTCACCATTTGTTCCGTAGAGTACGATATCCATAATTTTTTTTGGCAAATTTCTCACAGGTTCATCTAAGGAAAAACCGTATTTTTTTGATAGTGCTTTAAAATACATGCTAGCAATAGAATTGCCTTCCATAGCCCAACCACTTGCCTTAATAGCACCTTGATTGATAGATAAATCGCGGTTTGGGACAACGCGATCTTCGCTGATTTGTAGGAATACTCCAAGCCCTGTACACTTTTTACATGCACCAAATGGGCTATTGAAAGAAAACATTCTAGGCGAAAGTTCCTCCATACTGAAGTCATGTTCAGGACACGAGTAATTTTGTGAAAAAATGATATCTTCCTTACCGACGACGTTGAGGATCATAAGTCCATTTGCAAGGTTCATGGCAGTTTCAGATGAGTCTGCTAATCTGGATCGAATGCTGTCATTTACAACAAGTCTGTCTACGACTACTTCAATGTTATGCTTTTTATTTTTTTCTAAGTGAATTTTATCTGAAAGATCATATATTTCATTATCGATTCGGACGCGGACATATCCACTTTGTTCAATTTTTTGTAAAATTTTAACATGCTCACCTTTACGTCCTCTTACTATTGGTGCAAGTATTTGGATTTTAGTTTTTTCAGGTAGCGACAGTATCGCATCTACAATTTGGTCAATAGTTTGTCCGGTTATTTCTCGCCCACACACGGGACAGTGTGCAATGCCGATTCTAGCATATAAAAGTCGAAGATAATCATATATTTCCGTAACTGTACCGACAGTTGATCTGGGATTTTTGGATGTTGTTTTCTGATCGATTGAAATTGCTGGTGAAAGTCCTTCAATATATTCAACATTTGGTTTACTCATCTGACCGAGAAATTGTCTTGCATAGGATGAAAGTGATTCCACGTATCTGCGCTGGCCTTCTGCATAAATTGTGTCAAAGGCTAGTGACGACTTGCCCGATCCAGAAAGTCCAGTGATAACAACAAGTTTATCCCGAGGGATAGTAACGTCAACATTTTTTAGATTATGTTCTTTTGCGCCTCGGACGCAGATATTTTTATTTTCCATATTGTTTTCCTCGTTTCATAAGATTATTGCTCATCTGAGGTTTTGGCTAAACTAAGCATTTCCTCAGCATTTTTCAGTGTGAGGTCGGTTATTGTAAGTCCGCCTATGATACGTGCAATTTCCAGTTTGCGTTCGTCAAATGATAGGGGTTTTACCAAAGTGAAAGTACGGTTGTCTTTTATTTGTTTTAATATTTTGAAATGCGTATTTGCTAAAGCGGCAATTTGAGCTAAATGAGTCACACATATCACTTGCTTAGTATGTGATATACTTTTGAGCTTTAAACCAACTTTTTGAGCGGCGCTTCCACTGATACCTGAGTCAACTTCATCAAAGATCATAGTGTCAGCATCATCAATTCCTGAGAGTACATTTTTTATTGCCAGCATAATCCTAGATAATTCTCCACCAGAAGCAATTTTGGATAATGCACGTGGTGGTTCACCTGGGTTAGTTGAGACCAAAAACTCGATTTCATCACAGCCCAGGTCATTTAATTTACATCTTGATTGGGATACGACCAATTCAATTTTCGGCATGTCCAAGTAGATCAGTTCACTTTTTATTTTTTCCGCAAAAATTTTAGCATATTGCTCTCTCTTCTTAGAAAGACGATATGCAGAAAGTTTGACATTTTCCTTTATGCGATTGAATTCCTTTAAATTTTTCTCAAGTTCTTCATCAGAAACTTCAATGGCTTGAAGTTCTTTTTTTGCATTTTCGTATGACTTTAAAACTTCCGAGATAGAGCCGCCGTATTTTTTGCAAAGTGAGGATATTAGTGCTAACCTTTCTTCAATACGGTTAAGTTCGGTGTTGACGTTAACTTCTTGCATATCAGGTATAGTTATTTCATCACCAAGGTCTTCTAGTTCATATATGAGATTGCTGAGTCTTGTAGAAATTTCTTTTGATCTAGGAAAAACGTTCTCAATTTCACAAAGTTCACGATTTGCTAATTCAAGTGTGGATAGTGCACCATCAGTTTCCTCATCCCCGTTTATAGCGCGGAACACTAAAGTTAAAGTTCTGGAGATTAGCTCCTTATTTTTGTATAAATTCTTTTCATGTATAAGTTTTTCCTCTTCACCGTCTATTAAGTTAGCGCTTTCAATTTCACTTATTTGGTGACACAGCATTTCGGTACGGTATTTTTTTTCTTCTTCGTCCAATGACAGTTTATCAATTTTTTGTTTTAATTCTTTGAGTTTCATAAAATAATTTATGTATTCTTCATGTTCTTTTTTTGTGTTTGCAAATTGATCCAGGTATCCTAAATGGCTGTCCTGTGAAAATAAATTGTAACTCTCATGTTGGCCATGAATGTTTACAAGATATGAGCTTATCTGTTTTAGGTTGGATAACACGATTGGACGTCCGTTTAATTTTGCGTTGCTTTTTCCGGATAATGTTATTTCACGTTGAACTGTAATGCTTCCGTCGTCCTCAAGATCGAACCCAAGCTTATGAAGTAACTTTACAACTTTTTCATGAAGTTCGTCAAAAGTAGCACTTATGAAGGCGGAATTAGCTCCGTTTCTAATTATCTCTTTTGAAACGCGCCCACCTAAAATTGCGTTTATTGCATCAATTACTATTGACTTACCGGCACCGGTTTCGCCAGTTAAAATGTTTAATCCTTGAGAAAAATTAATTTCTACTTTTTCTATTACAGCCACATTCTCAATGTAAAGACTTGTGAGCATATAATGGACCTCCTTGTTTTTGTTAGAGATTTAAATTTTTTATTAGCTTAATTTATCCACAACAACACTATAAAAATCTCGTTTTTTAAGTTCTATTAACTCTACTGAAGTTTTGGAAAGTTTCACGTTTAAAAAGTCATTTTGGGTTAAATCACACAAAACTTGGCCATCAACAGTTAGATGAGCATTTTTAGAGACAGTTAGTGTGAGGTTAGCCTTTTCACCAAACACTATTGGTCGAGAAAAAAGCGTATGTGGACAAACTGGGGTTAGTGTAAGACATTTTAAAGTCGGATCGAGTATCGGACCGCCGGCAGATAAAGAATAAGCAGTTGATCCTGTTGCAGTGGATAATATGAGTCCATCTGCTCTATACTGAACGATATTTTTGTTGCTTGATTTTACGTTGATGTCCAACATATTGGTATTGAATTTTCTTGATACAACCGCGTCATTTAATGCTAGTTTAGTTTTTGCTTCACCATTATGTTCAAAATTAATTTCCAGCATACTCCGAGACTCTTTTGTATAGTTTTGAGTTTTGAGTTTTTTTAGAAGATCTATTTCACTTATTTCGATGCCTGCAACAAACCCAATTCGACCTTTGTTTATTGCAAGTATTGGTTTTTGGTATTTTGCAGCATATTTTGCAGTGTGTATGATTGTACCGTCCCCGCCGATTGTTATGATAACATCACACGATTTAACAATCTCGTCGACATTTGGACCAATTATTGCATTAATCTCGATTTCAGCAAGTTTGTCCTGAACAATTTTAATACACTCTTTATTTTTTTCATATGAATATGATACTATTGCAGTTTTCAAACTCTCACCTCATAATGCAAAGTTAGCTCTTTGTACAAGAGCCTCTATATCAATATTATGATCTGGAGGTGTGCTTTGAGAGGAATTTTTCAAATGCATAAGGTATTCAATATTACCTTCAGGTCCTTTAATGGGGGAAAAGTCTAGTCCACTGACAAAAAAACCAGAATTTTTAGCAAATGAGCAAACGTTGGTAATTACACTAAAATGCACTTTTGGATCACGAACGACGCCTTTTTTACCAACTAGTTCTCTCCCAGCTTCAAACTGCGGTTTAATAAGGCATACTGCTTCACCGTTGCTTGTAAGGAAATTTTTTGCTACGGGTAGTATAATACGAAGAGAAATAAATGAAACATCAACGCTAAAGAAATCGATATTATCCTGAATGTCGTCTTTTTTTAGGTATCGAAAGTTTGTGCGTTCAAGATTGACAACTCTTGGATCAGTGCGAAGTTTCCATGCGAGTTGACCGTAACCAACATCGATAGAATAAACCTTTTTTGCACCATTTTGAAGCATGCAGTCGGTAAACCCTCCAGTTGATGCACCGATGTCCATGGCAACATTGCCGTTAAGCGAAATGCCAAAGGTTTTGATTGCTTTTTCGAGTTTCAATCCACCACGACTGACGTACGGAATTTTTTTACCGCGCATTTCTAATTTACAATCGGATTTATATTGAATACCAGGTTTATCAGCCTTTTGACCGTTTACGTATATTTGTCCAGCCATAATAAGTCGGCGTGCAGATTCACGGCTATCCGAAAATCCTGCTTCATACACCATTACATCAAGGCGTTTTTTTTCTGTCACAGACACCATCTCTCTTCTATTATTTTGGCAATTTTATTATCTGACAAACCAAGCTTGTCCAATGAATAATCTATTTTTCCTTGAGTAATGAACTCATTATCGATAGCTCGTATATAACTTTCACCTTTGAATCCCATTTCGGAAATTGTTGATAGGAAAGTTTCGCTAATTCCCCCTATTTTCATTCCTTCTTCAAAGAAAAATACTTTTTTGTATCTCAAAGCTTTATTTAAAGCTTCTCTAGGCAGAGGTTTCACGATATTTAATTTTAATATATTTACGTTAAAATTTCTACTTTGAAGAATCTCTTTGGCCTTGCAAGCGTTAGCAAAGATTTTCCCATATGTGACTATTAACACGTCACTCGCTGGATTTCCGTACATATCAAATTGGTTAGTTGAACTGACAAAATCATCTGGTCTGTATGGTTCTGTACCGCGGGGATATCGGATAGCTTTTACTGAATCGTAATCGTTTGCAGCAGCTTGAAGCATGAATTGCAGTTCATTGAAGTAAGTTGGAGTAAATATTGTAACATTGGGAATAGAGTTTAAAAAAGCTACATCAAATACACCTTGATGAGTTTCACCATCTTCACCGACAATGCCAGCTCGGTCAATGGCAAGAACAATAGGAAGTTCTTGAGCAGCTGCGTCATGTATGATTTGATCATATCCTCGTTGTAGAAAGCTTGAGTAAATTGCCACAAATGGCAAAAGACCTTCTGCAGCAAGTCCAGCAGCAAAAGTTATGGCATGGCCTTCTGCGATACCAACATCGAAGAAACGCGATTTGAATAAGTTTGCAAAATCAGAAAGGCCTGTCCCGAGTTTCATTGCAGCAGTAATAGCGCATATTTTTTCATTTTTATTAGCAAGACTACAGATTTTCTCACCAAATACCTGTGAAAATGTTTTTGGTTTTATTTCGTGTTTACCAGTTCCAATATCAAAACTGCCGATTCCATGAAAGACATTTGGTTTTTTTTCTGCGAACTTATATCCTTTGCCTTTTGTTGTAATGGTATGTATAAGCACGGGTTTGTCGATGGACTTGGCCATATCAAAGGCGTGTGTCATTTCGTCAATGTTGTGCCCATCTATCGGACCATAGTAAACAAATCCCATATCTTCAAAAAAGTTTCTTTCATAGAGAAGTTTGCGCATTGTTGATTTAGTTCGACGAATAAACCGTTGTGCAGTAGACCCAAAATGATCCATTCTATTAAGTTGAGATCGGACTTTTTTCTTTAATGATATGTAAGATGATCGAAGTCTGATTCTAGTTAAATAACGTGAAATAGATCCAACGTTTTTCGAAATTGACATTTTGTTGTCATTTAGCACAACAATGAAGTTCTTTTTAAATTGCCCTGCATTATTGAGTCCCTCATAAGCAAGACCTCCGGTTAAAGCACCATCACCTATAACCGCGATTACGTGTCCATCTTCTCCTAGGATATCTTTTGCACACGCAATACCAAAAGCAGCAGAAATAGATGTACTGCTGTGTCCTACATTGAATGCATCGAATTTACTTTCATTGCGTTTTGGGAACCCGGAAATTCCTCCGGTTGTTCTAATTGTGTGTATTAAATTTTTTCTGCCAGTTAATATTTTATGGGCGTAACACTGATGGCCCACGTCCCAGATGATTTTGTCTTTCGGCAGATCAAAAGATTTATAAAGTGCAACTGTAAGTTCTACAACGCCGAGGTTGGAAGCAAGGTGTCCACCATTTTCTGATACGACATTTACTATCATACATCTTATATTGTCACATAAGACTTTTAATTCCTCTTTTGTTAGTTTTTGTAGATCTTCAGGCCTTTCCACTTTATCTAAAATGTTATAGTAAGACATAAGCATACCTCAACAATCCAAATTTATATATCTATTATAGCATTTTTGACACGAAACTGCAAATGAAAAGAATTATGATTTTTCCTTAATTTCAAGTCTTTACAATGACCGACAAAAAAATTTTAAATACCCTCTTGCATTTTTTTGAATATTTGTGTAAAATGTATGTAGTGGTGTTTTGAAGATAAGTAGTAAACTTAATTACGGTAAAAGATACCATTTAAAAAAATTTAATTTTTAAAGTGAGGGAACTTTATGTCAAACAGATTATTTCAAGGTGTCATTCATCAAATGCGTGATGCGATTGATAGAACTTTTGGGGTTGTAGATGAATCCTCTGTTATCATCGCATGTAGCGAACTTGGTAAGATTGGTGAAGTAAATAATGCAGTTACTGCAGAATCACTAGTTTCTCCATCTGTATTTGTTATGAATGGCTATACGTTTAAGTCTTTTGGCAGCAGACCTAACCCAGAATATGCTGTTTTCGTGTCTGGAAATGATGAAGCTGCTCAAAGATATGCAATGTTATTGGCTGTATCACTCAGCAGTATAAAACAATATTATGATGAAAAGTTCGATAGGAGCAATTTCATTAAAAATGTTATCCTTGATAATATTTTACCAGGAGATATTTATTTGAAAGCTCGCGAACTACGTTTCAATAGCGAAACTCCAAGAGTATGTTTCTTAGTGAAAACTACTATTAAATCAGATGTATCAGTTTATGATGTTATCCAAGGATTATTCCCAGATAAATCAAAAGATTTCGTTATTAATATAAATGAAACTGATATCGCTATTGTAAAAGAAATTTCTGAGGAAATTGATTCAAGAGATCTCGAAAAACTTGCAAAATCTATTGTCGACACGCTTTCAAGTGAATTTTACATTCATTGTGTTGTTGGTATTGGGACATGCGTTTCAAGTGTTAAGGATTTAGCACGTTCATTCAAGGAAGCTCAAGTTGCACTTGAGGTTGGCAAAGTGTTTGATACAGAAAAAATTATTGTTAACTATGATCACCTCGGTGTTGCAAGATTGGTTTATCAGTTACCAACTACTTTGTGCGAAATGTTCTTGAATGAAGTTTTTAAACGTGGTGCTATTGAAGCTTTGGATCAAGAAACGTTGTTTACAATTCAACGGTTCTTTGAGAATAACCTGAATGTGTCAGAAACATCCCGAAAACTGTTTGTACATAGAAATACGTTAGTATATAGACTTGAAAAAATTAAAAAGATAACAGGTCTTGATTTACGTGAGTTTGAGGATGCGATTGTGTTTAAGGTTGCTTTAATGGTAAAAAAATACTTAATGTCAAACACAGGCAAATATTAAAAAGTACAGGTCCTGTTAACCAGGACCTGTTTGATATAGCAAGTTTGCATGCAAAGTTTATTAAGGAGTAATAAAATGATAGATTTTAATGGAGTTACTAAAGTCTATGACAACGGAACGGTAGCTTTAAATGATGTAACACTTCATGTCGATCAAGGCGAGTTTGTGTTTGTTGTAGGAGCATCGGGTTCGGGTAAAAGTACCTTTTTAAAGCTTATTATGAAAGAAGAACAACCAACTAAAGGAACCATTTCAGTTGATGGTGTTGATTTATCAGGCTTGAAAAGGTCGGAAATTCCATATTTTAGACGTATGATGGGGATTGTATTCCAGGACTTTAGGCTCATAAGTAATATGAACGTCTTTGATAATGTTGCTTTTGCAATGCGTGTTACAGGATGTTCTGAAAAAGAGGTAAAAGAACGAGTTCCATATGTTCTTGGATTAGTGGGACTTAAAGAAAAATTAAAACGATATCCACCAGAGCTTTCAGGTGGCGAACAACAACGTGTTGGTCTTGCAAGAGCCCTTGTAAATAAACCGGACTTAATTATTGCAGATGAGCCTACTGGTAATGTCGATCCTTCAATGTCAATTGAAATTATGGAATTGTTGAATGAAATAAATAAACGTGGCACAACTGTTGTTATGGTTACACACGAACACTCACTAGTGAAGCGCTTTGGACATAGGGTAATCGAAATCGACAGTGGTGAAGTGAAAAAAGATATACCGGAGGGACAAAATGGTAAAGTTTAGTTCTATTAATTATTTGCTTAAATCCGGTGTGAAAAATGTATGGCATAATAGATTAATGTCTTTAGCAACAACTTTTATTTTAATTGTGTGTTTATTTCTTACAGGATCAGCTTATATTGTATCCCAAAATATAAATCACATTTTAAAATCGGTTGAGTCAAATAATGTCATTAAGGTTTTTTTAGATGAATCGATATCAGCTCTTGATGCTGTACAAATTGGGCAACAGATAAAGCAAATTGAAAATGTAAATATGTGTGAGTTTGTGTCAAAGGAAGAAACAGCTCAGAAAATAATTAAAAATTTAGAAAAAAAGAAATCTTCTACAACTGAGTTTCTTGCGAAAAGCTACAAGGAAGACAATAATTTACCGCATTCTTTCGATGTGAGCCTTACTGATCTTTCACAGTATGACGCAACAATTGAAAAAATAAAAGCAGTACAGGGAGTATCATTCATAAGTGATATTAGCGAGGTTGCAAATAAACTGACGAAATTAGATCATAAAATAGCAACCGTTGGTGTGATTGCAATTGCAGTTCTAAGTGTTGTATCAGTATTCATTATGACAATGACGATACGAATTACTATGTTTAATAGGAAACTTGAAATTAGAATTATGAAATCTGTAGGTGCTACAGATATGTTCGTAAGGACACCGTTTATTGTGGAAGGAATTACGATTGGAGTTATTGCGGCGTTATTGGCGTCAGGTCTATTGTATTTAGTATTGTACATTTCTGGTGGTTTAAATTTTGTGCAAAAATTGATTCCGTTACAGACACTTCAATTTTCTGGAGTAACTTGGCAAATGGTTTTAGTTTTTGTTGCAATTGGAGTACTATTTGGAGTAATGGGGGGTGCTATATCTATACGAAAATATCTGCGGGGCAGAGGAGGAAATATTTTTGATGGATAATAGAAAAAAAATAAAAAATGCAAAAACTTCAAAGGATATAAAAGGCATTGTTTTCAAGATTATAGCGGCTATTTTATTGTGCGCTTTTATTATAGGAGCGAGTATACACTCAAGTTTTGCTCAGTTTAGTGTGAGTGATTCAAGAGATAAGCGCGCTGAACTGCAACGTAAAAATGAAAAGCTTCGTGAAATGAGTGAAAAACTTGGAGATGAAATTTCTGAGAAAGAGAAGAAAAAGGCTTCTTTGGATGAGCAAGTCCTAAATTTGATGCAGCAGATTGAAATTACTTCAAGTAAAATTTCTATTCTAGATTCAGATATTTTAAAATTACGGGATGAAATTGAAGCAAAAAAAAATCAAATTGAAAATGAAATGAATCTTTACAAGAAAAAAGTTTCACTTATATATCAAACTGGCGGCGAAGTTTCAATAATTCAAATGTTATTAAATTGTAAAAATTTAAAGGAAATGCTTTCAATAATTCCTCTAATTGAAATTATGAATAGGTCAACTTATAATTATATAGATCATGTGGAGAAGGAAGCTAATGAGCTTAGTGAAAAAACAAAAGAATTAGATAAAAAACGCGATGATGCGTTGAATGAAAGAAATACCCTCGAACAGCAAAATGATGAATTGAAAAAGTTATGTAAAGAGCTAGATGATATTATTGGTGAGCTTTCAAAAAATAAGGATGAAGCTGATCATGAGGTGAGTTTGAATGATGCGGAGGTTCAAGAGTTAGATCGACAGGAAGCAGAGTACTATCGTAAACAAAGAGAAGAAGCAGAGCTAGCTGCAAAAAAGGAACAGGAGAGACAAAGAGCAATTTCAGAAGCGGCTCAATGTAAAGTGCCTGTGGCAACACCTGCAGCAGCACCCGTGTCTTCAACGACAGTATCATCAAATGGGTACTGTTTTCCAGCTCCAGAGTGCTTGGTAGTTACATCAAAATTTATGCAGTATGAGGCAATTCGTGGAGGAAGAGCTCATTTAGGTGTAGATCTTGCGTGTTTTGGTGACGCTTCAGGAAAAACAGTTGTGGCAGCTCAGTCTGGGGTAGTTTCGTTTGTAGATACTGTTGGATATGGTGGCTATGGAAGGTATGTTGTAATAGATCACGGCGGAGGTAAATCTACCCTCTATGCACATATGAGTGTGGTTTGCGTGAACAGTGGTCAAACAGTTGAAAGAGGAGAAGTGATTGGCCGTATTGGAAATACAGGACATTCATTTGGGGCACATCTTCACTTTGAAACACGTAGATATAACCCTGCAACAGGCGTGATTGAGAGATATGATCCGCTGACCGAACTTAGCGGATATAATTATCAGATATTTGCTTAAGGTAATAGTGAGAAAATTTATTTTTTGCAATGTTTTACTTGAAAAAAAATTTTTTATATGATATAATAAAAAGGCTTAATATTAAAAGAAAATATAAAGAGGTGAGATTTTTGAAGAAGGGCATACATCCTGATTATAATGATACAACTGTTACATGTGCTTGTGGTAATGTGATTGATACAGCTTCAACACGTAAAGATATACGTGTTGAGATTTGTTCAAAATGTCACCCATTCTTTACGGGTAAACAAAAGCTCGTTGATACGGGTGGACGTGTTGAAAGATTTAATAAGCGTTTTCAGAGAGCAACAAGCAAATGATTTAAGCAACCGTAAGGTTGCTTAATTTTTAATAGCAAACCGAAATAGGGTGTGATGTGGTGAGAGAATACAAAACTATTAAACAACAGTCTCAAGCACGCTTTACCGAAAAAAAGTCTGAATTTATAGGTTATGCAAGTCCAGTGCAAACAGAAGAAAATGCGATAACTTTTATTGAAAGTATCAAATCAATGCATCGACGTGCAAAGCATAATGTATATGCGTATTCGATTCGTGAGAATAATATAATAAGATATTCTGATGATGGTGAACCGCAAGGCACAGCTGGAGTTCCAGTGCTTGATATGATGCGAAAAAATGATATAACTGATACAGTTATTGTTGTAACAAGGTATTTTGGTGGCATTTTGTTAGGTACGGGTGGTCTTGTGAGGGCATATTCTCAAGCAGCCAAGTTTGCTTTGAAAAATGGATTGATTACTACGATGAGGTATTTTTCTAACCTCAGTATAGTATGTGAATATTCTGTGTTTGGTAAGATTTCTGCCTTGATTTTAAATTTTAGTGGTTTTATTGATGATACAGCATTTTCGGATATTGTTAGTGTAAAATGTCACATCCCGATTGAAAATGTTAAATCTCTATTTGAAAAAATACGTGAGGCTACAGGTGGAAATGCTATAATATCGACAATGGGGGAATCATTTTACCCTACGTCATAGGAAGGTGAATGAATGTTATCAGATGAGTTCTTGCATGAAGTTGCAATGAAAAATGACATTGTGGACTTGATTTCATCATACACATCACTTAAACGCACAGGACGTAATTTTGTAGGATTATGTCCGTTTCACGCAGAGAAAACTCCATCATTTTATGTTTATCAAGATAGTCAATCATTTTATTGTTTTGGTTGTGGAGTAGGCGGAGATATCATTACTTTTGTGAAACTTATTGAGAATCTGGACTTTATGGAATCGGTGAAGTTTTTAGCTTCTCGTGTCGGGATGCAGGTTCCGGAAAACGATTATAACTCTAGCCTTTCACGAAAAAAAAATAGAATATATGAGGCTAATAGGGCTGCTGCGAAATTTTTTCACAAATCTCTTTATAGCAAAGATGGACAATTTGGCTTAGCGTACTTGAGGCATAGAGCTCTTTCTGAATACACTATTAAACACTTTGGGTTGGGATTTTCTCCAAGTTCACGTGTGTCGCTTGCAAACCACCTTACACAATTAGGTTTTTCTAGAGAAGAGCTTGTTGATGCAAATCTTTGTTTCATTAGCCGAAATGGAAATTTAATAGATAGATTTGCAAATAGAGTTATGTTTCCAATTATAGACTTACGTGGGAATGTTGTAGCTTTTGGTGGTAGGATCATGACAGACGAAAAACCAAAATATTTGAATACGTCAGATACTTTGGTTTTCAAGAAGAGTAATAATTTGTTTGCACTGAACTTTGCGAAAAGAAAAACAGTAGACCGAATTATACTAGCGGAAGGGTATATGGATGTTATAGCATTGCATCAAGCTGGTTTTATAGAAGCAGTAGCTACTTTAGGGACAGCGCTTACGTCTGAGCAAGCCCGAATGATAAAGTCATATGCAAAAGAAGTGGTAGTGGCGTATGATTCCGATGCCGCTGGAAGAAAAGCGACCTCACGTGCTATAGATATTTTACGCAATGCTGGCCTTTTAGTAAAAATACTTAATATACCTCAAGGCAAAGATCCAGATGAATTTTTGAAAAGTTACAAGGAAGAAGGTCCTATTAGATTTAAACAGTTGCTTGAAAAGTCTGGAAATGATATAGAATACCGATTACAGAAAATTGAACAAATGGTTAATGTTGATTCAGCTGACGGAAAGGTTGCGTATTTAAAGGGAGCAGTTGATTTGTTGTCTAGTATAGATGATGTTTTGGAACGAGATGTATATGCTGGTCAAGTGAGCGAAAAGGTAAATGTACAAAAAAATCTTGTAGTTTCTCAAATAGTGGCTAAACGAAAAAAAAATGTAAGATTAAATTCAAAAAAGGAATTTCGTGCACTTCAAGATATGGCTTCGGGGCTTCACGATAAAGTGAATCCACAAAAAAATTCTAATTTAAGAGCTTCATGTGCAGAAGAGGCTTTGGTTGCGTACATTATGCATAACCAAGATATGGCGATGAAAATATTTGAAAAACTTCCTCCGGATAAATTTTTGACAGATTTTAATCGGCTCGTATATGAGTATATGTACAATCGGATCCGAGAAAAAAAATCTCTTACGATGATTGATTTTGGACGTGACTTCAAGGACGACCAAATGTCTAGAATAGTGAAAATCTTTTTGTCGGGTGATTTGAAATCAGGGGATATCGGTCTTGCTAACGACTATATATCTGTGATTTTGCAGGAATATGAGAAATCTAGGGTAACAAATGGTACTCCTGATGACCAAATACTTTCATATCTTCATGATTTAAAAAAACATAAACTTTGAAATTTTGAAAAAGGAGTATTTATATGATTGATTTTAAATTTGACACGCAACTTTTGATTGAAGGGCAAAATCTTTCAAAGGATGCTATACATGATTACATTGAACAAAATATAAAAGGTGATAGTCTTTTAGTAATTGGTGATGATAAATTAATTAGGATTCATTTTCATACCAATGTGCCATGGAAAGTAATTGAATATTGTGCATCATTAGGGGATATATTTGATGTGATTGTGGAAAATATGCAGCGCCAGAAAGATGGTCTCGGGGGATAAAAAACAGTGGAAAGCATGTAATTATTTGAATTAATTACCATCTGAACAGATATTAGTATGTTCGAAAAGATAAGGATGATAATAAGGGTCTGTAAGTATTTATAGATCCTAATTTTATTTATTTGAATTTTTACAAAAATATAGTAAAAAACTCTGAAAATAGCTTAGCTACGGAAAGGAATAGAAACGAAGTAAGTACAAAAAATAATGCCATATGTATTAAGATATGGTTTAGTATATATAGATGCTTATCTTTAAGGAAAAATGTAGATGATTGTTTCTATGACATAATATACTAAATGATCTGTGTGTGTTATGTGAGAGTGTATAGATTAGTTACGCCTTTCTCTTCACTTGTTAAATGTTAACGTGACTATTTTTCATGATGTTTTCATGTGTACAATTTATTTGATTTCATAACAATATATTTAATTTATACATTGTATTAGTAAAATATTCTTATATGCTTAAAAAATAAATTAGTTGATAGTTTAGGGAGGTAATTTTATGCGTTCAGTTGTGCCGGTAAGATGTGCAAAAATAGGATATATTGCAATTTCAACGATAATGTGCCTGATGGGTTTTTTGTTAATTTTAGTTCCAGGTGTTTCAATGAGATTTATTGGACTCTTTTTGGGAATTATGATGATTATTTTTGGAATTATAAAATTAGTTGGGTATTTTTCAAAAGATCTTTTTCGACTGGCTTTTGAATACGATTTAGCTTCGGGTGTTTTAATATTAGCTTTAGGAGTAAGTCTGCTAATTTACACGGAAAGTATAATTTTCTTATTTTGTACGATTTTTGGAATTTTGATTTTATCTAATGCACTTTTTAAGGTGCAAATTGCAGTCGAAGCTAAGCGGTTTGGGATAGTAAAGTGGTGGTTGATTTTGATTTCGGCGGTATTAGCGGCAATATTCGGATTATTGCTGATCTTTAAACCTGGTGAAGGTATGAGGTTAATAATGATATTCCTTGGACTTGCGTTGATATTTGATGGGATTTTAAATATAATTACTGTCTTGACGTCAGTGAAGATAATTCGCGACCAATACCCAGATTACATTGAAATAGATTATACGGATAAAAATTAGTTTAGATCAAAGTTTTTGGGAGGTTGTAATTTATGAAAGCTTCGAATAAAATAGTGAGATTTGGATTAAAACAGGCATTTAACTATATTGGAAAAAACCCTGATCAAAATTTACCGAAATTGCTTGAGTGGACAGATAAAATATTTAGAGATAATCCAGATGGTTTTGTAGGACAAAGAGAAGCTTTTCGCAAAATAATAAACGATTCAGAAAATAATATGCATAAATTACTTTGGAGTATTTGGGATGACATTGATGAGGGGGTATTGAAAAAGACATTTGAGAATTTTTTATTAAATGCTAGTTTTATAGGTTGGCCCAAGGAGGAGGATTTAAGAAAAAAGTACAATTGTAATATTCCATGGGCAATATTACTTGATCCAACTTCTGCTTGTAACCTTCACTGTACAGGGTGTTGGGCAGCTGAGTATGGAAATAAACTAAATTTATCATTTGACGAAATTGATTCTATAATTACTCAAGGGAAGGAATTGGGTGTATATTTTTATATTTATACTGGAGGCGAGCCTCTAGTAAGAAAAAGAGATTTATTGAAAATATGTCGTAAACATAATGATTGTGAATTTATGACTTTTACAAATGGGACACTCATTGATGAAAGTTTTACGGATGAGATGTTGAAAGTGAAAAATTTAATACCAGTATTGAGTGTGGAGGGATTTGAGGAAGCGACTGACGCAAGACGTGGCAAAGGAACATATAAAAAAGTTGTACAAGCAATGGCGTTGCTTAAGTCCAAAAAACTTCCTTTTGGTATTAGTTGCTGTTATACTAGCAAAAACCTAGATTCAATAAGCAGTGATGAGTACTTTAATCAAATGGTGAAATGGGGAGCAAAGTTTGTATGGTATTTTCACTACATGCCGGTTGGGAATGATGCTGTACCTGAACTTTTGCCGACACCTGATCAGAGAGAATATATGTATAACAAAATTCGCAAAATCCGTGAAACTAAACCTATTTTTGCAATGGACTTTCAAAACGATGGGGAGTATGTAGAAGGTTGTGTGGCTGGAGGACGTCGATATTTGCACATAAACGCAAATGGTGATGCAGATCCATGTGTGTTTATTCATTATTCAGATTCCAATATTAAGGATAAATCGCTACTTGAAATACTACAATCTCCGTTATTTAAGGCATATCACGACAGTCAACCTTTTAATAAAAATCACTTAAGGCCTTGTCCGATGCTTGAAAATCCAGAAAAATTGCGTGAAATCATTAAAAAGAGTGGAGCGAAATCTACTGATTTGCAGTCACCTGAAAGTGCGGAACATTTATGTTCTAAGTGTGACTGCTATGCTGAAAACTGGTTACCAGTTGCAGAGAAGTTGTGGAAAAGCTCAGTATCAACTAAAATTTAAAATTTATACCTACTGTCTTTTTTGAGGATGGTGGGTATAATTTATATGTGAAATTTATTTTGTGTGAGTCTTGTTGAATTGATTGTAGATATGATATAATGTAAAAAAACATGTTGATTATAGATAACGTTATATTTTATTTAGAAAGGCTGATTGTTTTGACTGATAAAATTTGTTTGATGATACGTAAAATTACAGTAGCACCGATTATGGCAGATATATTTTTAATTTGCATGATAATTCATAGATTTTGGGTCTTTGGTGATATTTTACGATGGGTGTATTGTTTAATTTTTATTGGTGTTTTTCCACTGTTTGCTTACCCGATGCAAAAATACATACCTAAATTTCGCGATAAGGGAAGAAGAGGTCAACGAATTCTTGCTATGATTTTTGCGGTTACAGGATATGTTTTGGGGTGTTTATGTAACTTAATTTTTTCGTCTAGTGTAGGGGTTTGGGTAATATTTCTAGAATATTTACTATCTGGGTTAATTGTATTTATATTCAATAAACTTTTCAAATTAAAAATCAGTGGACATGCTTGCGGAATAGCTGGACCAATTGCATTATTTTTGTATTTTGGTCTGTATGTACAAGCTGTAATTGGGATGTTATTTTTCGTGGCAGTGTATATATCAAGCCTTAGAATAAAACGTCACACAATATGGCAACTTTTAGGAGGAAGTGCTATTCCGATTGTAGTTATTGGGCTACTAACAATTTTATTTTGTCAATGAAAAGTAGTTGATTTTAGAATTTAACAAAAAATGATGAAAGGTGAAGTTTAATGAGGTTAACAAAGGACATATATGAACTTAGGGCAATTGAATTAGCTCCCAAATTTTTAGGAATGGAGCTATGTAGACGGCTTTTAAGTGGGGAAGTTATTAGACAGAAGATAACTGAAACAGAAATTTATTGTGGTGAAGATGACACAGCTTGCCATGCGCATAAGGGAAAGACTAAACGAACTAGTATTATGTATGAGTCTGGTGGTTTTGCATATATTTATTTATGTTATGGTATACATAACCTTTTGAATATAGTCACGGGAATAAAGGATTTCCCTGAAGCAGTGCTTATAAGGGGGACAGAAGATTTTAATGGCCCGGGTAAACTAACTAAGGCTATGTCTATAAACATGGATTTGAATAAAGAAAATTTAACAATATCTGATCGGTTATGGATAGAAGACGTAGGGATAAAATGCAAGTATACAAAGGAAAAACGGGTAGGTATAGCTTATGCAGATCAAGCTGATCAAGATAGGTTATGGAGATTTACGGCGAAGGAGTTTACTAAATGAAAAAATATGCATTAATTGGTCATCCATTATCGCATTCATTGTCTCCGTACATTCATGATAAACTTTTTCATTTAAATAAGATTTGTGCAAACTATGAATTAATTGACATTTTACCAAAAGACCTTGATTCGAAGTATGAAGAGAGACTTGTGCAATTAGATGGATATAATATAACACTTCCTTACAAACATGATATTATACCATACCTTAGTGAATTAGAAGAAAATGCTAGGGTTTGTGGTGCGGTAAACACTGTGCATAAAAGCAAGGGATACAATACAGATGGATATGGGTTTAAGAAAAGTTTACAAAAGTGTGGATGTAATCTTGCGGGGCATATTGTAGTGATAGGATATGGTGGAGCGGCAAGAGTAATAATATATGAAGCGTTAGAAGCTGGATGTACGGTAGATGTACTTGTTCGAAAAAAGAGTATATTACAAAAGGGAAAAATGACAAAGGATTTTTGGAATAAAAAAGATAAAATAAATGTATATGAATTGGAAAGTTACTTGCCGATGGAAAAGATCTCACTTTTAGTAAATGCAACGCCAGCAGGGATGAACCCAAATTTTTCGAGTATGCCGGAAATAAATGAAAAAGTTTTTAAATGCAGCGAAGCTGTTTTTGATGCGGTATATAACCCAATAGACACAAATTTCTTAAAATATGCAAAATTAAATGATTGTAAGGTGATATCGGGGATATTTATGCTTGTGCATCAAGCAATAAAATCTCATTACATCTGGTATGGAGGTTATTTTAATGAAAGTGATATTAGAAACCTAGAAAAATTTGTTATGGCAATGTTAAAGTGATATTATAAAAGATAAGACCTTGTACCGTATTATATTGAAAACAAACGATACAAGATCTTATTTTTAATTACGATGCATTCATAAGCACGTAGTGTTTAGTTGTAAAAACTGAGTTTAATTAGAAATTATTGTTTTTATTTTGGTTTTTCTGGTTGTTTTGATTTTTCTGATTGTTCTGATTCTTTTGGTTATTTTGGTTATTATTATTTTGATTATTCATGAAAAAAACCTCCATTGATTTTTTTAGTCGAAAAGCATTTCCGACTTTTTTATTGTGTCTAGGAAAGGGAGGTTTTATTCTTGTTAAAATAAGGTTTCTATAATTTTATCGGATTCTTTAGGTGAATAGGTAAATTTTTCAATATGATTTTCATTAAAAAAGTAATTTGGCAAACTGGGTGTATAGTTATACTCGAAGGTATCTATAATTATAAGTTTAACTTTCATACGAACGGGAATAATATTCTTTATGTACACACTAGCTTGTTGTCCGGGATGAATACCTTCTTTTGGTTCAGCTAATCCAGCTAGATTAGGGGTAAGTTCGATGAAGGCGCCATAGTCTTCAACTGATCGAATTATACCAGTAACAGTTTCGCCAATTTCGAACATTTTGGCATTTTCCTCCCATGATCCGAGCAATTCCTTATGGGTAAGGCTTATGCGACCATCGTCTATTGATTTAACGATAGCTTTTATGTTCATACCGACGGAAAAGCGTTCTTTAGGGTGATCGAGTCTAGATACAGAAATCATGTCGATAGGCAGGAGAGACACTATACCGCAACCGATATCACAAAAAGCACCAAATGGTTCGAGGTGTGTAATTCGGGCGTTGATTACATCTCCGGGAGAGAGGGTAGATATATAATTTTGCATACAAATTTCCTGAGCAAGTCTACGAGAGAGCATAGCAACGGTTTTGCCGGTGTTTTCGTCTTTTTCGAAAGAGGTAATAACGAAACACACAGGTCGGTTTACGCGAGAGATGACAGCGATATCTCTAACTGTACCTTCTTTTATACCGAGAGCACCTTCTTCACGTAGGATGATGCCATCCATACAACCGAGGTCCACGATTAAGTTATGATTACTATCGCAAATAGTGGCACGGGCCTCAAGTATTTTTTTTTCATAATATGCGTCCATTAAAGCATTTTGGGTGTATGTTAAAGAACAGCCCATAGCATTATCTAGGAACCCCTCTGGATAAAATTCTGTCATTTTAAAACCTCCGGTCTTTATTAAATTTTACAATTCAGTATATTCGTCCATAGGATAGGATATGCATATTATCGGGGAAAAACATAAAACTAGGCACATCTCACAATTTAAAAATAAAAACACCTATTAGGTTCTACGTTTATACCAGTTGTATTTTATCGCAGAGTATGATATACTATAAAGGTAATGAGAGATATTCCTCCTTAGCTCAGTCGGTAGAGCATGCGGCTGTTAACCGCAGGGTCGTTGGTTCGAGTCCAACAGGGGGAGCCAAAAAGAAAGAAACCTAGGAGAAATCCTAGGTTGTTTTATTACCCTGCGGATTACAGCCGCAATATGGGGCTGTTAACTGGTTCACGAGTTTGCGCCGCCAGTGGCGGATGAAGCAAGCTCGTGAACAGGAAAAAGCACAGAGCAACGCGAGCGAGAGTAAGCGTTGCGACAATGCTTTTGACCGAAAAGGTCGTTGGTTCGAGTCCAACAGGGGGAGCCAAAAAGAAAGAAACCTAGGAGAAA
>CATZCM010000014.1 GCA_958417225.1 uncultured Eubacteriales bacterium | reverse complement strand
TTTGGAACAAGCATAGAAGAACGCCCCGAAGAAATCAACAATCGTACTGAATTCGAACATTGGGAAATAGATACCATAGTAGGCAAAAAAGAGTCTTCCCCAGTACTACTGACACTTGACGAAAGACTGACCCGAAAACGTCATATTGTAAAGATTCACTCTCGAAGCAGTGAGGCCGTACGTATTGGACTTGAAAAGATTGCCAAAAGCTATGGAAAGAGCTTTGAAACCGTATTTAAATCTGTCACAAGTGATAACGGTAGCGAATTTGTTGATTTAGGCAAACACCTGCCCAAATCAACAAAAGTGTATTACGCACACCCGTATTCCTCTTATGAAAGAGGTACCAACGAAAAGCAAAATTCGCTTGTTCGCAGATTTTTCCCAAAAGGTAGATCTTTTGATTCCGTCTCTGATGAACAGATTTCTTTTGTCGAACATTGGATTAATAATTTACCGCGTAAAATTTTTAATTATCGCTGCTCTGATTTTATTTTCAAAAGTGTCCTATTTGATATTGCAATTTAGACAAGTACTATAACTACTGAAAAAGGAACATTTAATGTAAGTGGTATAGGACAGCTAGCATGTTATAACTTCAAAATTTTAAAGAAAGTTGTAATTGAAGGAGGAGTAACAGTTTTTCAAATAGGAGCAAATGCATTTAAATTGTGTGAAAATCTTGAATCAATCACTATTCCTTCAACCGGTGAATTGAGAACTTTGAATATTGATATTGGCGCTTTTAGTGGGGGAGGTATAGAATCATTTGTTGTACCTGACAGTGTTAGTGATCTGCAATTTGGTAAAGAAGCTTTTAGTGAATGCCGAAATCTTAAAACGTTTAAGCTGCCATCAAATCTTGAATTAAGAATCTTGAAAATTGATAGTGAAGCTTTTGATAAGTCAGGTATAGGATCATTTATTATTCCTGATAGTGTTAGTGATCTGGAAATGGGGGAACGAGCTTTTAGTGAATGCCGAAATCTTAAAACGTTTAAGCTTCCGTCAAATCCTAAATTAAGAGATTTTTATATTAAGAATGGTACTTTTTATGATACAGGTATAGAATTATTTATTTTTCCTAAAAACATTAAAGAATTATTAATCGATCAGCTTGCCTTTGTTAATTGTCATATCAAATGTTTGGATCTGTCTTTATGTACCGAATTAGAACGCATTGAAATAGGAGCAGCAGCTTTTAGGGATTCAGATATAGAATCATTTATTGTTCCTGATAGTGTTAGTGAACTGGTAATAGGAACAGGAGCTTTTTCGAATAGCAAACTTAAAACGTTTAAGCTGCCATCAAATCCTGAATTTAGGTATTTTGGTGTTGATTTTGGTGCTTTTAGGGATTCAGATATAGAATCATTTATTGTTCCTGATAGTGTTAGTAATCTGTTAATATGTGATAAAGCCTTTTATAGATGCAAAAATCTTAAGACGTTTAAGCTGCCATCAAATCTTGAATTCGAATTTTTGAGAATTGGTAAAGATGCTTTTTATAGTTCAGGTATAGGATCATTTATTTTTCCTAAAAACGTTAAAGAATTAACAATCGGAGAGGATGCCTTTGCTGAATGCCCCATCAAATGTTTGGATCTGTCTTTATGTACTGAATTAAAACGCATTTTAATTATCAGACCAGATTTTGAAGTCCTAGTTCCAGAAAAACTTAAATGGGCAATTAGAAGAAATATCATTAAGTACGGTTGATTAAAACAGAAAGTGATAGTTAATTCCCTTAAAATAGCATCAAATACAATTCATATATAGTGGTTTTAGTAAAATTAATCACAGTACCTTACATTTTTTGAGTATGTTATTATATCTCATTGAAGTAAGGTGCTTTTTTCAATCATTATCTCTATAAACTAATGTAAGCCTTCTTAGTACAATATTTATCTTGTATGCATGTGATAGAAAAACTATAAATTACCTTTTGTCTCATTCTTTATTTTAATAAAATCACTTTTTAATACATTTGAGCTTGATGTAATTCAATGTGATTTTTAGTAGTCCACCACAACATGTACACAATACTCTAGTATTTTAGGCTTTATCAGATTTCTCAATTTTTTCCATGATTTTTGGTACTTTCACATGTACATTTCGATTTTATTGTATTAATGTTAAATTTCCCTATTATTACTAGTAACTTATCTGTGCTTATTATACTCTTGAATTTTCTAAAAGGTTGATTTTAATATGTCAAAAAATTTAAAAAAAATAAAAAAAGAAACTTTATGGAAACATATTCGTAATATTCAAGATCTATATTCATCTCATGTGTTTTTCGTCATCTACTCACATTAGTCTTAGTTCATCTTTTTTTTAAAAAAATATTGACTGACTAACAAATATATTGTATAATATTATTATAATTAAAATTTTAAGGAGGTTTTATGAATGAATAGTATAAAAATAAGTGAATTTTATAAAAAATTAGAACAGAGCGGTAATGTAGACTCTACTTTAAGGGAAAAGATTCAGCGTATAAAAAATGAGGATGATTTGAGAAAAATCATAGAAGATGAAATAATTCCACTTAGTCGTAAAATGGGCATGGATTTTACTTCTGATGAACTTATGGACTATGAAAAACGAGTAAGCCGAACACTAAGTGATACAGAATTAGAAAATATTTCTGGAGGACTTTCAAATAAAGGGTTATTTTTAGGTGGATTAGTCTCATTGATGTTTTTGGGACTTGGATCCATAAATGCAAAAGCTATAAATGCAAAGCAAGCTACTTGTTTATCAGAACGCATGCTAATAAGTTCCGAATATGGTCCTAATGAAGAGAGTAAGGTTAGCTCGCTAGGTAAACGTGCATTAAAAGCGCAAGCAAAATCGGCGGGTACTACTAGTGTAAAGGAAAAATTAACACCTGATCGACAACCAACTACACTTGAAACTGAAGGGAATCCTGCAAAAAGACCTGGGTTAAATCAAGCACCAACAGATTCTACTGAAGTTGTAGCTAATCCTGAGGGACAAACAGTACTAAATCAATTACAACCCACTTCTACTGAAGGAACGGAAACTAACACGATTTCCCAATCAACCAATCCAATTGATGGTGTTGGCGGAGCACGTGATGTGGGCACAGATGACCATGAGGTACGACCTGGAATAAGTGTAGATCAGGTATTAGCGGTTACACCTGGTGTTACCGATACTACACAAACAGTAGAAGCAGTGGCTGAGCCATCAGATGGCATTTATTCAGTGTCTTTACAAAAATTAATAAATGAACAAAAGCTATACTGCATAGAGGCTTTAAATCTTTGTTATCCATTTATTTATAATACCATTAAATTAACCGCTAATCTACGATCTGACAACGGATATATAGAATCTATTAATATGGTACAAGCCAACCCAGATGATCCAATCAAGAGGAAGTACACAAACGATAGCGGTAAAGGGTCTGCAAATGTAATGAATTTTCTATTTCCTTCTCCTTCAGGAGATTTGAACGTTGCTGCTGGAAGTGAAAAAGTTGATAACCTAGATAAACTCAGCCCTACACCTGAAAGACTTGCTAGAATATTATCAGTTCTATATAATTATAGAGTCTGCAGGGAAAATGGAATTCGAACAGAACGGTTGAATCCCAAAACGGATAGAGTTTGCCGAAAATTAGGTATAACTGACGATGAAAAAGAAACAAAAGAAACTGCAAATTTGCATCATAAATATTGTCCGAAGGACATGTATTTGAATTTTATACAGGATGCCGAGTATATGATAGAAAATCAAGAAAAAAACGGTTTTTCAAAGGATGAAGAAGTTAGAATTTTCCCTAAATATACAACTGAAAGACTAATAATTAGCTATTTCTTGAAAAAATTTGATAAAGATGAGGACATAAAAAGGTTTTATGACGAGATAAATAAACAACTAAAAGATGAAAGTACTCCTAAACTAAGGCGTAACGTAACCGAAAAAGAATTCAGCGATGCTAAAAAAAATCTTGAAGAAACAATACAAATGTTAAAAAGGTGTAATATTGCAGCAAGTGATTATTCTCCATATAAAGAAGCAACGAAGGAAAATTCCACCTGCCCAGCAATAAAAGATATATCATATGGAAAAATTTCCTTTGGAGGTGCTTTTTCAGATTGTGCAGATATAGCTGCACGACATGTGTTCAACTTACTGCTTTACTCACAAGGCAAAATAGATCATCCTGATGACCCCTGGGCCAATATTCTTCCTGCAGAAGGTTCAGACGAGGAAAAAGATTTAGAAAAGAAGCTTGAAGAAATAAGTGGAGCAATAACAGATGCACTAAAAGGAGAAGAAAAAAAAGTGAGTTTTTATCCTTTGAAAGACCGCTTGCAAATGTTTTTTTTACACCAAAAGAAAGTTGGTGCTGACGCGGGAGACGAGGTTACACGTACGTTGTGGGAGTATGCTATTTGTAACTTAACAGAGCCAGATGGTGAAATTGGTCGTGTAAATTATGTTAGGGGAAAGATTTATGAGTTAGAAACAGGCTACAAAAATATGCTTACATTGATGTGCCGATGTGCCAAAGCGTTATTTCCTGAAAAAGAAAAAGATATAGAAGCTGCATATGAGAAAGTTAAAGATTGTCCAGAATATAAATTTAATGCAAATTTAACTTCAGCTATCACAGATGTATTTAAGTTGTTTAATCAACATAATCCTGTCGTTACGTCGTCAAATGATAAAGTAAGTATTGTATATTCTGATTTAGGTAACTTAGGGTTTCACATTAATCAATTAGACTTTCATGGAAAGGTAGACTATAAACCTGCTGCAAATAAAACAATACTAACTAAAGAAGAAATAAGTGCTATAGAAAAAAGTGAAAACGATTTTACAAAAATGTATGCAAATTTTGTAGTAAATAGCTTTATCGAACTACATGAAGATTTTCATAAATTGTTTTTCGGGGAAGGTTTTTACTATGATGATTATTATTTAGAAGAATTTAATTTAACATTATCTTCAGATAAGATTACAGATAGTGATTTCTTGTCTAGGTACCAAGCACTAAGATTTTTAAAATATTCTCAAGGGGAAGAAAATAATATTGACAGAATCATGAGACTTTTGAGAGAGCACGTGAGACCTCATATAGATTCCAGTTTAATTATGCGGCTTCCTAGTGGGGAAACTACTAATTTTCGCGATTTTGTAGTTGGTAAATATAGAGAGTCATTCTCCAATGTGTGTGACTACTTAAAAGGTTTTGAATTGATAAATAGGAATAATGAGGTAACTATAACTTCGTTTGGGACTAGCGTGGGCTGGGCAAAAAATAACACCAACACTAAATTTAGATATACACTAGACGAAAATGGAAATGCTATTTTATACCCTATGGAAGACAAAGAAAATTTATATATACCAAGTACTATAACTACAAAAAAAGGAACATTTAATGTAAGTGGTATAGGGTATCGAGCGTGTTATAGTTCCGAATTTTTAAAGAAAGTTGTAATTGAAGGAGGAGCGACAGCTTTTCAAATAGAACAAGGTGCATTTGGCCGGTGTAAAAATCTTGAATCAATCACTATTCCTGACAGTGTTAGTGATCTGCAAATTGGGAAAGAAGCTTTTAGTGAGTGTGGCAATTCAGCTTTTAGCCAATCACTCATAGAGTTAATCATTCTGCCTAAAAACGTTAAAAACTTAACAATCGGAGAAAGTGCCTTTACTAAATGTCCAATCAAATGTTTGGATCTGTCTTCATATACCGAATTAGAAAGTATTGTAATTAGTGATTCAGCTTTTAGAGAATCATACATAGAGTCAATCATTCTGCCTAAAAACGTTAAAAACTTAACAATCGGAGAAAGTGCCTTTGCTAAATGTCCAATCAAATGTTTGGATCTGTCTCCATGTGCCGAATCAGCAAGCATTGTAATTGGTGATTCAGCTTTTAGCAGCTCAAGAATAAAGACAATCATTCTGCCTAAGAAGGTTAAAACTTTAAAAATAGGAGTAAATGCCTTTGAAAAATGTCACATCGAATGTTTGGATCTGTCTTCATATACCGAATTAGAAAGTATTGTAATTAGTGATTCAGCTTTTAGAGAATCATACATAGAGTCAATCATTCTGCCTAAAAACGTTAAAAACTTAACAATCGGAGAAAGTGCCTTTGCTAAATGTCCCATCGAATGTTTGGATCTGTCTTCATATACCGAATTGGAAAGTATTGTAATTGGTGATTCAGCTTTTGAAAGATCATGTATAAAGTCAATCATTCTGCCTAAAAACGTTAAAAACTTAACAATCGGAAGGGCGGCCTTTGTTAGCTGTACCATCGAATGTTTGGATCTGTCTTCATATACCGAATTGGAAAGTATTGTAATTGGTGATGAAGCTTTTAGCCAATCACTCATAGAGTCAATCATTCTGCCTAAAAACGTTAAAAACTTAACAATTGGAAAATGGGCTTTTTGTGATTGCCAATACTTCACAGGATTAGATCTTTCCTCATGTACTGTTTTAGAAAGTGTCTTAATTGAATATTCCGCTTTTAATGGTTGTAGGAATTTTGTAATGTTTAAGCTTTCACCCAATCTCAAATCTCTTGTCATTAATGATAAAGTTTTTAGCTGTTTACCTCTAAAAGAATTTATTGTACCTGACAGTGTTAAGTATTTAAGAATTGGAAATGAGACGTTTGCGAGATGCCGAAATCTTGAAAAAGTTAAGATTCCTTCTGTTGAAGATAGTTTTGTTGACTCACGTGCATTTGTGGCAACGAACGTATATTCACTTGAACTTCCTGAAGACATGAGACAAAGGTTGGTTACAAATGATTAAGATGAAAATGAAGAACATGTGTTTGAAGATGATTAATAGTCAGTGTAATTTAAAATGTGTTTTGCGAAAAATTTACAATTAACTTAGTAAATATTTTCTTGCGTAGCAACAAATACAGTCTTGTATGAATAAACTTAATAATTTTAGTATGGTACCTTGTGTTTTTTGAGTATGTTATTATACTTCATTGACGTGAGGTACTTATTTTTTTCAACTACTGACTAATTAGGTTATTGTGGCGATATTCAGTACAGTATTTGATGTGTAAAATGGTATGCAGTGGACAAATCGTAAAGTCCATTGTGTACCAGTAGTTATTTTGCAGGAGATATTTTAGATGTAGTTGTGTTTGATGTAAAATAGTATACTTTTTGATTGTTTTTCAACATGTGTACATAAATGCTCTGAGACTCTAAGTTTTATCAGATTTTCCAATATAATCTTTTTATATGCATACTTTAACTTTGTGATACCTTTAGATATTAAATTTTTCTATACTGTTTTTCATATTCTATATTTTATTATAATACGTTTGATTTCCTCATGAGTTAATTTTAGGTTCTAACTTGATTTTCCAAAAAACAAACTGAATAAAGAACTTCTTGTGCACATTCTGTATTTTCTCATATTTCACGAGCTTTTTTACCTTTTGAAGATAGTGGCGTTAATTGGCCATTGAAAAAAAATAAGAAAGACTTGACAAATTACAGTTGGTATGATACAATAATAAAACAGGGAGGAATATTATCGTGAAAAATAAACAAAGAAAAAATACATATGATAAAATCATGCAAAACAGCCAAGATCCAAAGAAAAGGAATACAAAGTGTCCAAGAAATGCTATTGAAAGCAATACATTGTCATTTAACCAAAAAACGAGAATGTATTTCGCGTCAAACGATCTCATGTCCTACGAAAAACAAGCAAAGAAAATATTAAGTGCTTTAAATTTAAGAAGCACTTCCACTGGTATATCAAATAAAAAGTTAATTTTCAGCGGACTAGCGTTACTATTGTTTTGTGGCTTCGGACATTTAGTGACAGGATCAAATGCACATGCTGTAAATGTAAATCAGGCTACTCTATTAGCAGATAGACTATTAGAAAGTTCCGAATATGATCCTAATGAAGAGAGTAAGGTTAGTTCACTAGGTAACCGTGCGTTAAACACACAGGCAAAATCGGCGGGTACTACTAGTGTAGATGAAAAATTAACACCTGATCAACAACAACCAACTACACTTGAAACTGAAGGTAACCCTGCAAAAGAACTTAGGTTAAATCAAACGCCAACAGATTCTACTGAAGTTGTAGCTAATCCTGATGGACAAACAGTACCAGATCAATTACAACCTACCACTACTGAAGGAACGGAAACTAGAACGGTTTCCCAATCAACCAATCCAATTGATGGGGTCGGCGAAGCGCGTGATGTGGGCACAGATGACTTTGAGGTACAACCTGGAATAAGTGTAGATCAGGTATTAGCAGCTACACCTGGTATTACCGATACTACACAAACAGTAGAAGCAGTAGCTGAGCCATCAGATGGTATTTATTCAGTGTCTTTACAAAAATTAATAAATGAACAAAAGCTATACTGCATAGAGGCTTTAAATCCATGCTATCCATTTATTTACAATACCACTAACACAATCGATAACTTACGTTTTTTCAACGGATATACAGAATCTATTACTATGAATCAAGCAAATCCAGACGACCCTATCATGAGGAAGTACACGAGCGATAAAGGTAAAGGGTCTGTGAATGTAATGAATTTTCTTTTTCCTTCTCCTTCTGGAGATTTGAACGTTGCTGCTGGAAGTGAGAAAGTTGATAACTTAGATAAGCTCAACCCTACACCCGAAAGACTTGCCAGAATATTACCAGTTCTATACAACTATAGAGTCTGCAGGAAAAATGGAATTCGAGCAGAACGGTTGAATCCCAAAACGGATAGAGTTTGCGAAAAATTAGGTTTAACTGACGATGAAAAAAAAGCAAAAGAAACTGCAAATTTGCATCATAAATATTGTCCGAAGGACATGTATTTGAATTTTATACAGGATGCCGAGTATATGATAGAAAATCAAGAAAAAAACGGTTTTTCAAAGGATGAAGAAGTTAGAATTTTCCCTAAATATACAACTGAAAGACTAATAATTAGCTATTTCTTGAAAAAATTTGATAAAGATGAGGACATAAAAAAATTTTATGACGAAATAACCAAACAACTAAAAGATGAAACAACTCCTATGTTAAATCGTAAAATTAAAATCGTAACTGAAAAAGACCTTAATGACGCTAAAAATAATCTTGAAGAAACAATAAAAATGTTAAAAAAGTGTAATATTGCAGCAAGTGATTATTCTCCATATAAAGAAGCAACGAAGGAAAATTCCACCTGCCCAGCAATAAAAGATATATCATATGGAAAAATTTCCTTTGGAGGTATTTTTTCAGATTGTGCAGATATAGCTGCACGACATGTGTTCAACTTACTGCTTCACTCACAAGGCAAAATAGATCATCCTGATGCCCCCTGGGCCAATATTCTTCCTGCAGAAGGTTCAGACGAAGAAAAAAGCTTAGAAGAGAAACTCGAAGAAGTACGTGGCGCAATAACAGATGCACGAAAAGGAGAAGGAAAAAAAGTGAATTTTTATCCTTTGAAGGACCGCTTGCAAATGTTTTTTTTACACCAAAAGAAAGTTGGTGCTGACGCGGGAGACGAGGTTACACGTACGTTGTGGGAGTATGCTATTTGTAACTTAACAGAGCCAGATGGTGAAATTGGTCGTGTAAATTATGTTAGGGGAAAGATTTATGAGTTAGAAACAGGCTACAAAAATATGCTTACATTGATGTGCCGATGTGCCAAAGTGTTATTTCCTGAAAAAGATAAAGATATAAAAGTTGCATATGCAAAAGTTAAAAAATGTTCAGAATATGAACCTAATGAAAATTTAACTTCAGCTATTATAGATGTATTTAAGTTGTTTAACCAATTTAATCCTAAAATTGAAATATTAAAAAATAAAGTAAGCATTAGTTATCCTGATTTAGGTAACTTAGAGTTTCACATTAAGCAATTAGACTATCATGGAAAGGTAGACTATAAACCTGCTGCAAATAAAACAATACTAACTGAAGAAGAAATAAGTGCTATAAGAAAAAGTGAAAACGATTTTACAAAAATGCTTGCAGAGTTCACTTCAAATCGAAGCTTTGTCCTACAAGACGATTTTCATAATTTGTTTTTTGGAAAAGGTCTTTATTATGACAATGATTTCAAAAAATTTAATTTAACATTGTTTTCAGATAAAATTACAGATAGTGATTTCTTATCTAGGTGCCAAGCATTAAGGTTTTTAAAGTATTCTCAAGGAGAAGAACATAATAGGGAAAGAATCGAGAGCCTTTTGAAAATGTATGTGAGGCCTCATATAGATTCCAGTTTAATTATGTGGCTTCCTAGTGGGGAAACTACTAATTTTCGCGATTTTGTAGTTGATAAATATAGAGAGCCATTATTCAATGTGTGTGACTACTTAAAAAGTATTGAATTGATAAATAGGAATAATGAGGTAACTATAACTTCGTTTGGGGATAGCGCGGGCTGGGCAAAAAATAACACTGACACTAAATTTAGATACACATTAGACGAAAATGGAAATGCTATTTTATACCCTATGGAAGACAAAGAAAATTTATATATACCAAGTACTATAACTACAAAAAAAGGAACATTTAATGTAAGTGGTATAGGATGTCGAGCGTGTTATAGTTCCGAATTTTTAAAGAGAGTTGTAATTGAAGTAGGAGCAACAGATTTTCAAATAGAACAAGGTGCATTTGGTTGGTGTGGAAATCTTGAATCAATCACTATTCATTCAACCGGTGAATTGAGAACTTTGAATATTGGTAATGGAGCTTTTTCGTTTTCAGGTATAGAATCATTTATTGTTCCTGATAGTGTTACTGAATTGGTAATAGGCCGTTACGCTTTTCGCAACCCATCATTAAGGTCATTTATTTTCCCTAAAAACGTTAAAAACTTAACAATCGGAGATTGTGCCTTCTTTAGTAGTCACATCGAATGTTTGGATCTGTCTTCATATACCGGGTTGGAAAGTATTGTAATTGGTGATTCAGCTTTTGTAGGATCATGTATAAAGTCAATCATTCTGCCTAAAAACGTTGAAACTTTAAAAATCGGAATGTATGCCTTTAAGGGCTGTCCCATCGAATGTTTGGATCTGTCTTTATGTATCAATTTAGAAAGTATTGTAATTGATAGTTCAGCTTTTGAGGGGTGCGAATACTTCACAGGCTTAGATCTTTCTTCATGTACTGTGTTAAACGAAGTCTTAATTGGAAGATCCGCTTTTAAAGATTGTAGGAGTTTTGTAGTGCTTAAGTTTTCACCAAATCTCAGATCTCTTGTCATTAATGATAATGCTTTTAGCTGTTTAAATCTAAAAGAATTTATTGTACCTAACAGTGTTAATTGTTTAAAGATCTGGGAGGATGTTTTTGCAAATTGCACAGAACTTAAAATATTTACTATTCCTGAAAGTGTGACAGTACTCACACTGGTGTGGTCAAGTTTTAGCTCTTATTGTACAGTTCGAGTTCCAGAAAAATTAAAAAAGGAATTAGGATTATGGAGACATCTATATAAAATAGAGTATTATAAGTCAGAAAGTGAAAGTTAATACTCCTTAAAATCGCATCAAATATAATTTATATATAGTAGTTTTAGGGAAATTAATCACAACACCTCACATTTTTTGAGCATGTTATTATATCTCATTTATGTGAGGTACTTATTTTTTTTACTACTGACAAATTATATTATGTGAAAGTGCTATTTGGCACAGTATTTGATGTGCAAACTGGTATGCAATGGACAAATCGTAAAGTCCATTGTGTACCAGTATTTATTTTTATAGAGATATTTTGGATGTAGTTGTGTTTGATGTAAGCATAGTATACTTTGTGATTGTTTTTCAACATGTGTACATAAATACTCTGAGATTCTAAGTTTTATCAGATTTTCCTATATGATCTTTTTATATGCATACTTTAACTTTGTGATACCATTAGATATTAAATTTTTAATGTTATGCATTTTATTATAATTCAATTAATTCCCTCAAGAGCTAATTTTAGGTTCTAACTTGATTTTCAAAAAACAAACTGAATGGGATGTTTATCGTACCTGAACGAGGCTTCTCTATATTCCATGCACTTTTCACCGTTTAATGATGTTGATTTTAGTTGATTATGAAATAGGAAAACTCAAATCAAAAAAACTATCTTGCTAAAAAAACGTTAAAGGTGTATAATAAAGAAGAAAAATTAAATGAAGGGATAAATTACATGATACACAAGTATAAATTAAATGGATATAATATAGTTTTAGATGTCAATAGCGGAGCTGTACATACAGTAGATAACCTTACATATGATATTTTAGGATTTATTGATGATGATGCATTTACTGGAATTCTTCCAAAAGATATATATTCAAAACTTCCGCAATATTCAGTGGCTGAAATTGATGAGTCATTTGCGGAAATTTGCCAATTAGTTGAGGAGGGTAAACTTTTCACAGAGGACGATTATGAAAAATTGGCAGAAAGTATGGTAAATGCGCCGGTTAAATCTATGTGTTTAAATGTTGCACATGATTGCAATTTAAGATGTGATTACTGTTTTGCTGCAAAAGGCAATTTTGGCGGGGAAAGGGTATTGATGCCGGTTGAGGTTGGCAAAAAGGCAATCGATTTTATGTTGGAACATTCAAAAGGAAGACATAATTTGGAGTTAGATTTCTTTGGCGGAGAACCTCTGATGAATTTCGATGTGGTGAAACAGGTAGTTGAATATGCACGTTCCAAAGAGAAGGAGTATAACAAAAATTTTAGATTTACCATTACTACTAATGGTTTACTACTTGATGATGACAAGATAGAATATATAAATCAGGAAATGTCTAACGTAGTTTTGTCTCTTGATGGACGAAAGGAGATAAATGATAGATTACGCGTAACTCTTAACGGTAAAGGTTCGTTTGATGTAATTGTTCCAAAGTATGTTAAGCTTGTAAATTCTAGAAAAGATAAGGACTATTATGTGCGTGGGACGTTTACTAGGTACAATAAAGATTTTACAAATGATGTATTAAAGATGCGTGACCTGGGTTTTAGCCAGATTTCAATTGAACCGGTGGTCTCTGATCCAAAACTTTCGTATTCTATAAAAGAGGATGATTTTCCAGAAATTTTTAAGGAGTATGAAAAATTAGCACTAGAATTACTTAAGGAAGAAAATAAAAAAGTTAATTTTTTTCATTTTATGATAGATATAGATGGAGGTCCGTGTGTAATTAAACGTTTACGTGGATGTAGTTGCGGAAATGAGTATGTATCGGTTACACCTGAGGGTGATATATATCCGTGTCACCAGTTTGTAGGCGAGAAAAATTGGATAATGGGAAATGTCGTAGATGGAACATTTGATAAATCTATGAAGGATGAGTTTGCAAGGACGAATGTTTATAGGAAAGAAAAATGTAAAAAGTGTTGGGCGAAGTTTTATTGCAGTGGTGGTTGCAATGCGAATAATTATCACTATACAAATAGTTTGCTTGAACCACATAAGGTTTCGTGCGAACTTGAAAAAAAACGTTTAGAGTGCGCAATTATGATGAAGGCCCATCAAATATTAAATGAAAGATGAGATGATTTTATATGTTTAATCCGGTTGATCTTTTTGATCTTGACAAAACAATAGCAAAGGAACTTTTTGATTCAATAGAGTATGTTTGGGAGGTAATTCCCAAAATTAAGGATTTTATATTGAAAGTTGGTCCTAAGCTTCCTATTAATAAATTTGAGAATTTAAAAGAAAATGTATGGGTTGCTAAGGATGCAAAAATTTTCGAAAGTGCATACATAGATGGTCCTACTATTATTTGTTCGGGAGCTCAGGTTCGACATTCAGCTTTTATTCGTGGCAGCGTGATCGTGGGAGAAGGTGCTGTTGTTGGAAATTCTACGGAAATTAAAAATTCAATCTTATTTAATGAGGTTCAGGTACCACATTATAATTATGTGGGTGATTCCGTTTTGGGTTATAAAGCTCATATGGGTGCAGGATCTATTACGTCTAACGTAAAAGCTGATAGGATGCCGGTTAGAGTAAAGTCTGAAATAGAAGCGATAGACACAGGGCTTAAAAAACTTGGAGCAATGCTTGGAGATTATGTTGAGGTAGGTTGTAATACAGTTTTAAATCCAGGAACAGTTATTGGTAAGAATAGTAGTATCTATCCGCTTTCATCAGTAAGGGGATTTGTTCCGGGAATGAGTATCTATAAGGCCCAAAATAAAATTGTAAAAAGGTTTATGGTCTAATTATAAAGTATACTATTTAAATTTATTGTGTGATTTGTGTGGGGAGGTTTTGCAAAAGAGAGGTGTGAACGAAAATGAGAGTTTTTCTTCGGTTTATGTTTGTGCTAATTGGATTGTTTTATATGGCGAGTTGTCTTAATTTTGCTGTTTATGCGAAGGATTTGGATTTTTCAGTGTATAGTAATGTAACATCAATTTCTGATGAAAGTGACGTTGTAATCACATTGAAGGTGAAAGCTGCTGAAAGGATTAAAAATGTTTCAACTTTTAAGTTTACGTTAAACTTTGACCATGATGCATTTCAATATAAGGGACTTTCAGCGAGTGATTGTTTTTCTGATGATGAGTTTAAGACGCATCTTAATAATGATGAACTTATAGTTGTATATTTGACTTCCGGTAATGGGAGTGAAATTTCGGTAGGCAAGGATATGGATGTTTTCGACGTCCACTTGCGGGCGATAAAAACAACTTGTAAAGAAAAACTTAATGTAAGATGTGCAATTGATGGTGTGGGTGATTATGATGCGAATAGGTTGCAATGTGATTTATTGGAAGAATTGCATTTTGATGTTCTGAGAAACCCAACTTGCGATTGCAGGTTGAAAGCGCTTAAACCGGACGTGGATGCAAATTTGGAACCGAATTTCTCTAAGGATGTGTATGAATATATTTTGCATGTGGGGTCAGAGGTAAAATCAGTTAAGTTTTTAGCGGAACCGATTGATCCTAATGCGATAGTACGTCAGAAAAAGAAAAAATTAAACAAGGCTGGAGAGAAAACTGAGATTCTCATAGAAGTGCATTCTAAGGATAAGAAAAACGAAAAAGTGTATAAGATTGAAGTTGTGCGCGATGCAGGGGAAAAATCAACAAAAGTGCCAAAAAAGACAAAGACTAAAAATGAAAAGGAAAATGATGTATCAAATCGAAAAGATGAAAATAACGAGGAAATCGCAGATTTGAAAGTGAAAAATAAAAATGCTTCTAGTGACGATTTTAGTAACCAGAAGCTTATAGTTAAAGAAAATGGGTTTAATGTAATTACTTTTATTGCGATAATGATAGTATGCATTAGTTTGTGGTTGATAATAACAAAGAGTGTACAGAAAGGAAAGAATAAACATGGTTATTTAAAAAACTAGTTTTCCATTTTCACTGGTGATGACCGTGAAGATTTCCTCTTCCATTCCAGTGTTAGCATTGACGTATACAAGCAAAGTTTCATCGAGCGGGGTTTTGCACTCGAATTCATAACACATAACTTCGTTAAGTCCAGTGGTGGGTGAATATACAAGATCATAGTTTGTGATTTTTAAATCGGGACTAACACTTTTCATAGCCTCTTCTTTTGAAAGTTGCGGTATTTTATCTGGGCGGTTTTTGTGGTTCATGATAAATCCTGTTGCTTGAAATGAAATGATTTCTCCTGTGTCAAGAGCTATACCAACTTTTATAAGATCGCTGTAACATGCGATATCATTTTGCATGTAGGCATAGTTAATTGTGCAAATGTTGTTGTTTATTTCATAGTATTTTTCGCTCATAGATTGAAATCCCTTGTTGTTTAAAAAAGTATTAGAAATATTTTTGGCTTCTTCAAAGGAAATTGAAGTTGATTTTGGTGATGTGGAATTTAACATGTAGTTAACTACACCACCTATTTTTGTTATTGTTACTTCGATGTTGTCGCATGAAAATTTGTGCGTGGGAAGATTACCGTAGCACTCCTCTACATATTTGACAGTGTCCTTTGGCCTATTTATAAAGTCAGCTGCAATTTGTTGTGCTTCTTCTATGGATACGGCGTCTTTGCCGTTGAGATATTGAGGGGACCTTTGCATGATATGGTCTGAAAATGGTCCGTCGTAGATTAGTGTTGGATAATTAGTGAAGTTTTCTTCTAAATTTTTGAAGTTGTCGGAAAATCCAAAATCGTCTGAAGTACTGTTTAAATTAAGATTTGATACGGTTAGAGATTTACCGATAGCGATGTTTCCATCGTGGAATGATACGGTGGAAGAACGAAGTGCACTACAGATTTCTTTTGCGTATGCTTCTAAATTGGAGAGATTGTCCTTTTCATTGCTAGACAAAGTTCTTTCCGGAAGGACACTTTTACTAAGATATGCAGAGTAATTTCCTGTTTGTGATAAAAATCGATTAATACCGTCTAGACTGGTTTTTTCTATGGGTAATTCAGCTAAAGCTGTTTTTGCAGAGTTGGATTCAGTTGAAAGTTGAGATAAGAGTGAATTCTGTTTAGAAGAAGTGTTTGAATAGAGTAGTTTGTTTAATGAATGTTCAATGTTGTCCAAATAATCAGTAAGCTCATTTAATGCACGAGTGTATACAGATTCAAGGTTTTGCTTGTATTTTGTGGCGATGCTATATCCACTTATTGCGGAAAAAGTTAGTGCAATAAATACAGCACAACTGAAACTTATGATGAGAGTTAGTTTTTTTCGGGAAGACTTTTTCATGGATAAATTCTCCTTTAATTAATGTATATTTTAGTTTACGCATATTAATTTGTTTTATGCAAAAGAATGAAAATTTTAGTGTGAGGCTTGTTTTTGATGTGGATATATGGTATAATATAGACATTAATAAAAGAGAGGGGAAGCTTTGTGAATAAAAAAAATAGATGTGTACTATCGTTAATTGTTGTGGGATTGATTTGCTCTCAGCAGGCAAACATGGTGTATAGTTGGGGAGATAGAGAGGCAGTAGTGCCGTTAGAAAATAAAGGTGTATTGGTAAACCCTGAGGCTTTTGATAATGAAGAAACTGATAATGTAGTAAAAACAGCTGACTCTTTTAATGACGAAGAAATTGATAAGAAAATTGAAGATACGGCAGAATCTAGTGAATTTTTAAATATTGAAGAAAAGAATGAAGAAGTAGTAGAAATAAATGAATTTTTTAATGTTGAAGGAACTGACGGGATAGAAGAAGCAACAGAAACAGCTAGTGTTGAAGAAATTGAGGGAAGAATTGACGATACTGCAGAAACAAGTGAAACCTCTAGTGTTGGAGAATTTGAGGAAAAAACTGACGAGGTAGCAGGAGCAAGTGAAACCTCTAGTATTGGAGAATTTGAGGAAAAAACTGACGAGGTAGCAGAAGCAAGTGAAACTTCTAGTATTGGAGAATTTGAGGAAAAAACTGACGAGGTAGCAGAAGCAAGTGAAACTTCTAGTATTGGAGAATTTGAGGAAAAAACTGACGAGGTAGCAGAAGCAAGTGAACCATCTAATGTCGGAGAAATTGAGAAAAAAATAGATGATGGAGTAAAAACAACCGATGCCTCTGATGTTGAAAAAAAGGACAAGAAAACGGAGGAAGTAACAGAAACAAGTGAAACTTCTAGTGTTGGAAAATTTAAGGAAAGAACTGATGAGGTAGAAGAAACAAGTGAAACTTCTAATGTCGGAGAAATTGAGAAAAAAATAGATGATGGAATAAAAACAACCGATGCCTCTGGTGTTGAAAAAAAGGACAAGAAAACGGAGGAAGTAACAGAAACAAGTGAAACTTCTAGTTTTGGAAAATTTAAGGAAAGAACTGATGAGATAGAAGAAACAAGTGAAACTTCTAATGTCGGAGAATTTGAGGAAAGAACTGATGAGGTAGAAGAAGCAAGTAAACCCTCTAATGTCGGAGAAATTGAGAAAAAGACAGATGATGGAGTAAAAACAACCGATTCATCTAGTGTTGAAAAAAAGTGCCAAAAAACGGAGGAAATAACAGAAACAAGCGGAACCCCTAGTGTTGAAGAATTTGAGGAAAAAACAGATGATGGAGCAAAAACAACCGATACCTCTGGTGTTGAAAAAAAGGACAAGAAAACGGGGGAAATAACAGAAACTGCTAGTGTTGAAGAATTTGAGAAAAAAACAGATGATGGAGTAAAAACAACCGATGCCCATGATGTTGAAGAAAAGGACAAGAAAACTGAGGAAAATACTAGAGAGATAGATAAATCAGATGGGATTTCTTGTGGCAAAAGGGCTAGAGAAAGAATGGCAGAACTTGAGGATACTGTTATAGTTTTAGAGGGATTGCAATATAAGTTTGTTAATGGCCAATTGGTTGAAGTGATACCGGTTCCTGTAGTAGCTTCAAATGAAGCGGAAAAGACAGATGAAGAAAAGCTTAAAGATTTGTATATTAAAGAAATTGAAACGATGTATAAAAAGATTGATAATGATTTTACTAGAGAATTCGGAAGATCACTGTGGTCTTTGAAAATGCAGTATGCTTACCCATATTTGTCGCCTTATGATAGGGATCTTGTGAAATGTGAATTGGATGGTATAACTAAAAATACATATCGAATAAGTTATTCTATGTTTAAAAATAAAGTGTTAGAGTTTTGTGAAGTGGTGGAAAATAAACAAATTATAGAGTTGCTTGAACAAGTGAAACAACTTAAGCAAATAATGAATACAATAGTTAGCTTTGATGAAAAAGTACTGTATCATGATGTGATTGACGTGATCTTGAGCAGCGATATGGAAAATAGAAATGTCGATGATGTTCGACTTAAGTTTAGAGAAATTAGTGATGGTATTGACAAGATAAATGGAGAACATTGTAAAGTCCTAAAGGAAGTTTTTGCATTATTAGAGGAAAATAAAGATAGTTTATTGAAAAAAAGTGGCAAAGTATATTTAGGGTCTAATTATATGGATTTTATTAGAGAAATTTCGGAAGAGTATAATGCAAGAATTGATGAAGAGTTTAAAATAGATTTTTTGGATTTTGAACGTAGAAATAGCCAAATCTTAAAAGTTTTACATAATCATCCGGATGAGGATATAGTTGATCTTTTATGCACGTATAGGGGATGCTTTAGTGGAAATTTAGTCTTGCTCTTATGTTTGGCTTTTGAATATGAATATGACAGCAGTCGGAATTTTGAAAATTTATCCAAGTTGGATATGGATGGACTAAAGGTGCTTTTGGACAGAATGAAATCTTTGGAAATGGATCTTTTTTTAGGGGTTCGCAATGTAATTGAGGACAGTAAAATTCGAATATTCAATAGTGAAGACAATGATGGCGGAGGTATATTGATTAGTAGTGAGGAAGAGTTAAGGAAATTTTTAAACGATAATAACTGTGATGTAGATGTAGAATTAGAAAACAAAGCTGTTGAGAAAGAGGAGACTGTGGATGAAGATCTCACTAAAGTTGCAACGGACTTGGAAGTAACACATGGACTGAGAAAGGGAGGAGCCCGAGAAAATTTCGATAAGGATCCAGATAAAGTTGTAAAACCAGAAGAACCGTATATTTTTCGGCATGCAGATGAGTTAAATGAAATAAGAAATTCTAAAAGAGAGCTTCAAGAAAAAATTACTGCAGAAAAAAAACAATCAAGTAAAGTTAATGATCACAATGATGCGTCTAAGGAAGTACAGGAAGGTGTAAGCATCTTAAGTGTAAATTCTAAAAATGTAGTAGTTGATGTTGAAAATACAAATGATGAAAAACTTATTCAAAAGAGTGTTGAATTTGCTAGGAGCAAAAATTTTGAAGCTAAAAAGAACGTGGCATCTTGTAATGTAAAAATAAGTGAAAAACCAAATACTAGTGGTAGTGTACAAGATAAAAACGTAAAAATGACATTGAAGCTGGACCCACGATATAATGGAGTGGAGTTAGCAGTTGTACAAAAACCAGCAGACGGGAACTTAGAAATGACGAAGTGTGTTGTAAAGGACGGCAAAATTGATTTTGATAAAAAGGCTTCTCAATTTGTAGTTCTAGGAGGGGAAGATTACAAAGAACAAAGTTCAAAGGAATCAGTTAATTCGTTTAAACCAGTATTAGTATCTAGGATCGGTTTTGGATCTGCGGGTGCGTCTGGTAGCCCCGGAGGTTCGGGAGGCTCAGGGAGTTCAGGTGGTGGTGCAGGAGATTCGGATCAATCAGATGAACAGGTTTCTAGCTATGAAAATGAAAAAATAGACGCTTCCTCAAATAAAAACTTGGAGTCATTTAGTGTTCCCAGTGCATCAATTACAGCTGATGAATCATTTTTTAGTAAATTAATGAGTATGTGTTCGTCTCTTTTTTCAAAATCAGGGGTGACAAGTATTGTTAGTGCAGTGGTTTTTGCGTTTGTGATGTGTTTAGGCTTCCTTGGAGCAAAATCATTTTTCTCACGTAAAAAAGATGCAACTTTAAAAAAGGGGTTTATTAAAAGACATAAAAATTAAATATAAAACAAGATAGTAGAAAAGGAGAAGCTAATTAGCCTCTCCTTTTCTACTATAAACTAAAACAATATATTTTGATTATATCTATAGAATTGATTTTACGGGTTTAGTTAAATAAACTCTTTTGTACAGTTTTTTTAATTTGTTGGTACATTCAGTGGCTTTTAATAAACTGTCAAATATTCCAAAAACTGTAGGTCCGCTTCCAGTCATTAGTGAACCTAAAGTTTCGCATTGCTTCATGATATTTTTTATTTTTTCAATTCCGAATATATTTACAGTTTGTTCGAATTTATTATAAAGATTTTTTGAAATATCAAAAATATCGTGATTTTTAATAGCAGCCAATAGGTTGTCCTGTTTGGAGTCAATGCAAGTGGGAAGGTGATCGATGTTATTGTAGGCTTCCTTAGTAGATACTTTTGCTCCATCTGGTGTTGCAATTACAATTGAACAATCCGGTATATCAGGAAGACGAATTAAGTGTGTGCCAGTTCCTTTTGCAAGCATTGTTCCACCAAGCATACAGAAGGGAACATCCGATCCGACTTTTTCACCAATAGTAAGAAGTTCTTTTTCAGATAGCTTAGTTTCAAAGATTTTGTTAAGCCCAAGTATAACTGCACCGGCGTCAGAACTTCCCCCGGCAAGTCCTGCACATATGGGGATATTTTTCTTTATAGAAATATTAAGGCCAGGATTTGTTATACACGTGTACTTAAAAAACTCCATAGCGGCAATATATGTGGAATTTTTATTGTTTGGACAATCTATTAGTATGTTACTAGATATTTCGATTTTTTTAGTTTCGGTAGTTGTCAATGTTACTGTGTCATTAAGATCGATTTCTTGCATTACCATACGGACGAAGTGATAATTATCATTTCGTTTACCGAGCACGTCAAGAGATAAATTTATTTTTGCATTGGCTGTAAGTTTAAGCATTATATTTGTTCCCTTCGATATACTTAGCTAAGTTCTCTATAAAATATACCTAGTGTATTTGGACCGCAGTGTACGGAAACTGTGGCTCCTGCTATGCTTTCAATGATTTCTTCGAAAGGTTGATAGCTGAGCATTTTATTTTTCAATGTTTCCACAAGTTCTGGATCAACTCCAGTATGTGTTATGAATGCTGTTTTGGTGTCAATATTCGTTTTGTTTTTTAGTTCGTGTTCGATATAATCAAGGAGTACCTTATCAATTTTACCACGATATTTTTTACCTACGTTTAAAGTTCCGTTCTTTATCTCAAGGCAGGGCTTTATTGATAATATGTTTGTCCCAAAAGCTTTTACGCCAGAGCAACGTCCGCCTTTGTACATGTACTTAAGTGTATCCAAAACAAAACTTCCGTTTATTTCGGAGCGAATTTTTTCTATTTCGGTTAATATTTCTAAAATAGATTTTCCCTCTTGATTTAAACGAGCGGCCCAAAGTGCCAATAACCCAGATCCAGTAGAAAGGCTTTCTGAATCTATTATAAAAACATTATCAAATGCTTCGGAAGCGATTTCAGCATTTCGGAATGAGGAAGTAAACTTTGGGCTTATACCAAAGTACATTATGGAATAGCCTTCATTGGTCCATTTTTTGAAAAATTCTGTATACACATCAGGAACAATAGCAGATGTTGTTGCAAGGTCCCCTGTTTCCGCATAGTAATCAAATACATCAGAGGGTTTAATTTCAATTCCATCGCGATAGGATTTTTCTCCGAGGTTTACGTTTAATGGGATAATGTCTATATCATATTTTTCTCGAATTATTGGATTTAAGTCGCCAGTGCTGTCTATTAATATTTTTAATTTGTTCATATTATACAACCTCATTTGCTTTGTTTTGTGTTTTATAGAAGGGAAATATTGTTTGATGAACTAGATTTACGAAAGATTTATTGGCGAGAAGAGTTACTAACGCAAAAATACACTATAATATTAACACATATTACTTAGAAAATCAAATTTTTATTTTACAATTAGATTTTTAATGATATGTTGTTATCGTATGCTTCGATAAATTTTTTTGCATGTTCAAAGTCAGACACACATGGTTCGTATTTGTTACCACGTTTGATGGTTGTTTCGCGACCTTTTCCAAGGAGGAGTATTACGCATTTTTCTTTTGTAAGTGAAAATGCTTTTTTTATTGCGTCGTCCCTATTTATGATGATTTGGTAATCGCAATCAATTATATGTTTTGCTATATCATTACATATATTTTGGGGATTTTCTTCAGCGTAGTCCTCTTCGGTAATAATTAGAAAATCTGCGTATTTACTTGCGATTTGTGGGAGACTTGTACGCCTATCGAATGCTTTACATCCAGGTGACCCGAATACGGCAATAATTTTTCTGGTAGGATATTCTTTTTTTATTGAGGAAAATAAAGTTTCATAACTTAATTTATTGTGTGCGTAATCTACTATAGAGATTATTTTTTTATCAATGCTTTCAAAAATTTCCATTCTGCCAGGAACAATTGCATTTTTTAATCCGTGCTTGATATATTCGTGAGGGATATTTAGTATGGTGGAGATTGCAATAGCAGCTATGGCGTTTTGAACGTTAAATAATACGGGAATTGATATTTCGTATTCAATTTCACTTGTATGATTAGGAAGGTTGGTTTTCACTTTGAATTTTATGGATTTATCAGTTTTTTTCAAATCGTATCCATAAACATCGGCGAAGTGATTCATACCAAATGTGATAGTATGTTTGGCTTTTTTTGCGCAAGCCAATATACGGTCTGAATGGCTGTCATCAATGTTTATGCAAGCGTATTTACATTGATCAAATATTTTTAATTTAGATGAAAAGTAGTCTTCAAAGTCTTTATGTTCGATAGGACTTATATGATCCACGTCGATGTTTAAAAAGCAGGCTATGTCGAAATTAATTCCAAGAACGCGGTCGTATTTTAATGCTTGTGATGATACCTCCATTTCTAGAAATTTAATGTTGCTGTGAACAGCGTTTGAAAAGTGATGGTATAACTCAATTGCTTCAGGTGTAGTGTTAGTGGATTCTTCCTCAACTATACCGTCATAAGTGTCAATTGATGAAATTATAGCACTTTTAGGATTTTTACAAGTGCTTAAGTATGTATCTAATATGCTTCGTACAAAATAACATGTTGTGGATTTTCCCTTTGTTCCGGTTATTCCGATCAATTTTATTTTTTCGAGTATATTGCCATAATAGAATTTTATTATAATAGCCATTGCCTTTCGTATATCATTGACTATTATGTATGATGAATCAAATCTCGGATAAATGGATTCGCTAATATATGCTATGGCGCCTTTTTTTATGGATTCTTGCAAATATGCGTCAGTGAAATGTTTTCCTTTGCACACGAAAAGTGTACCAGGAATTACTTCCTTTGAATTGTAGGTTATAGAATTGACTGTGTTATTTTCTTTGATGTTGTAGTTAATAAGCAGATTATTTGATTGTAAAAGATCAGTGTATTCTTTTAGCAAAAAGTTTGTCATAGTTTTAAATTCCCCTTTTTTGAAACTTGAGACAAGTATTGTTGTTTTATGGATATTATGAATTTTCATTAAACTATTTAACTTTTACATTATATCATGCTAATGTTCAAAAGTAAACTTGAAATTTGAGTGTGTAATGAAATTTATATCTTTATGTTGAGAGATTATGATTTGACAAAAAGTAACGATTTGTTTATTTATTGTAAAATATGTTCCTTTACATAAATATACTTTAATTGTTAGCCTTCGACAGCAAAAACGCTGCTTTGAGTGAATGAGCATAAAGTTGTAATTGTATTATAAGGGAAATATTCTGTTATTGTGTTTTTATTACTAATGTGATAAATCTACATGTGAATTTAACAATAATTATTTACGAGGATGAATTTCAACTTTTTGATTGACACTATGTTATTAAAGTGATAAAATTAAAGATACTAAAAAAACGGAGGATACTTTTAAATGGCAAATAATCCAATTTTATCAAATGCTGAAAATACGAAAGACAAAAATGACCAAATAGTGAAGGAAATTGCTTCTAAATCAACTAATCGCATTAATAGTGTAAGTATAATGACGTTAGTTCTTTTATCAGGGGCTATATCAATAATTCCCACTACGTATTTTCGAAGTCAGAAAAATAAAGATGTTAAGGAACTTCAAGAAAAGGTTACGCAATTGACAAATCAAAATGATGATTTGTTGAAAAAGGACAAGGCAAATGAAGAAAAAATTCATAAGCTTATGGATGACAAAAATGAGGCAGAAAATCATTTGGAACAACTTAGTCGTGTGATTAGTGAAAATGCAAATCGTTCCCAGGATTACTTAATTCTCAAGGAACCTCCGGATGGATTTGGCGGAGGAGCTTCTTCGATAACAGAGTTGAAAATTGAGGTTCCTGAGGATTTGATATCAAAACCTAGTGAAAAAATAGAGGCTTCTAGTGAGGATCCAATTACAGATGATGTTGAATCTGAGAATGAATTAACTGAAGAAAGTGATGCTTTACTAACAGAAGAGACATCATTAAATGTAGAAGAAATTGATGATGATAACATGGATGAGGGTTTACCAGATGGACCAAAGCCTACTTCGGAAGACGATTTAAAACTAGAAGTTTCAGAACAATCTGTAGTAGAGACAACGTCTGAACAAAATGACGAAAATGTTGCGATGTCAGTGGCACCACTAGCTCCATCAGCACCGTTGACACCACCGCCACCACCGGATTCGCCAGCTCCGCTGCCACCGATTCCAAAGGCACCACCAGCGCCACCAGCTCCGTTACCGCTAGTACCAAAGGCGCCACCAGCGCCGCCAGCGCCGTTACCACCAGTACCAAATGCACCACCAGCACCGCCACCACCGGTTCCAATGGCTCCGCCGCCACCACCAGTGCCAATGGCACCACCGGCACCAGGAAGAAGTGTGTGGGCTAATAAAAGATTTCGTAATGCAAATAAGGGGAAAAAACTCGTTGAACAGGGTAAACCAAAAACACCTTCAGAAATTATTAAGGAAGCTCTTTTAGACAACAAGTTTATGAAAAATCGTTTTATGGAATATGCTGCTTTCGAAAGCTCAAGAGGAAAGAAAATGAAGAAGGAAGCGTATAGCGATTTTGTAGAGAAGTTTATAAATGCTTTCTTTGTTAAAGCTCCATCTGATGGTAAACCGTATAAGAATATTAAAATTTATGATATATTTATTGGTAAACTTGGTAAGGGGATAGATGAGCAATTTGTTGTTTTAATGGATGATGGGAAGATTTATTATAGGATGCAGGTGGAAACTAATGAATTTAAGGAAATTCCTTTGATGGTAGCTTCAGATACTTTAAAAAGTGCAAAGAAAAAAACTAACGAGTATTATAAGAATTTAGCTGAAGTCAAAATGAAAAATGCAGTAGAACAAAAGAAAAAAATGTTTGAGGAAAGCAAAGCTATCCTACTTAATCTACTAAAGGAAAGATTCCCAGAGTTTAGTACGGACATTGAGAATATATCGGATTATGATAGCTTTATTAAGTTTTTGAATACTCATAAAGATCAAATTGACGTCAAGTTAGATGATGTGCTCATTAAAGCTGTTAGAGATTTTAATGTATATGAAGACATTTTTAATAAAGCTCTAGTAAGTGTAGGAGATTTAGGGGATGAAACCAAAAATCCTACAGTAGAGGTATTTTTAAATGATGTGATAAGTGAACTTCGCAGAAGGGATAAGACGATTAAAAATAGCAAAAAAAATGGCACAAAGAGTGTGAGATTTTTAAGGGGTAAGAATAGTGATGAATTAGAATCGATTTTTGGCATTAAAGGAGCAAAGCTTAATTCAATTGGAATTGCTAGCAAAAAAGTAAGCAAAATGACGGATTTTGTTTGTGTTGATGGAATTAATGCTATTTTAGACATAGCTACAGATGAAGATGTGACGAACGAAATAGAGAAATTTGTAAATGTTGTAAATAATCGTGAAACAACTCCTGAAAAGGTTAGAGGTTCAATTGCTCATTTCGATATGCTTTGGGGGCTATTTTCTAATTTAGAAGAAGCAAAAGATAAGAACTTATTGTGTTTTTATTATGATGCTGATAAGGTTCCTTTGAAGAGTGATAGATATTTATCGAAAAGTGTGATTTTTCAAACGATATCGGAAATTTATGAGTCACTAAAAGGGATAAAACCTAAAGTAGATGCAGTACGATTGAGAAAAAATTCCTAATTGTTAAAGAATTTTATGCTGTGAAATGATAAATCTTTGAAATGCGATATGAATCATTTTTGATTTTGAAGTGAAGATGTATTAATACAAGGCTGGAACCTATATTTTATTGGTTTCAGCTTTTTTTGTGGTGTGTTCAACATTAGTGAATCACTAAGCGGAGGAAATCCACCACAGACATTGCAGTAGGAACTATTAATCGAATTCAATGATATCTATCTGGATGTGGTGCCTTAAGGAAGTCAAGGTTAAAATTTCGGTTTGACGAATAAAAATCGCTTACAAAGTGATCAAATGAAAAAATCTAACTAATTAACTACAATTGCCAACTAAGTAAAAAAAATTTACTACCAGGTTCAACCGCTCAAGATAAACTAATTTACTTACAAGCCCTGAACAGAGTCTCCATCTCAAAATTTTCATAGAACCATATGTGAATGTTTTACTTCAAGCAATTTTTGCATTTTTAACGATACTAACACAATTTGCCCAAATGAGAAGATTAAGTAATTCAGCATAGCTATTGTGCTTTGTTTTGTAGACTCACCATTACTTCTACAACTTCTGTTATCAAGTCAAAGTTTCACTTGCAGTGTTGTTTTTTATTTCCACATTAAATTTTTACATTATGACAATGTGGATAAATTCCGAGAAGGTTAGGGTTTCTTTTCTAATACGAACGTACTCTTAAGTGTATAAATAAAAATTAACCTACCTTAAAAATCACATGTTTTAAGGTAGATTAAAAATTTTATATAAATATCTTTTTGTAGACTTGGTTATCATAAAATAAACTAATGCAACAAAAATTGTTTATAACCTTCGTTTTCAAAAAAGTCTAATCCATAACTATCAGTTTCTAAACTGATTCTGTTATTTAATATTTTATTGTAACATCTAAAAAAATCCTTATTTATACGTTTTACTGCCATGATACTCATATTTTCATTTAACGTAGTAAGTGTTACAAGATACAAACTTGCCGCTAAAACTAAGTTTTGATCTACTCCGACACCATATTCATATCTATAAGCTGATTTGCAAATTTCATCTATTTCGCTTAAGGTGTCTATTTTTTGCAACAGACCTTTTATTATTTCATCGTTTTGAGGAACTCCATGTCCTTTTTCGTAACAAGAAGCTAAGGTATGCAGTGCTTCAATATTGTCTTCATCTGCTGCTCGTTGTAACCAACTTATCCCTAATTCTAGGTTTTGAACTACTCCTTCACCATTCATAAACATTATACCTAACTTATACATTGCCTCTACATGTCCATTTCCGGCTGCTTGCCCTAACAAATATGCGGCTTCTATTAGATTTTGAGGTAATCCTCCTTTGCCCTGTTCATACCAAGAAGCTAAATTAAACATTGCGTCTGAATCACCTAAAGCTACTGCTTTTCGTAACCATTCTACCGACTTATTTAAGTTTTGAGGCACTCCATTTCCATTTTCATAACAAGAAGCTAATTTAGCCATTGCTTTTGCATTCTTTTCGTCTGCTGCTTGTATATATAAATTGACTGCCTTACTTAAATCTTTATCTACTCCTTCACCATATTCATAGAAAATACCTAATTGTCTCATTGCCTCTGTATCTCTCAAATCAGCTGCTTGTTGTAGATACTCTATTGAATTCTTCAAATTCGTGTTTTTTGCAGACTTAACCTTATAACAAATTCCTAGTCTACGCATTACCTCTGCGCATCTATTTTTGTCCACTTTAGCTACTTCTTCATACCACTTTATTGCTTCCTCTGTATTAAGGTCAACCTCTTCAAGGAATACTGCGTATTCATACATTCCTTCTATATTTCCACTTTCTGCCGAAAGCTTTAGCCATTTTTTTGCTTTTGCAGTGTCCTTACGTACTCCTTTGCCATCTCTATAACACACGCCTACTTTAATCATCGCATCTAAGTTTCCCCTATTTGCTGCTTGTGCATACAACTTAAATGCTTTAAAGACATTTATATATCTATTAGATTCTTTATATTCCCAATAACCTGATTCATATAAATGGCCTAATTCGTACATTGCATAAGAGTTTCCATTACGTCGTATTTCTCTTTCCAAAGAAATTTTCTCGACATCACTCATTAAAATCGATAAGTTGTCTCTTTTACTATGAAATTCTCTCCACTTATTTTCCTCTTCTAGATACATTTCATGACACTTTTCACTTAGTGAACGGTTTCCAGTTTCGCTATAAAATCTAGATAATTCATTATATGCTTCAACATATCCTAAGCTTGCTGCCTTCTTGGCCCATCTTTCTGGTTCAACTCCTAATTTAACTAGCTTTACCATTGAATGTACATGTCCCTCTTCTGCTGCTTTTTTATATAATTTTAGTTTACCGTTTTGATCAAGACCAGACCTTTCAATAAAATCAAGTATTGCATATGGGTGTCCTAGTTTTGTAGCTTCTTTATAGTTACAACGTTCGAAAATTGCATCTGCATTTCCTAATTCTGCTGCTCGGCGCAAAAGTTCAGTATGATTGAAATAATCTTCATATAAATTGCTTGCCATATATGTTGCATATGGATCTTTGTCGTATTTCGATGCATTAACATACAAATTCCTTGCCATATTTTTATCTTTTGGGTGTCCGAACCCCAACTCATAAAATCGAGCTAAGGAGCACATTGCACTCGATCCGCCTGAATAGGCTGTTGTTTGTAGCGAGGGGCCTAAAAAAACTGAACTATCTATCTTGGCTGCTTTTTGTAGCCAAGTGTTTGCTTCTTCTAAGTCTTGAGATATTCCTTCTCCTCTTATATAACAACAAGCTAACGCAGTCATTGCATATGTACTTCCTAAGGCAGCTGCTTCTTGATATAATTCTATCGCTTTACTTAGGTCTTTTTGTACTCCTCCTTTACCGTATTTATAGTAAAAAGCTAATTTACACATTGCTATCGTATTTTTATTAGCTACATCTTTTTCATACAGTTGAGCCAAGTTTGTCGTTTTTTTATGCCATTCACGCACTTTTGTAGAATCATCTTTTTTTAATCCTTTGCCTGTTTCATAGTATTCAGCTAATTTGCACATTACATCTGCATTTCCTGACTTTGAAGCCATCTCAAACCAATTAAGCACTTTTTCAGGGTTCTCGTTTTTAATTATTTCACAACATTTGCGAAAATCATCTAAAGATTTGGGACTTATCCCTATGTTTTCACTCTGCAATGCCTCACGGTACGTAGAAATCACCTTTGCTGCGTTTTTATACCATGCGAATGGACTATTTTTAATTTTATCTTTCATAATAAATAAATTACTTTCTAAACTTTTTAATTTATTTTTTAATGCATTAAATTCTATTTTGCACTCGTATATTTGATTAGAGATTGACATTTTTGAGCCTGGGGTTGCGTATGAGGGTAATGCTTCATATCGAATATTCAGATCTTTTAGACATTCAACATTCCTAAATAACATTGATGCCCACTCGCACCATTCACACATTTTATAAAAATCGTTTGCGTCGTATAAATGAAACTCAGATAATTTGTGTACGGCTGCTATGTTTCCTAATTCTGCTGCTTGTTTGTAAAGTTCTATCGCTTTACAAAATTCCATATTATTTTCACACTGTACACCTTGCATATATATGTTATTCGCAGATTTTTCTTTTTCTTCCTGATTAGATGCTGCTATTGCTACTACGTCGTCTTTATCGGACTTTGTTGATGTTGTACTTTCTTTTCGATTTTCTGGCATGTCTGAATTTTCCTCATCATCCACCATTGCTGTTTCTGTACATACTGGATCTTTTGTAGTTTCAGCATCTTTGTGTTTAGATTCTGTAGTTGTTTTTTCTACACCATCTTCATTTCTCGCATTTTTACTTTCTGATATGTCTGAATTTTCCTCATCATCTACTATTGTTGTTTCTGTACATACTGGATCTTTTGTAGTTTCAGCATCTTTGTGCTCAGATTCTGTAGTCGTTTTTTCTACACCATCTTCATCTCTCGCATTTTTACTTTCTGACATGTTTGGATTTTCCTCAGTATCTGCCATTTTTGTTTCTGTATATATTGGATCTTCTGTAGATTCAAGCTTTTTGGACTCAGATCCGGAGTCTAAATCTGAATCCAAGTCCGATTTTGACTCTGAATCCGAACCGGAATGTTCATTTTCCTCATACTGACTCTGTTCATCTGGAAGCTTCATAGATTCAGGTGCCTCACGCTCAGACGTCGCAGTCATATCTGCCAAACTTTCCTCATTTGGTTCTGCTTCAGTTGTACTCACCCTTTGACCTTCTGATATCTTGACATTTTTTTTCTTTTCTTCACCTTGTGCCATTAATGTTCTTGGTAGCATTGACACTAAAACTGTAATTGTTATTAACTTTTTTAGTTTTATCATTTTAATTCTCCCTTTATTTTATGGTATGATAATATTATACCATAAAAAAACAGGCTTGTCAATTGTTTTTTCACAAAACGATATGCATCACATTATTTTCTTTTCGAAAATTAAATTTGTATTCACATGTTGCAAGGCGATCAAATGAAAAAATCCCATTAATTAGCCACAAATTGCCAACCAAGTAAAAAAAATTTACTATCAGGTTCAACCGATCAAGATAAACTAATTTACTTACAAGCCCTGAACAGAGTCTCCACCTCAAAATTTTCACAGAACCGTGAATGTTTTACTTCAAGCAACCCTAATTATTTTAACAATGCTAACACGTTTTGTCTCAATGACAAATAGAACTTATTTTTAATTTTTAAGTATTTGGGTTTTTATAATTAATTAAATGAAATGGAGGTTAGGTTTGTAGGATAGATACAGTGGCGGTAATTAGATGTGCTGTTTACACTCAAGAAAAGCGAAATCAGCACTTCGCGATAAATTGAATTTATGAAAATGCAAAAACTCGATAATGAAATGACTAGATTGTAATTTTTACTATTTGGTATACTAGTCACGGGTAAAACTTAATGTTTAAGATTAAAAAATTTGACAGAATGAGGGGTGTGCTGTTACAATACAAGTAGAGAGGTGAAATGCGATGTCGCTAATGAATGTTGATATAAGATATCTTAAGGGGATAGGTGAAAAACGAGCAGAGCTTTTTAAAAAACTCGAAATTGATACAATAGGTCAATTGATTCGAAATTATCCGAGAACATATGAGGATTTTCGAGATATTACATTAATTTCAAATTTGATTGACGATACAGTATGCTGTGTTAAGGGAATAGTTGCATCGAGGGTGAGTGAAAATAGAATTCGGGCCGGGCTTGTACTATACAAAGTTAAAGTGTGTGATGGTATGTCATCGATGACGGTAGTTTTTTTTAATAATAAGTTTGTAAAAGCTCAGTTGCAGGAAGGGGAGGAATATATTTTTAGAGGGCGTGTCAAGTTTAGTTCATATCAAAAACAAATGTTATCTCCGTGCTTTTTTAAGTCGAGTACTTGTGTTGATATTCGTCCAATATATTCGCAGACTGCGGGGTTAAGTTCGAAACAGATAGAACTTTCAGTAAAGAATGCTCTTATGTTATTGCCGGAAAAAATGAATGACCCTATTCCAGAAGAAATAAGACTTAGATATGGGCTTTGTGATCTTGGTTTTGCCATACGAAATATACATTTTCCAAAAGACGATGAATCTTTGAAAAAATCAAAACATAGGGTTATTTTTGAAGAGTTATTGGTTTTACATTTGGGACTATTACTTTGCAAAAATTCAAATAAAAACCTTAAAACAATAGAAATTACTGAAGACTATACGGAAGAGTTTAAAGCATTATTGCCGTTTTCTATGACAGGTGCCCAAGATCGGGTGATTTGTGATTGTATTAATGACATGATTAACCGAAAGTATCAAATGCGTAGGTTAATTCAGGGTGATGTGGGTTCGGGCAAAACGGCAGTATGTGCAGCTCTTTGTTATACAGTAGTTAAATCAGGGTTTCAGTGTGCGGTTATGGCCCCGACGGAGATTTTAGCAACACAACATTTTGATTGGTTTCAATCAATTTTTTCAGAACTCGGTATTAAGGTGGCACTTTTGACCGGTTCAATCTCAGCTTCTAAAAGGAGAAGATTGCTGCAATATCTCGAAACTGGGATTGTGGATATTTGCATCGGGACCCATGCGATTCTTTCAGAAGGGGTAGAATTTGCAAGATTGGGATTAGTTGTGACGGATGAACAGCACAGATTCGGTGTGAATCAACGTGCAAAATTAATTTCAAAAGGTGATAATCCGCATATGTTAGTTATGTCAGCAACTCCGATTCCTAGGACATTGGCACTTATTATACATGGTGATCTTGATGTGTCGATCTTGGATGAGCTACCACCGGGGAGAAAATCTGTGAAAACTTTTTACATTGATTCATCGAAAAGATTGCGTGCTTTTAGTTTTTTGAAGAAAGAAATTGAAAAAGGTAGGCAATGTTACATTGTTTGTCCTGTGGTGGAGGACAACGAATGTGGTTTAAATTCAGTTATGGAGTATATGGAAACTATACTAACACCAAATTTTGATGGATATACGTTTGACATATTGCATGGAAAGATGAATGTGAATTTAAAAAATGATGTTATGGAAAGGTTTTCATCTGGGCAAATTCAAATATTGGTTTCCACTACTGTAGTGGAGGTTGGCGTTGATGTTCCAAATGCTTCAGTTATGCTTATTGAAAATGCGGAAAGGTTTGGATTGTCTCAATTGCATCAATTGAGAGGTCGCGTTGGTAGAGGTGAACATGAATCGTTTTGCATATTGGTTTCGGACGCAAAGGGTGAGGAGTCAATAAAGAGATTAAATGTGATGTGCAGTACTAATGATGGTTTTAAAATTGCAGATGAGGATTTGAGAATGCGTGGACCTGGCGACTTTTTTGGTCAACGACAGCATGGATTGCCAGATATGAAAATAGCTAATTTAATGTCAAATATCGATACGATAAGTGATGTGACAAAGGTTTCTGATGAAATTTTTAGTATTGATCCAAATCTTGATCATGAAGAACATAAAATGTTACGTGCTGAAGTGAATAAGTTGATGCAGAGTTTTGATCAGGGAAATATAAATTAAAAGAATATTGTTTTTGATTATTAATGAGTTGTTATATATTAACTTATTTTAAATGGGGATGTTATGAAGAAAGTGGTTATAGGAGTACTTTCAATTGTTTTAAGTATGTTTATGAAAATGGTAAGTTATTCAGGTTTGAAGGATCTAAAACTAAAAAGGTATTAACATGTTTACACTAAGCAAAAATATATGGAAAAAAGAACGTTACTTAATATATACTAGGCAGTTATTTGAATCTGTGTGACCCTCAAATCAAATTTTGATGGTATGTGCAGAACTTACAAGAGATATAGATTTATTAGGTAACAGTTCCTTTTTGTCGGAAAAAATAGAATTTATTCTTAGTTTTGATTTTTATTATCAAATTTTCCTTAATTTAAAATAAATTTAAGGGCTAGATTTTATCTATAAAATAGTGTATAATTTAATTGAGAATTAATCGGGACAATTTTCGCTTTGAGTTTCAGAAAAATCTCATCAGGTTTGCAAAAGTTATCCGTAAGATAACAGTACCGTATTGTGCTACGGGAAGGTTTTACCTCACAAAAAAGCCATAGCCTCGTTTTGATAAACCGAAGGCATATTTCTTATATCGGGTGGGAGGAATTAGTTAACTGCCACTTTTCATTTGTGGTGAAAAGTCCACTTAGTACGTGAAAGGAATGACAAGTAATGAAAAAAGTTATCAGCGGCGTTCCGTTTAAAGGTACGGAGCAACAAAAGCAAAAGTTAATGGAGGTTATAGAAAAGTACAGACAAGATCCAAGTCCTATAATGCCTGTTTTGCAAGAGGCACAAGAGATATATGGATATCTTCCGATGGAAGTGCAAAATATGATTGCAGAAGGGCTTGATATGCCACTCGAAAAAATTTTTGGTGTAACTACATTTTATTCGCAGTTTTCCTTAGCACCAAAGGGTAAATATAATATTTCAGTTTGTCTTGGTACCGCTTGTTATGTAAAAGGAGCGGGAGCTATTGTGGATAAGATTCAGGAACTTTTGCATATAGGTCCTGATGAATGTACTCCGGATGGTAAGTTTTCACTTTGCACCTGTAGGTGCATAGGCGCTTGTGGTTTGGCTCCGGTTATGACGATAAATGACGATGTGTATGGACGTCTTGTTCCGGAAGATATTGAAGGTATTTTGAAAAAATACGAGGATTAATGGAGGTGCGAGTTTAATGATGACACTTGAAAATTTACAAGCTATAAAGGAAAATGTTTTAAAATCAATTGAACTTAGAGAAGGAAAGCTTGATGGTGAAAAGAAAAGTATACTAGTGTGCGGAGGTACGGGATGCACCTCTTCCAATAGTATGAAGATAATTGATGAGTTGAATAATGAAATAAAAAAACAAGGCCTTGAAGATAATGTAAATGTGATTAAAACAGGTTGTTTTGGGCTCTGTGCACTTGGTCCGATTATGATAGTGTATCCGGAAGGAAGTTTTTATAGTAGAGTATCTCCTGAGGATATTCCGGAAATTGTGGAAGAACACTTGAAAAATGGAAATATTGTTACAAGACTTCTTTATCAGGAGACAGTTTTGGATGATGGCAAAATTGCGTCATTAAATGAAACTTCGTTTTACAAGAAACAAAAGAGAGTTGCACTTCGAAATTGCGGAATGATAAATCCTGAAGATATAGATGAGTACATAGCGCGTGATGGATATCTTGCATTACATAAAGTCTTAACGGAAATGACTCCGGAAAAAGTCATTGAGACAATTAAGAATTCTGGACTTCGTGGAAGAGGTGGCGGAGGATTTCCAACTGGTTTGAAATGGAGTTTTGCAGCTGCAAATAAGGCTGATCAAAAATATGTTTGTTGTAATGCGGACGAGGGTGACCCTGGGGCTTTTATGGATAGATCAGTGTTGGAAGGCGATCCGCATGCTGTGTTGGAGTCAATGTCTATTGCAGGTTTTGCGATAGGTGCTACTCAGGGGTATATTTACGTGAGAGCAGAGTATCCGATTGCGGTTACTAGGTTGAGAATTGCGATTGATCAGGCACGTAAGTATGGACTTTTGGGAGAAAATATATTTGGAACAGATTTTTCATTTGACATTGAACTGAGATTGGGAGCAGGCGCTTTTGTGTGTGGAGAAGAAACGGCGCTTATTACTTCTATTGAAGGAAATCGTGGAGAACCAAGACCAAGACCTCCTTTTCCAGCAGTTAAGGGTTTATTTGGGAAACCAACTGTACTTAATAATGTAGAGACATATGCGAATATCCCTCAGATAATCTTAAATGGAGCAAAATGGTTTAGCGATATGGGCACCGAGAGGTCAAAGGGTACTAAAGTGTTTGCACTTGGAGGTAAGATAAAACATACTGGACTTGTAGAAGTTCCAATGGGAACAACTTTAAGAGAAATTGTAGAGGAAATCGGTGCGGGAGTACCTAATGGTAAAAAGTTTAAGGCTGCACAAACGGGAGGTCCTTCAGGAGGATGCATTCCAGCGGATCATTTGGATATTCCGATAGATTATGATAACCTTATTGAAATTGGTGCGATGATGGGATCAGGTGGACTTATTGTTATGGATGAAACTACGTGCATGGTTGACATAGCGAAATTCTTTTTGGAGTTTACAGTTGATGAATCATGTGGTAAGTGCACACCTTGTAGAATAGGAACAAAACGACTTTTAGAGATGCTTACGAAGATAACAAGAGGCGAGGGAACGATGGAAGATCTTGATAAGATGGAGGAACTTTGCTACTATATTAAAGCAAATTCTCTTTGTGGATTAGGTCAGACCGCTCCAAATCCAGTTTTGTCAACATTGAAGTTTTTCAGGCATGAGTATGAAGAACACGTGCGTGATAAGAAATGTAGGGCTGGTGTTTGTAAATCACTTTTAAGTTATAAGATCCTTGAAGACAAATGTAAGGGATGTACTGCGTGTGCAAGAGTATGTCCGGTTGGTGCGATATCTGGTGCTGTTAAGAATCCGCATAAGATTGATCAGGCTAAATGTATCAAATGTGGATCTTGTATTGAAAAATGTAGATTCGGTGCAATAGTAAAAGAATAGGAGGACTGTGTTAGTATGGAGACCGTTAATTTGAAAATCAATGGTATGGATGTTACTGTACAAAAAGGTTCAACAATATTGGAGGCGGCAAGGCAAGTTGGAATTCATATTCCAACGTTGTGCTACCTAAAAGAAATAAACGAAATTGGTGCTTGCAGAATTTGCTTAGTGGAGGTAAAGGGCGCAAGATCGTTAGTTGCGTCATGTGTGTACCCTGTTAGTGAAGGGATGGAAGTTTATACAAATACCAGCAAAGTGTTGAAAGCAAGAAAAACTACTTTGGAACTTATTTTGTCAGATCATGATAGAAAATGTCTTTCTTGTTCAAGAAGTGGTTCGTGTGAACTTCAAGCGCTTTGTAACGAATTTGGAATTGAAGACGAAAAACGCTTTGAGGGGGCAACAAATACTTACAAAAAAGATATGAGTACACATCATTTGGTTCGCGATAACAATAAGTGTATTTTATGCAGAAGGTGTGTAGCGGCGTGCAGGGAACAGCAAGTAGCTGTTATTGGGGCAAACGATAGAGGTTTCGATACTAATATTGGTTGCGCTTTTGAGAAGAATTTGAATGATGTACCGTGTGTATCGTGTGGTCAATGCATTGTGGCATGTCCTACTGGAGCTCTTAGAGAAAGGGATGACTGTGATGATGTGTTTGATGCAATAAATGATCCGAATAAACACGTAATCGTTCATACTGCACCATCTATTCGTGTAACTTTAGGCGAGTGTTTTGATATGCCTGTTGGATCAAATGTAAAGGGAAAAATGATTTCGGCACTACGTAGGCTTGGTTTTGAAAAAGTCTTTGATACAGATTTTGGTGCAGATCTTACAATTATGGAAGAGGCTCATGAATTTATTGGACGTGTGAAAAATGGGGGAAAACTTCCACTTATTACATCGTGTTCTCCAGGATGGATAAAGTTTTGTGAATATTACTATCCTGAGTTGCTTGACAATTTGTCTTCGTGTAAGTCTCCACAGCAGATGATGGGTGCTGTGATTAAGACGTGGTATGCAGATGAAAATGGAATAGATCCGAAGGATATTATTACAGTGAGTGTTATGCCGTGTACTGCAAAGAAATTTGAAATTTCACGTGATGATCAAGATGCAGCTGGTGTTCCAGATAATGACTTTGTGTTGACTACGCGCGAATTGGGAACAATGATCAAGCGTGCACATATTGATTTCAAAACTCTTCCGGATGAGGATTTTGATGAAATCCTTGGTGATTCTACTGGTGCGGCTGCAATTTTTGGTGCAACTGGTGGTGTTATGGAGGCTGCACTTAGAACAGCAGCAGATGTTTTAACGGGCGAGTCCCTTGAATCTGTGGAATATAGTGAAGTTCGTGGCAACAAGGAAATAAAAGAAGCTACTTATAATATCGCTGGGATGGATGTTAATGTGGCAGTTACAAGTGGGCTTAAAAATGCTAAGAAACTTCTTGATATGGTGAAATCAGGTGAAAAAGATTATCATTTTATTGAAGTAATGTGTTGTCCTGGTGGGTGCGTGAACGGTGGGGGTCAACCACATCAATCTGCTGATGTGAGAAACTTTACAGACTTGAAAGGAATTCGCGCAAATGCGTTGTATGATGAAGATAAAGCTCTTTCGCTGAGAAAATCACATGATAATCAATCTATTAAAAAGATTTACGATGAGTACTTTGGTGAACCAGGCAGTGAAAAAGCACATCATGTTTTGCATACGACATATGTAAAAAGGGATAAGTACAATTAGATTAGGAAAGTTGTGTGCATATTGTGAGGATACCAAGTGAAATCTTAGTAAATAAAAATATGAAAATGTTTTAAATTTACATGTGAAGTTAATGTGTTCAGATTTCAAAAATATTTTAAATAATATGTTATTCTAAAAGGCCAGTGTATATTGTCAACTGGCCTTTGCTAATGTATTTTTTAGAGTTTGTTTGTATTTGGAGATGATTTATAATAGCGTAAAAAATAAAAGTAATGTTTGCATGAGATCTTTATATGGACTTTTATTTTGTGCATCTAAATAAATTTTTTTAGTGATGATATATTTAAAGTATGGTGAAATTTGCAATATTTTGCGGTGAATAATTATCTTTATGTTTGTTTTTTAACACCAACCAAAGCTCATATCAGAAAATAGAGATAACTGAATAGACTAAGTTTTTTCTTCAACATATCAGGCATACCCTTATTTGCATTTTGAAAATATTACAAATAAGCCATATGTAATGGCATAAAAAGCAAAATTATTGGGTTTGTATATTTGCTTGGACTGCTCAAAGAGTAGTGTAACACTAACTTTCTCATCACTTTTTTCACTGATGAAGCCGATATAACCGATTGTTATTGTTAACAACAAATAGTGATAAAATAACTTTGATTGTTTAACATTCAAAATATCATTTGTATAGCTGATTTACCCTTTGAAGTTGAAAAGCTTTTAGAACTTGAAATTGAAGAGTCACGTCAAAAGAAGTATAATATTACAAAATTTGTGTTACCATGGAAATTTTAAAAAACTTATAATTTGCAGTTCACAACTAAGATAAGGTGTTGTGGACTGCGTTTTATATATATGCAAAT
>CATZCM010000013.1 GCA_958417225.1 uncultured Eubacteriales bacterium | reverse complement strand
GAATTAGTGCGTCAATGGCAGCTAAATCTGCAAAAAGAGCTGCAAAGAAAGCTGCGCAAGATGCAGCGAAAGCGGCAAGAGCAGCAGAAAATGCCAAAAAGGCAGCCCAGACTGTAAAAGTTGCCAAAACAGCTGAAACAGTGGAAAAAACCGAGGAAGCTGCAAAAGCAGTAAGTGCTGCAGAAAGGTTTTATAGTGAACTGGATGCACTTAAGCTGAAAGCTCAGGAAATTCCCCATACACTGTCGACTGAAGAAATTCGTGCGTGTGAAACCGTAAAACTGCAGATGAAAGGTGGGCTTTCTGCAGCTGGTGAAGTTAGTGTTGAGGAAGTCGAAAAAATCGATGAGGCTGTAAAGGTGGCGGGTGCTGCTAAGAAAACTGCAAGGACTGCTGAAGTGGAAAAGGAGGCTGGTGTAGTAAAAAGTTAGTGTGTCTGAGAAGTGCATGACCTACAAAAAAACTGGAAAAATAGCAAAAACGACCTTAGAAAAAGTGAACACAGTTGAAGTCAAAAAAATCGAAGAAGCAGCGAGTGGTATTAATACTGTTGATTTAAGAAATTCTACAATAAGTAATACTGACCTGAGTTTTTCTTCTTTTAATGCAGTTTTAGTGAAAGGAATATCACTAAAAATATTATGGGTGTTGGCAAAATAACGAGTTTAAGCATCAATATAGGTGATCTAGATAATTCTGTAATATTGAAAGAAAAAGATGCTATACAATGGTTGAAAAATAATGTATTATGATAATGCAGATGAATAAAATAAGAAAATATTATCAAATTTTTTTAGTGAGTATTGATAATATTGCTATAGAAGAAATGAAGATGAATTTTTCTATGGATAGTTAAGGAGGTTTTGATAGGCAATAAAAATAAGTGAGTTTCTATTATTTGATCGAATCAGAGTTTTTATTTTTCTTTATTCAAAACAAAATACGAGAATCTTTATATTGCACTTTCATCTAAAATGGAGAATTTTTCCATTATGTATTGCATTTTTGAATGAAATGTCTTATAACATATAATGAAGCAGCTCTATAGGTGATCTAATATACTGTCGAAAAAAGCAAGTATGGATTTGTTTCGCTTTTAATGAGGACTATAGAAAATTTATTTAGTTAAATTTGAGTGTAGCACTAATTATTTGCGCAACAATTTTAGGGGGTTAAGTTGAACAGTATGGGATTATGTAATTTCAAGAAATAGTTATTGTTTACTTTAATCTACTGTATTACTGTTGCTTATCGGATTAGGTTTAGATAACAAAAAACAGCTGCATCAAAGTAAACAGTACAATGAAATCTCGTGTTTTGTTATGAAAAGGAGGCGATGTTAATGAAATTTTGCGAAAAGGCAGTTCTTGAATTTTGCGGTAACGCAATGAGGGGCACTTCTGATGGTTTTGCTAGAGCTTCTCAACTAGAAGATGGATTTGCTAGAGCTTCTCAATTAGGAGATGGGTTCGCTAGAGCTTCTCAATTAGAGGATGGATTTGCTAGAGCTTCTCAATTATAAGATGATTTTCTAGGAAATCAAGTGTATAAGCATATTTTTGATATCTTTTTTATAATGACGATGAATCTTTAAAAAGTTGTCAATTTTTATTTTAATATTTTTCGAAACACGAGATTTCATTGTATTTGAATTTTAATAAATGTTTTGAGGTGTTTTTTTTGGTCAATGATTATAAATCTTATTGTATTAATAGTATTGTGATGAAAATTGTTGCTCATTGCAATTTGAGGTGTGACTATTGTTATAGAAATATTAATTCTGATGAGCATAAACCGCATATCATGGATATTTCAATGGTTGAGAAATGTATAAGTGAATATATAGATTGCACTCCGAATGTTAACAAACCTTTGGTTATGGTATGGCATGGAGGTGAACCTTTGATTGCAGGTATTGACTATTTTAAAGAAATTTTAAATTTACAGAAAAAATTAGGTCCTGAAAGACAATTCATCAATGTAATCCAGACAAATGCCACTTTAATAGATGAAAAGTGGGCTCATTTTATAAAAGACAATAATATAACTATAGGTGTCAGTTTAGATGGCCCAAAAGAATATAATGATTTACATAGAAAAAATGCTGCTGGTGAATCAAGTTTTGAAATGACAAAAAGAGGACTATGCAATCTAAAGAAAGTGGGTAAAAAATTTAGTGCTATTTGTGTAATCAGCAATGAAAATTACGATAAAGCTACTGATTTTCTTGATTTCTTTGTCGAGGTTGGGGCGTCTGTTATAGATTTTATTCCATGTTATGATTATAACTTAAAATATACTCTAACTAATGAACGTTACGAACATTTTATGAAAACTGTTTATGACTATTGGATGAATAAACATAGGGATGATATAAAGATAAGATTTCTACAAGATGTAATGAAAAAAATAGTGTGTGCTTCACAAGATAAATCCTGTTATGTCGAATGCGAATTATCAGATATGTGTGGAAGAAATATTGCGATTTTGGATAACGGTGATGTTTATGCGTGTGCGTGTCTTACTCCGGTTGAAGAAATGAAATTAGGAAATATAAATAGCTTATCGCTTAAAGATTTAGCTAATACTACTGCCTTTAAAAACATGGTAAATGAATATAACGATGTTAATAAAAAATGTTTGTCATGTGACGTTAAAAAGGTATGTTCAACTGGATGTTTAAATAGGCGTCTTTCTAAATATAATGAATCAAAATTGGATTGTTTCTGTGAAGCAAGAAGAGCTATTATTAAACATGTTGAAGAATCTTTACCTAAATATTTTCCTGTTTAATAAGGAAGGTTATTTTTTATGAAAGAAGACTTTAAAAAACTTATATCATATTATAAACCTTATAAGAAAACATTTTTTGGAGATTTACTGTGCTCCTTTATCTCCTCTTTGATTGTATTAACCATTCCAATGATTGTAAGGTATATTATGGACGAAGTCTTTAAGTTTGAAAGGGATTACGCCATAATAATGATGATAATACTATCACTAGTTGTATTGGTTTTATTTATTATAAATTATGCTTGTAATAGATACATGAGGTACTTGGGTAAAAATATAGGTTCAGAAATTGAAAAAGATATGTGTAATGAACTTTTTGATCATTACCAAAAACAGTCTTTTAATTTTTTTGATGAAAATAAAACAGGAAAATTAACAGCTATTATGACTGTAGACATTAGAAATATAAGTGATTTTTTACATCTTGCACCAGAAACTTTTTTAGATTTCACAACTAGAACGATAGGAGCATTAGTAGTATTTTTTGCAATAAATATTTGGTTTGGTTTTTTATCAACTGTGATGTTGATTTTAATTTTTTTGTATGCCTGCCGTTTTATCTCCAGAATTCAAAAGGTAATGGATTCTAGCCATGAAAAAATTTCAGATTTAAGTGCTAAAGTTGAAGAAGTACTTTCTGGAATAAAGGTTGTTCAATCTTTTACTAATGAAATGTTAGAGTCTGAAAAATTTTATAAACTTAATAATGAACATCTGAATAGTAAAAAAAATATTCATAAAATTGAAAGCGTTTTAAATTCTGGGCTTAATTCGTTTATTATAGGCTTAATTCCAATAGTTACAGTAATTTCTGCATTTTTTGTAATTACTGGAGGCTTAGAAATAAATGACGTGGTTACGTATATACTTTACGTAGATATATTAATAAGCCCTATTTTTTCAATTATATCTATTTCACAAAATTATCAAGAAAGTATTGTTGGATACAAAAGGTTCTGCGAGATTTTGAAAACAAAACCTGTAATTACGAATTTACCGAATGCTTTAGATTTGAAAAGCATCAAAGGCGATATTGAATTTAGAAATGTGTTTTTTAAGTACGAACAATCATCAAAATGTATTTTTGAGAATTTTAGTACCAAAATAAACGCTGGTGAATATATCGCCTTAGTGGGGTCCTCGGGTTCGGGGAAAACTACACTTTGCGATTTAATACCAAGGTTTTATGACGTTTTAAGTGGAGAAGTTTTAATCGATGATATTAACGTTAAAAACATAAAGCTTGAAAATTTAAGAAAAAATATAGGTTTGGTCCCCCAGGAAACTTTTATTTTTTCGGGGACTATTTTAGAAAATATAAAATACGGAAACCCTGAAGCAACAATGGAGGAAGTTGTAAGATCCGCTAAAGATTCATACATTCACGATTTCATTATGTCTTTACCTAAAAAATATGATACTCAGGTAGGACAAAGAGGAAATAAGTTATCTGGTGGTCAAAAACAAAGGCTAGCTATTGCGAGAGTTTTCTTGAAAAATCCGCCAATCTTAGTCTTTGATGAAGCGACTTCTAATTTAGATAGCGAAAGTGAAAAGTACATTCAAAAGTCTATAGAAAAATTATCCAAGGATCGGACAACTATTGTTATTGCTCACAAGCTTTCCACAATAAAAAATGCGAAAAGAATTTTAGTTATGGAAAATGGGAAAATTATTGAAGAAGGTACGCATAAAGAATTACTCAATAAGGATAGTACATACGCTGAGTTTTTTAACTTATTCTAATTTATATCTATATTGTGTTGTGCTACTCTAAATGATACGATTTTACAAAAGATGATTTAAGTCCAAAAGAATGATGTATTCCTAATAAATTAAAAATATAACTATTAATTCTTATTATTGAGTAAAAAAGGGGACTATTGGATTATCGTTTTTTATGATGACTAATTTATCAATGTAGGTTTATGCAAATGGTCAGTTTGTTTTATATCAAATTAAATTTTTCGATTATAAATCCACATTTATGCGGGATTACCGGTGAAACTAATACACTTTTGCCAATAATAAATAAATCCAATTAATATTAAGCGTAAACAAAAAGCCACAGACGAAATGAGATCGTCTGTGGTTTCATTTAGATATTCAGTTGTGAAGCCCACTAATATAGCATCGAACAGGCGTTTGTTAATAATTCTTTGAATACTTTTGACAGCGGTGGTAATACTAAAAATTTTTTATCATCAAAAGACAACAGCGGCCATCGTTTCCGATAGTCGCCGTACGTGTTAACCTTATCTATTGTACTTTTTCTTTTTGTTTAAAACCGTTGTGCCAATAGCAACACCACCGCTGACGAACAACAGTGCAATCCAAAGAATCATATTGCTTGTGTCTCCGGTCTTTGGCGAATTAGCATTGTCAGATTTATTGGTTTGGTCGGTTGATTTGGTTGTGGAACTGATGGCGGGAATGTCAACGGCAGTTTTCTTGTATCCACATACAGAGCATTTTTGATGTCTGGATCCTTTTTCGGTTGTGGTTGCTTTTTTGTCGATGACCCACTTAAGGGTGTGTGCTGCTTTATCCATCTTGTCACCACAAGCACATTCGTGCCAGTGATTTGCCCCGTCGTGCTTCCACTCGGTACCGTAGTTATGATCGTGAGATACAGCTGACTTAATTTCAAATTCCGTGCTGCATTCTCCGTCGATGTAAATAACGGACAGTGTATGCTTGCCGACGGAAAGCGTAGCAAGGTAATCGTTTTTGAGTGTTATTACGGTAGATCCGGAAACCACAGTATACTTATCCGAAGAAACTGCCTTGCTGTCCACCTTCACTCCGGTGAATTTGGAGAAGTTTCCGTTTGCACGAAAATCCAGTGTGCTGTCGCTGTTCTGTGTCCAAGCGCCATTTGCACCTTCTATAATCTTATAATCCGGAGTTGTGCCGGATACTTGGGGTGTCATGGTCAAATCGGCTGTTCCTGAAAATTGCTGGATATTATCGGAAGGATTGCGGTTAAATTTTACCTCCTGACCGTTGATCTTTAGTTTGGTGTTTGAACCGAAGAACCAGCCGTCTAAGCTGCCTTGTGCAGTTGTTTTAAGATATATCTTATAGGCATATATTTTATTCTTATCGAAAGTAGTAATGAGTTTTCCACCCCATGCGTCAAGATGATCATCATTATTGAACCACTCATCAGAGCTGATACCTTCGCCGTCGGTTTGCCATGCCTCATAGACCATCACAAATCTGGTATCTGTTATGGTTCCTGTAAATACTGGTGTATCGCCGTCATTAAAGGTCAAGGTCGCATTATTGATTTCAATGACTTCAATTTCCTTTTGTGAAGTCGGGTGAATTGTTGCAATTGCCAGAATAAATAATCCATTTTGCGTTTTTGTCACAACTGATTGAGGCCTATCGTTTATTTTTACGGTGCAGTTGTCGGCAAAAGTGTATCCATCCTTTGCTCTTAGTTCGATTGAGTACATATAGTTTTTACCTTCTTCAAACTGGGTGATTCTTTTCATGGAAGGTGTATATTGGCGCTCATCGGAATACCAGAATGCAATCGGATTATTATTTTCTATTTCTTCCCAACATTCATATGCGATTTCATACTTTTTCGTCTCTTCATCGAACGGATTGGCTGTTTTTTGGGGAGTGTCTCCTGCCTTATAATTAAATTGACTCTCGATATTGACTTGGGTGATGGTGTTTGGTGGTGCCGCAGTGGTCCAGTGGGCTTTTAGGGTAATATTTTCCTTGACATTGGTGTTAAAAGTGTATTCGTCTTCGCCCAGATACCATCCGACAAAGTCAAATCCGGGTTTCTTTGGATCGGAGGGTTTAATAGCTGGAGCATTTCGTACATTTTGCTCGGAAACGGTACTTCCGCCGTCAGAGTCGAATGTTACGGTGAATGTGTCAATGGTGCAAGCCCACACGCCGCAGTTTTCGAAGGTGCCACCATTTATAACGACCACTGCCGTCATGTTGATGCCGTCTACTGCATTGCCCACATTCCCCCCCGGAATATCTCTCTTGCAATCCTTTATGGTGCCACCATTCATAGTGAAGCTGCCGGTTTTATCGATATACACGGCGCCGCCGTTATAACCGGTAGAACAACCTTGAATCAGGCCGCCGTTCATTTCAAAGTTGGCATCTTTTTTGATAATTACCGCGCCGCCGTCATCCTCGGCCCGACAATTTTCAATGACACCGCCATTCATAACAAAAGTGCTTCCCATACCCACATCTACTGCGCCGCCGTCATCCCCGGCAGTGCAGTTTTTTATGGTGCCACCGTTCAAGATGAAGGTACCGGGTTTGAACTGGCCATTCACATTACTTTTGCCTATATCTACAGCGCTACCGTCACCATTGCCACCGATTGCCTTTTCCATGCAGTTTGCGATGGTGCCGCTTTCCAGGATCAGCGTGCTGCCTGTGATGTCGATGCCGCTGTTTTTATTCTGTCCATCAATGGTGCCACCGGTACCACTGTCTTTCACTGTCAGGTTCCCATCACTGTGCACCCGGATCATCTGTATATCCGATGCACTGCAGGTTAGGGCATATCCGTTGAGATCTAGAGTCATGGTGTGCCTAATATTGAGTTGTGCAGAGATCTCAACATTTTCGCCCAACTTGATCTCTGTGCAGTCTGGGTTTACCAATGCGGCAATCAGTTCCGTTTCATTGCTGACGGTCGAGGTTGTCGCCGATACTGCGATCGGTACCGCCGACAGCGCCATGCATAGTGTAAGCAAAACTGTAAATAGCTTTGTTTTTATGGAATTTGTTTTCATATTGGTTTGCTCCTTTCTGTAGGGGTTGCCGCATGAAAATTGCTTGCGGGTATTGATTTACCTTTATATGACTACTAATTGGTAAGTTATGCGGCAACAACTGGGGATTTACCTCACGATGTATATCAAAATTTCGCATCGCTATTGTACCATATCTCAAAATATGATTTCAACATATTTTCCAAAGTGTCAATTGACTTTTTTGGAATTTTGCTTAAGGGTACCATTTCCTTTTTCTAGGTAATTCAATATAATATTGTTAAGTGAACCGCAACGGGGTAGTATTTATGAAAGTTTGTAGAAAATTAAATGGGTATATGGAGTGTTTTCTTGTATCGCAAAAGAGATTTGTAATTTATGCGATATATAAATGGCATACTTCAGCCGACACCAAGCAGTTTGCTGATGTGGTTGCCTCTTTCGTGGATAGGGAAATTATACATCGATGAAAGTCACTGAATTGATCGATCGTGACACCGATAAGATTTGCGATCTGTCAGTACGATATTTAAAAATCAAAAGTTGGTTTTTGAAACAACTGATACGGGAAATAGAGAATGACAGTGTATCGAAATTTTTGAGTAAACTGGGGGAGTTTGATGAATTAAAGGTCCGTTTTGAATTTCATCTTGCAAAACCTAATTTCACTAATAACGGGAAACGAATAAGATATACATACAAAAGTGTTTTATAGTGCGAAATGGCCGACAGTTTTTTTCCTGTCAGCCATTTCAGTTATGAGTGTGTAATATCGAAATTGACAATTTTGTTTGTATATTTCTCATTTTACTTATCCATATCATTCATTGTAAATGTACTTTTCTATTGTGTAATTCTCTAGGTAAGAGTTTTAATTCAAAAATCCATTGCACTGTCTGTAAAGAATTGTGTTTTGATTTCACTTATAGTGTACGGTAATTCAACTTTTTGATTGTAGTAAGTATTGTAAAAAAATAACCTTTTAAATAGCTAATACCTTATATTAATTTTATTTAACTATTGATTATTAACTGAAATTTTTTACTGGTAAAAGTTCACCTGTATTGATTGAATTTTTACCCAATGCAATAAACTTATCGTTAGGATCGTACACCCTAACTAATTCATTTTCGAGTAGATTTGCGACAAAAATGCGCTTTAAGTCAAGAGAACCTCCATTTTGAAATCTAATTGTTTGAGCTTGTGAAATGTTTATCTTTTTGTATTCATAGAAAAGCCTATCTATGGGTAAAACGAAATCATTTAACGAATTATTTGCAGAAAGTTTCTTTGCAAGTTCGAGTGAAATACTTTCAGAGATAGAAAAACCGCAGGCTTTAGTTCTTCTTAAAGCAGTCATTACAGCACCGCAATTAAGCCTAATCCCAAGGTCATGACATAAAGTGCGTATATATGTTCCTTTTGAACAATTTATTATTAACTGTCCATTCTGTGCGGTTTCGTCGAATTTAACTAGTTTAATACTGTCAATATGAATTTTGCGAGGAGTTCGTTCCACCTCTATTCCTTGCCGCGCGAGAGTATAAAGTCTCACACCGTTTTTGCTTACTGCCGAGTACATAGGAGGAACCTGGTATATATCACCCATGAAAAACTCAAGATTTTTTAAAATATCATGTGAGGATACGGAAGTGGTTGATTTATGTAATATTTTCCCTGTACTATCCTGTGTATCACTTGTGATACCGAGTTGAAATGAGGCCAAATATTCTTTATTTTCATCCGGAATTAAAGATTGTGCTTTTGTTGCTTTGCCTAGGAGTATAGGTAGTACACCTGTAGCCATGGGGTCGAGAGTTCCGGTATGCCCTATTTTTTTTTGTTTTGTGAGTTTTCTCATTATGGCAATTACATCAAAGGATGTGTATCCTGTTGGTTTATCAATAATTATTATTCCGTTCATATTGTGAAACCTTTCTTTTTTGGTTAATAGTTTTTACTTGTTTTTATAACCTGTAATCTATGTGTTTTTTAATAAGTTTTTTTAGTATGATGAGGTGGTTTTATTATTATAACTAAAATTGATTATAATTATTGTTTTTCATTCATTATACCCGTTGGATTAATGTGGCAAATAATGAATCTTTTTAAAAATTTTCATAATAAACTTGATTTAAATACAATCCGCAAGATGGGGCTCTAGGGCCAGCCATTTTTCTATTTTTTGCTTTTATTATACCGGCAATGTCATTTTGTGAAATTTTACCTCTTTGTACGAGAAGTAGCGTTCCAACCATAATTCGAACCATGTTGTAAAGAAAACCATCGGCAGAAACTTTCATTTCTATGATGTTGTTTTTTCGTTTTACAGTAAATTTCTTTACTGTGCGAACAAAATCTCCAATTTGCCGATTATCGAGTGTGCAAAAAGAAGTAAAGTCATGAGTTCCAATAAAAGCCTTTGCTGCGTTATTTAGCAGATTTTCGTCAAGATTGTACCAATAATGATAAACGTATCCATCAAGAAAAGGATCTCGGATTTGCTGATTTAGGATTTTGTAGACGTATTCTTTACCTGTACATGAGTATCTAGCATGGAAGTCTGATTGGACTTCTTTGCAATTTGTGACCACAATATCATTTGGCAAGAATTTATTTATAGCAAGCGGAAATCTTATACATGGTATTTGGCTGTAGGTTTTTACACTAACACAGTACATATATGCGTGAACTCCTGAATCTGTACGGCTACATCCTTTTATATCGACTGTTTCACCAAGTACCTTATATAGTGCATTTTGAAATTTTTCTTGTACACTAAGTGCATTTTTCTGGATTTGCCATCCATGATAATTTTTCCCATCATATCTAAGTGTTATTAAAAGATTCCGTTGCACAGTATCACCCCACTGCAAATTAACGCAATCCAAATTACGGAAATAAGGTCTTTAATCGTAAGTTTTAAAATTTTCATTCGAGTTGTATTATTGCCTCCCCGGTAACATCGACATTCCATTGCAGTTGATAGATCAAATGCTCTCCTAAATGATGACACAAATAAGGGAACTATTATTGGAACTAAAGCTTTTGTTCTATTTATAAACGACCCTGTTTCCAAATTGGCCCCCCTGGCTTTTTGTGCGTTTATAATCTTCTGAGCTTCTTCTATCAGGGTTGGTACAAAGCGAAGTGCGATTGTCATCATCATTGCAAGTGAGTGTACATCAATGCGTAGAAGAGCCAATGGTTTCATAATTCGTTCAATAGCGGTTGTCAAGTCGTTTGGTGACGTTGTGAATGTAAGTGCCGAACTGGCTAAAATTAAGCTTATGAGACGAACTATTGCGGTGATGGTATTTTGTAGTCCTTCTGTTGTGATTTTTGCAAATCCAATATTTAATAACACTTCACCCTCACCGTAAAATAGATTCATTATAGAAGTGAATAGTGTTATAAATATTATAAACTTTACACTTTTGAAGTACAATTTCATTGGTACGCCAGATAAGAAAATTATCACAACCATATTAAATAGTACGATTGCAAGTGAAACATACGATTTTGCAAGAAATGTGATCACAATTAAAGTGATGGTTAAAAGTATTTTGGATCGTGGATCGAGTTTATGTAATGGAGAATTACTTGGGACAAATTGCCCAAGTGTGACATCAGTTAGCAATGTTTAAACCCCTTTCTGAGTAAGTTTTATTATTTCACTAACAGCATCGTTTACAGTAAGTACAGAGTTTTCTACCTTATAGCCTTGTTTGCGTATGAGGTGCATCACATGAACTGGGGATGGAACTTTCATTCCGATTTTCTCAAGGATTTCTGGATGTGAAAAAACGTCCTTAGTTTTGCCAAACATGCACATTTGGCCATTATTCATCACAAGTACACGGTCTGAAAGTGCAGCGATATCTTCCATACTATGGGACACCAGGATTACCGTATTTCCACGCGACTTCTGATATAGTTTAATCTTATTTAAAAGATCAGCTCTTCCTTTAGGGTCAAGTCCTGCAGTTGGTTCGTCAAGTACCAATACTTTTGGATCCATTGCAATGACACCTGCTATTGCAGTTCTACGCTTTTGTCCTCCTGACAATTCAAACGGTGATTGTTGTAAACTTGACCTTGGTAGCCCGACAAAATCTGCTGCCATAAAAACGCGTTGTCTTATTTCGTTTTCACTAAGACCCATATTTTTTGGTCCGAATGCGATATCCTTAAATATAGTTTCTTCAAAAAGTTGATGTTCGGGATATTGAAAGACAAGACCTACTTGAAATCGCAAACTTTTAATTTTTTTCGGATTTTCCCAGATATTTTGACCCTTGAATAAAATTTCACCGGAACTTGGTTTTAAAAGTCCATTTAAATGTTGAATAAATGTTGATTTACCGGATCCCGTGTGCCCAATAATTCCAACAAATTCATTTTCTGTGATAGATATGTTCAATTTTGATAAAGCGGTTTTTTCAAAGGAAGTACCCTTTCCGTATACAAATGAAAGATTTTTTATTTCAAAAACGTTTTGTTTAGGTTTTTCACTTTGAATTATATTTTTGCATGTATCCTCCAAACGTTTCGGGGTAGCGTTTTTATTCTGAAGCATATCACAAATCGCACTTGCACACTCAGTATCGGTTAGTACTGGTCTAGAGATGTTGTACCCATTTTCATGCAGCAAGTTGGCTATTTGGGTGGCAGCTGGGACTTCCAAACTATATCGTTTTAGTTCAGCAGGACGTGAGAAAACTTCTCTAGGGGTTCCATGCATAACAATTTTGCCATTTGACATTATTAGGACGCGGTTTGCAAAAGTAGCTTCATCCATAAAATGAGTGATCAATATAACGGTAATTCCATTTTCATGATTAAGCTTTGTGATAATTTGTAGTACGTCTTCGCGGCCTTGTGGATCCAACATCGACGTTGGTTCATCTAATACAATACATTTAGGTTTCATTGCGAGAATACCTGCAATTGCAATTCGTTGTTTTTGGCCACCTGAAAGCTTATGGGGGGCAAAATGTCTATATTCATACATATTGACTGTTTTCAAAGCTTCGTCAACACGTTTACGGATTTCTTTTGGTGGTAAGCTTAGATTTTCTGGACCGAACGCAACGTCTTCTTCGACCACACTAGCAATTATTTGATTTTCAGGGTTTTGTAGTACGAGTCCAACCCTTCTTCTAATTTCGTACTTATCGGTTTCAGATATAGTATCAATTCCATCTACGTACACTTTTCCGCCAGATGGTAACAATATCGCATTAAAGTGCTTAGACAATGTAGATTTACCACAACCGTTTTCTCCGACAATTGCGATAAATTCTCCCGAATTGATATCCAAATTCACTTTATCAATTACGTTTTTACATAAAGAGGAATCCTCGGTCTTATATCGAAATTTTAAATTTTCGGTATGTATAAACACTTTGTAAATCTCCTCACTTAATTATTTTTTTTACTTTGGGATGTATTACACACAGATATTTGATAACAACGCCTCTTAGTGCGAAATCGTATAAAAAAAACGTAACATTTCCAATTATCAAAATTATCCATGCAACAGAAAACCCGAAAGCTTGGAATTCTTCTATTGGCACTTTAAGTACTTTTGTAGCAATTGTAAAATATAAGATTGCAGCTGCATTAAATAGCAAAAGTTTTAGTGGCATCCAAAAGAATTTGATTTTGATTTTTTCAATGTAAAATTTCAAAATAGGGTAATACCCAAGTATTAGAACGAAGAGTAAGACAGGTTCCTTATCCGGGCAGATCAGCATTGACAATACTGATACTGTTGTAAATGACATAATTGCCCAGGATACAGAAGTTTCAATCATTACAAATAAAATCAACACACCTGTGATGGCTGGTATAGTATATTGAAAAAAAGGTAAAATTGATCCTAAAAACATAAGTGCGATGCAAAGTGCTGATACAACTCCACAAAAGGCAATTTTATTATTTTTACTCATTAAATTCACCACTTAGCAACATCTAAAACAATCGCATAGACAATCCATACACATGATTCCAGTACAAATGTCGCATGCTGTGCATGAACTTTGAGATGTGTTATTTCGACCAAACATCCCAAAATCTCCATTCCGTTGACGATTTAGCTCATTGTACGCAGCAGCGTATTCGGGGTTAGTTGGATCCATTCTGCATGCTGTAGAAAAATATTTGAACGCATTCTGCATCCAACCTTTTTTGTAGTAAATTGTGCCTTTTAGGAAATTCCATTCAGCATTTCGTCCTACTTCAGGGACACCATCTAGGATTTGTTCAGCATCTTCTATACGACCATTCATTATGAGAGTACGAACATCGCGAAATTCACCGTAATTTTGATTGTATGATGACGATTGCCTGCTTGATGACGCCATTGCACGTCTTTCGTTCATTATTTCATCGTAAGCTTCATTAATTTCACTCATTTTTTCCGATGCAAGGTCTGATAAAGGATTATTTACGTAATTGTCTGGATGGTATTTTTTTGCTAGATCTCGGTATACACTTTTAATGTGTTCATCAGAGTCAGTTCTTGATACACCTAATATTTTATATGGATCTTTCATTGTTTTTTCTTCCTTTCAAATTGTATTGTTTTTTATGTAATACATGCATTTGCATGGCTGGTAAGCCTTCTGAGATGATATTTTCAAGAATTATTCCCATAGAGTTAGTTTCCAGCAAATCGTATGCAGCTATAATTCTAGCGAGAGTTTGGTTAAGTATCATCAAGATTTCAGTGTTTGGTACATTTTTTAATGGATTAAAATTGTTAAGTTTTTTATCTTTTTCTCTATCATCGGCAGCATCTATAAAGTATACCCATCTTCCTAGGTGGTACCCAAGTTCTGATAAAATTCTAAATTTTATACTGTTTTTCCTATAATGTTCACTTAAAGCGCATGATAACATGTTTGCACTATTATGTGCATATGCGTCAATTGATATATCTTTTTTTTCACATTCACTTTGTTTTGAAACGCCTTCAGAAAAAATTGTAGCTTCCTTTGGAAAGTGAAATTTTGCTTTTTTGTATGCTCGACTATATATTACCTTTAGAGTTTTTGCAAGTAATTTTCGTAGTCCACGATGATCGTTGATGTCATCTATGATTTTATTGTACGAGAGTAAAACTGTTATTGCAGAAACGAAAAAAAAGATTTCAGCGTTATTGTTGCTCATATTTAAAAAATTACACTTCTTTAGAGGATTTACTACACATCTCTTATTGTATAGTATACTCGGATTTTTTTCAAGTGACAATAAAATAAGTGCTAAAAAGGTTGCATCATAACTAAGTAAAAAACGGGACAATATTCCAAAATTTTTGCCTAGGTCTTTACAAACTGAACAATATACAGCTTTATATAACTCGTAATCTTTTATACGCATATTGGGTTTGAACGGTTTTATGTATCCAAACATGTATTTTCACCACTTTCACACTTTTATTATACACCGATTAAGGATTGCAAAAGTTAACAATGTGTGAATTGTTTCACCTTAAATATTGCTTGTTAAATCAAGTCATTTAGTTTTAAAACAATGTGATTAACTCAATTTGTGTAGTATTTTATTTTTTTTTATGTGTACGTTAATTTTAAAATAGACCTTGCAATTGTACCCTTAAGGCACGTGAAACCTGCAAGGTCAGTTTAAAATCAAGTTTTTAATTGAGCTAAACTTTTTATTAATTCATCAATTGTGGGGTTTTTCGATGGGCTATAACATGTGATGTTTGGTGGTAGTAGAATTTTTTCATCTTGAGTTTGTAAAGAGTAGTCTTGGGATTTGCTTCGAATTTCTAATTCTCGTTCTAAGTACGATATATGAGGTGTGGGTGATTTTACTGGTGTTGGATACATAGTAGGAATATCATCTAATGCACTAAAAAAACTTTGATCTAGAGGGCTTGAGCGTGTTCTTTTAGTTTTCATGGGTTCACATGTGTTTTCGTCATTTGCGCATGCTCTTTTTTGTGCGGACGCAGTTCCATAGAAATTACTTGAAAGCACGTATGTTATAGTTGCTAATAAAGATAGTGTTTTGCCAATATAAGAAATACTCATTTTAATTTCCTTTCATAAATATATTATAACACAAAATTTTAGTACTATCAATCACCGATGTATTAAAGGTAATTATTTAATTTTTACAACTTTAGCTTTTTGCATCCGCTAAAGGCCCACCATCCGATTTTTTTTACGCTAATTGGAATTGATATTTTTTCTATGCTTTCGCAGTTAGCAAATGCAAGAAATCCTATTTCTTTTACGCTAGGTGGAATTATTAATTCCTTTAGTTTTTTGCAATTAAAGAAAGTTCCATCCGCGATAACCGTTAATCCATTAGGTATTTTTATCTGTTTTAATTCTCTGCAGTTATAAAATGCTTCACTTCCAATATTATTTACACTTGGTGGGACTTCTAGTTCCTCTAACTTTATACAGCACTTAAATGCTTCGTTTTCTATATTGTTTAGTCCATTTGGTAATTCTAATTTTTTTATGTTTTTACAGTAAAAAAAGGCACCACTTTGAATTTCTTTTAGATTGTGGGAAATCGCTATTTCTTGTAAGTTTTCACAATACATAAAAGCATTATGTTCTATTGTTTCAATGGTATTTGGAAATGTTACTTTTTTAAGGTTTGCACAATAGGCGAAAGTTCCAATTCCGGTTGTCCGAATGCTGGTTGGAAGTGTTATTGATTTTAGGTTTGTGCAATTTCTGAAAGCGTGGTTTGTTATGTTTGTTACATTATATGTGATTCCATCATGTTCAATAGAGGATGGGATTATAATATTGTCGCATATTTTTTTTTGTTGCTCTGCGACAATTGCTTCATTAGTGTCAGTGTTTAAAATATAGTTTAACCCTTCAATTATAACTGAATTTTTTGCTTGAACGCCCAGTTCTATTTTTGATAATAGTGTTATTGTTATAATTGTCGATAAGAATAAAGATAAAATTTTATGCCTCATCTGAGATCCCTCCACAGCTGTCTTTAAGTACTTTCTCCTATCTTTTATTTTATAATTTGTGTATTCACTTTTGTGATTTCAAACTAATCGCAGTTTAATTCATGTATGACTTTAATATCTATATTTAGATATGGTAACACGGACTTTATTCAAATGTCAATCTTTTTTTTGTTAGACAATGAAAAATTAGAGTGTATCGAGAAAACGAGTGTAGAGGTATATTTTTATAAAAAAAGTATCATTGAAAATTAATTGACAAATGTTTCCTTATAGTGTAAAATATTAATATAGGGCAAATGACGAATTGCTGAGTTTGTCATTTTAACCAAGCGATATTTTAGAAATAATGCATTAAGGAGATTGAACATGAATCAAATTAAACGAACCACATCGATAATAATGGCACTTTTAATGCTATCGGGAAATACTGGGACTGTTTTTGCAGGCAACGAGTGTACTACTGGGAATCAAGAAAAAACTAAAATGTCACAAGCAAAAGTGGCTGAAGCAGGTAATAAAATAGATTTATCGGAAATGGCAAGACTTCTGTGTTCTGATGAAGGATCCGATGAACATGATGTCGACTGTAAAAATTCTGATGATTCAGGTGAAGCCACAGAGGAACTTGTTAGTAAAACGGAGAGTGGATTGAGTTGCAGTAGTTCTGATGAGCGTGATGAGTGTAAAAATTCTGACGATTCGGGTGAAGCCACAGAGGAACTTGTCAGTAAAACAGAGTGTGGATTGAGTTGCAGTAGTTCTGATGAGCGTAAAAATTCTGACGATTTGGGTGAAGCCACAGAGGAGCTTGTTAGTAAAACGGAGTGTGGATTGAGTTGCAGTAGTTCTGATGAGCGTAAAAATTCTGACGATTTGGGTGAAGCCACAGAGGAGCTTGTTAGTAAAACGGAGTGTGGATTGAGTTGTAGTGATTCTGATGAGAATTGCACTACCAACGAGTTTTATGAATGCGCGAAAATGGCATATGAACTTGGAGTTAAGTTTTTGCTGGAAGCAAAAAATACAGATAATCTATTTGTCAAGTCTGGTTGTGTTAACTTATTTGGAAGGTTATACGTTATTTCAAAGAATTTTAAGTATGATGAGGATGTTGTGAACTGTCTTCCAGAGGTTGAAATTATGAACGGTGAAGGGATAGCGTACTCTTCTGAAGGGCAAAAAATGGTTAGTTTAATAGTAGAATCTTTAAAAGATGATATAATTTTGTTAGGAGACAAATTTATAGAAACAGCTTCGAAGAGTGATTTTAATAAATCAGAAGAAGCTTATATGGTTGCTGTGGAATTATTTTCTATTTTAGTTAATATGAATATCGAAGGCGGAATACAAAAGATATATGAGTGTGGGGTAAAGTGCAAGAATTTGGTGGCATCAAGGGGGTGCTTTTATAAAGTTCTTGCTATAGATTGCTTTACAAGAGCTGCTAATAAGGATATCATGTTAGCTTGTTTTGAATTAGGGAATTTGTTGGAAAGCGAAAATATATTAAATGCGCTAGTCTACTATGATAAAGCTTCGCGTTTAGGATGCAAAAAGGCAGAACTTTATGCTTTCTTTGCGTGTGTGAATTTTGAAAGAGCAAATAGATGTGAACCTCCATCATCAACAAAGTGCGAAATATATTATAGATTGGGTTTGTCCCACGAACAAGGACGTGGGGGTGCGGATACGGATTTGTGCATAACTTTGAATTATTACTTAATTGCAATGCTTTATGGTAATGAATATGCTAAAAAAAAGGTTCAATCGGTGAGAGATGAGTTGAGCGATTTTGATGTAAGCAAAATTAAATTTCGAAAAAGTACACCTGAAGAAATAGATGAAGTTGAAAGAGCAATTAAGTTAGAAGCAGATGGAATGATAAAACAAGCAGTAAGTGTGTATATGAGATTGGGTAATCGTGGTTGTTTAAGGGCACAGGAAAGATTAGCATATTGTTTTCAAAATAATTTAATACCAGATAGTTCTTTATTAGAGACAGTTACCTGGTTTAAAAGAGCGGCACTCAACGGTTCATTATATTCCAAGATTGTAATTTTGAGATTGCGAGATTTGCTTGAAAAAGTTAAGAATTAATTTAGTAGAACATTTGATGCAGGGGTGCTTGCAATGTGCTAATATGTTCAATAGAGGATGAACTTATAATATTGTTGCGTATTTTTTGTTGCTCTGTGACAATTGCTTTATTAGAGTCAGTGTTTAAAATGTAGTTTAACTCTTCAATTATAACTAAATTTTTTGCTTGAACGTGCAGTTCTATTTTAGATAATAGTGTTATTGTTATAATTATTAATAAGAATAAAGATAAAAATTTTATGTCTCACCTTTAGATTTATCCACAGTTGTTTTTACTAAGTATTTTTTCCTATCTTTTATTTTATAATTTGTGTGTTTACTTTTGTGATTTCAAATTAGTCGTAGTTTAATTCATGCATGACTTTAATTATATTTAGATATGTTAACACGTACTTTATTTAAATGTCAATCTTTTTTTGTTAGACAATGAAAAACTAGAGGATATCTAGAAAACGAGTACGAAGTATATTTTTATAAAAAACAGCATTGACAAATGCTTCTTAATGGTGTAAAATATTAATATAGGGCAAATGATAAATCGTTGTATTTGCTATTTTGACCAAACGATATTTTAGAAATAATACATTAAGGAGATTAAATATGAATCAATTTAAACGAACAACATCGATAATAATGGTATTTTTAATGCTATCAGGGAGTGCTGGGACTGTTTTTGCGGGTAAAGGGTGTACTACTGGGAATAAAGAAAAAATTAAAATTCCACAGGCAAAAGTGGCTAAAACAGATGATGAGATAAATCTATCGGAAACGACAAAACTTCTATGTTCTGATGAAGGATCTGACGAAGAATCTGATGTTTCAAGTGAATCAACAGAAGAACTTGATAGTGAAACGGAATCTGAATCGTGTTTTAGTGATTCTGATGAGAATTGCACTACCAACAAGTTTTACGAATGTGCTAAAATGGCATATGATTTGGGAGTTAAGTTGTTTGAGAAAGCGCAGGGTACAGATGATCTATTTGTCAAGTCTAATTGTAACAGGTTAGGTAGAATATTGCACGTTTTTTCGGAAATTTTTAATTACGCTCCAAAGGATACGAGCAGTCTATCAAAGACTAAAAATACGGACGGCGAGGATGTAGTGGATTCTCCTGAAGGACAAAAAAAGGTTAGCTCAATAGTCGAATCTTTAAAAGATGATATAATTTTGTTAGGAGACAAATTCATAGAAACAAGTGAAAAGAATGATTTTGATAGATTATCCGACGCTTATGTAGTTGCTGAGAGATTATTTTCCATTCTAGTTGATATGAATATAAAAGACGGAGTACAAAAGATATATGAGTGTGGGTTAAAGTATAAGGCTTTGGTGAAACAAACGGGATTACTAGTTTATGAAAGGTGTGCTATAAGTTGCTTTACAAGAGCTGCTGATAAGGATTTTATGTTAGCTTGTTTTGAATTAGGAAAATTGTTGGAAAGAGAAGATATATTGAAGGCACTAGTCTATTATGATAAAGCTTCGCGTTTAGGATGCAAGGAGGCAGAACTTTATGCTTTCTTTGCGTGTTTGAAATTTAAAAGAGCAAATGGGTGTGGATTTTCATTGTCAACAAAGTGCGCAATATATTATCGATTGGGTTTGTCACACGAACAAGGACGTGGGGGTGCGAATACGGATGTGCTTGTAACTTTGAATTGTTACTTAAAATCAATAAATTGTTGTGATAAATGTGCTACAGTAAAGGTTCAAAATGAATGTGCTATAGAAGAGGCTCATGCTAGAAAAAAGGTTCAATCGGTGAGAGATGAATTGAGAGATTTTGATGTAAGCAAGATTAAATTTCGAAAAAGTACACCTGAAGAAATAGATGAAGTTGAAAGGGCGATTGAGTTAGAAGCAGTTGGAAAGATAGACGAGGCTGTAAGTGTGTATATGAATTTAGGTAAACAAGGTTGTTTAAGGGCACAGGAAAGATTAGCATATTGTTTTCAAAATAATTTAATACCAAATAGTTCTTTGTTAGAGACAGTTGTCTGGTTTAAAAGAGCAGCACTTAATGGTTCATTGTATTCCAAGATTGTAATTTTAGGACTGAAAGATTTGTTTGAAACAGTTAAGGATTAGTTTAGTGGAACATTTGATGGAGGGTTGTTTGCAAGGTGCAATAAGAAAAAATATCAACATGACTTACGAGTTATGTTGATATTTTTAATGAAATACTGTAAAAAATTTATTGAAAAAATGCGGTTTATTTTATTGGTAGATAGTGTTTCGTGACGGTTGTTCAAATTCTTGAATACGTTGATTGTATGAATCAAAGGCGGCCTCTTCGAATGCAAGCGTGGGTTCAGCGACCCCCATTTTTTTAAGGATGTATTTTGTGAATGGAGGGTTTAGGATTAAAAGTGGACCGATTATGTGTGTAAGTAGTAAGTTATTATAATGGATGCCTTCTAGGGGTGTATTTGGATTTCGCCCTACACCGCGCAAAGTGTGAAACAAAGCTTTTTCAGTTAGATTTCCATAAACATGACCAAACAGACTCTTAAAACCAACAATTTTGATATTTTCGTCAGCGTCTTCGAAGTTGCCTAGAAAGAAACTATTGTGTCTATTTAGCATGTGATAGTCACAGTAGGCATCTATGATGCCAAGTCCATCAAAATATAATCCATCGTCAGATTTAACATATTGTACAAATAGATCGAGAGCATTTCCAGTGGCAAGGATTAATTGCCCTTTTTCAATTTTCTCCAGAAATTCGTCACGATAAGCTGAAAGTGCACGAACTGCTAGTTGAAGGCCTTTTTCGGTTGAGGAACCTATGTATACTAAATCTATATCCTCTGAGAGGAATTTTGGTTTTGTTTGCAGATCAGTTTTAATTGCGTTGATTTCAGGACAACTGCGGGTTAAATAATTGATATTTTGTAGGTCACCATACAGATTACATACTTCGGGAAATAATATTTCAGCTGTCATGTTTAGTACCTTCTCTTTCTAACAGAATTTTTCTTAATTTTTCCTTTACGCTGAAAGCGAGTGGCATTCCATCTACGCCGTATAAAAAGTACACATCTTCTCCTGGGGTAAGGTGTAATAAATTTATGGATTTGTATTCGTCCTCTTCAACGGAAATCTTTTCTTCGGGGATGCCCGCGAGAAGTAGTCGCAGTTTGTAATCTTTTGCTCTTGCACCTGCGCATACAAGATGGCTTATGTCGTCATTGTTTAAAAATTCAAAGTCAGTGTCGTACATCCAGCAAGGATTTTCCGACCAGTTTTTTGCAACGCCTAAGCAATTCATCATGAGCAAGAGTTCTTTTTTACCCGGAGAGCTTCTTATATAGTCAAAATTGCGACTACAAGCTAATGCGTTTTTATCTTTGGACATCTGCATAACTATTCCGATTTCACCAATTTGTTCACGGCTTAGCCGTGATGAAACTATTGATAGTTGTTCTACTTCTGGGATAATTTCTTCATATGTTAGATTAAGTTCGCGAAGTGTTGCAATTGTAGTTAATATGTTGTATATGTTAAAGTAGCTATCTGCAATTAAATTGCAAGATACGGGATTTTTATTTTGCTCTGATATGATCATAGTTTTATTTTTAATATCAATGTCACTTGCCAGGTATTTTGGTTTAGGTGAGGAAAAACCACAATTTTCACAAGTAGCTCGTCCAATATGATGATATAGCCTGTATGTATAATTCAGCTTGCCATTACATCTTGGACAAATTCTTACATCGTTTAAGAGATTTTCACATTTTATAGGATTAGCAGTAGGTTGATTAGAGTTATCACCTAACTCTAATCCAAAGTAAACTCGGTTATTTGATGGTGCAACTTCACATGATATCAAATCATCAGCATTTAGTATTAGTTTTGATTTAGGTGGGATTGATTTAGTAAGTATGTTTGCTATGTATTCTGGGTGTGCGTTTCTCATTATGGAGTCACGGAATAAATTAGTTATTACTATGTAATTTGGTTCTATAAATGGATATATACGTGTGGATGAGCGTTCGTCCACTTCGAGTACGGCAATGTCGCATTTGTGTATATGTCCCATAAGATTGCTTTTTCTAATAAATGCAGTTGCGATACCATCTTTTATGTTAGAGCCTGAGCGGTTGTTTAGTATGCGTTTACCTTTTTTTTCAAGTATATCTATTATCATGTTGCTAACGGTTGTTTTTCCGTTTGTTCCAGTGATAGCAAGTATTGTATCTGGTTTTTCTACGTATTTTAAGAAGTAGGGGCAGATTTTAAAAGCAATTCTTCCTGGTAGTTGCGTACCGTTGTGTCGGGTGATTTCAAGTACAACAATAGAAATCTTGGCAGCCCATAAAGCTAAAAAAAATCGAAGTTTCATCATATATAAGGTGATTTCTCCTTTCTGATGTTAAGTTATTCATAATTTATAATTTAAGTAATTTTTTGTAGTATGGCCATAACCCTGTTTTTTCGGGATGATGAGGAGCTAACTGACACAAATCAGTTCCAGGATAGTCATTTCCTTCGATGATTACAGGACCGTCGGGCGTGATAGCGATATCCCATCCGACATGGTGTATTTGAGGAACAACTTTGGCAGTTTCTTTTGCAAGGGTTATAGCATCTTTTACCATTGGTAGCTGGTACCCCTTGAATTTAATCTTAGTATCGGGATGTGCCTCAAATATATTGAAGTAATCATCGGTAGCGACAGAGCAAATTTTTCCACTTTGTGGGTCAACCCGGCACAATACACCACCTTGCCCGGAATTGTCACAAAAACTACCGGCACGACCAATTTTAACGGTTATATAAGCTATATGCACATTGTCGCCAATTCTATCTGTAACGATTCGTAGGGTGTTTACAGATGAGTTGTTAAGTTTTGCCATATCGGGATGTTGTGTAATGACATGTTCCAGTACGACAATGTTTTTTTTCTTTACATAGTTTAAGAGGTCATCTGGTGTTGAAAAGTCCGATACCTTTAGTTTTTCAATTCCATTGCCACAAGATCCGTGATTCATTTTTGCAAAGATGTATTCTTGTCCGTCAAGAAAATCCGTAATTTGTTGGATTGAGGCTTCTGAAGCATCAAGTGTTTTACGATGAAGGTATTTTTCAAATCGTTTATTAAACCTGATTTTATCGTCAAATTCGTCTGAATATGTGTCGTCATTCATAATATCGCAAACCTTTTTATTTCTTACCCTGGTGAGGTACGTATCACGTTGGGATGAGTTCATGTCATAAAATCCAAACATCACATAATCATAATATCCTGCTCCATATCGCACAGCACACCACATTATATCGCAAAATGTTCGTATTTTACTGTGTCCGCTTTTTTCTTTTACGGTTTCAAGCATTTTATTTAATTTTTTAAACCGTACTCCTGTAAGTACTCTTGCTATATAATTAATTTTAGACATATTTAATGGCCTTTCTCCTATTAAAGGTATATTTATTTTTTGCAAATTTACTGTGAAAAATCAACCATCCTTAGTTTATCGAAAAGGAGGTTGACTTTCAGATTAATCGTTTTTTGGTCTATCATTGAGCACGTTTTGTATGTGCACGATAAGGTATAATTTTTCGGTATTGCTAAGTGGATAATTATATTTTTTATATATTGAATTTACTATTTGTTCTACGCAATTGTCTGCATCAGTATATGTTTTTTTGAGGTTGTTGTACATAACGGTGTCATTTGGATCGTCGTAAATTTCATCATGAAGCATTCGTTGAGACAACAACTGTATGTGATTCAAAAACATTTCATTACTTGGTTTATGGTAATGAATTTCCGTATTAAAACATTTTTTGAAGATATCGAGGATAGTGGATATGAAAACGAGACCTTCTTGAGGGTTTAATGCATTTGGCCCTATCGGATTTGCTGAGTTAACCAATTATATATTACCTCCTTTAATCACATTGGTTTCATAGTAGGGAAAAACAAAACATCCCGTATAGAACTGCTATCAGTAAGTAACATTACGAGTCTGTCTATTCCAATGCCAAGTCCACCAGTCGGTGGTAATCCATATTCAAGTGCGGTAATGTAATCGTCATCCATCATATTAGCTTCCTCATCACCAGCGTTGCGAAGTTCTACTTGCTTTTCAAAACGTGCTTTTTGATCAATAGGATCATTAAGTTCGGAGTAAGCGTTAGCAAGTTCACGTCTTGTGATAAACAGTTCAAAACGTTCTACAAGTTCGGGGATTTCTTTTTTTCGTTTGGTAAGAGGGGATACTTCTACAGGATAATCGTAGATAAATGTTGGTTGCAGTAAAGTTTCTTCTACCTTTTCTTCAAATACAGTATTTAGAATATTTCCCCAAGTATCAGTGCTTTTTACTTCAAGGTGGAGTTCATTTGCGATTTTCAAAGCTTTTTCAGTGTTTCCGATGAATTCACCAAAATCTATTCCTGTAACTTCTTTTACAGCGTCTATCATAGAGATTCGTTTGAATGGTTTAGCAAGATTTACAGTTTCACCTTGGTATGTGATCTCATTTGAATCGCATACGGCGTTAGCACACGCACTTATTAAATTTTCGGTCAAATCCATCATTCCATGATAATCAGTGTAAGCTTGATAAAGTTCCATTGTAGTGAATTCTGGGTTATGCTTTACGGACATTCCTTCATTTCGGAAGAGTCTGCCAATTTCATATACACGTTCCATACCTCCAACTGTAAGTCTTTTTAGATATAACTCCGGAGCAATACGAAGATACATATCGATGTCGAGTGTGTTATGATGTGTAATAAATGGTCGGGCAGTTGCGCCACCAGGTATAGTGTTTAGTATAGGTGTTTCCACTTCAATAAAACCAAGAGAATCAAGGTAATTACGAATAGTTTTGATAATGGTGCTTCTTTTGATAAATGTATCTTTTACATCAGGATTCATTATGAGATCTACATAGCGCTGTCTGTAGCGAAGGTCTGTGTCTTTTAAACCGTGGAATTTTTCAGGCAAAGGAAGCAATGATTTGGCAAGTAGTGTCATTTTTTTTGCATGGACAGATATTTCACCGCGCCTTGTTTTGAAAACAAATCCTTCGACTGAAATAATATCGCCTATATCCCATTTAGATAGGTTTTCGTAGAAATTTTCACCAAGGTCGTTTATTTTAAAATAAATCTGTAATTTACCGGTTTGATCCTGTATGTCCATAAACCCTGCTTTGCCCATATCCCTCCAGCTCATGATTCTACCGGATAAAATGACGTCTTTGTTTTCGTATTCTTCGAAATTATCGCGGATAGTTTTAGCGTGAATATTGTCTTTACAAGTGGTGATTTCGAAAGGATTTTTTCCTTCTTCTTTGAGTGCCTTGAGTTTGTCGCGACGTATTTGCAATAATTCATTTAATTCAGTATCTTGTGTATTCATATTATCATCCTTTCATTATTTTGAAATTTTCATTATTATATACTTCACAATACCACCGGGGGTTTCGATTTCTACTTTGTCCTTTACATGATGTCCGAGCAATGCTTTACCCACAGGTGATTCATCAGAAATTCTGCCTTGAAGTGGATCAGCTTCATTTGAACCTACGATTTTATATTCAAATTCCTCTGAGGTTTCATCGTCTTTGATCTTAACTTTCGAACCGACGTTTACAGTTTTTGTGTCGATTTCATTTTCGTTTATTACTTTTACGTTTTTTAGAATTGATTCAATTTCAGCGATACGGGCTTCCATAATAGCTTGTTCATTTTTAGCTTCATCGTATTCACTGTTTTCAGATAAGTCCCCAAAGGACAATGCCACTTTTATTTTTTCAGCAATTTCTTTTCTTTTTACAGTTTTAAGCGTATCAAGCTCATCTTGTATTTTTTTTAGTCCTTCGTCTGTTAATAATACTTGTTTTTCCATTATAATACCACCTTTTGCGCGTATAGCGCTTACTAATATGTATTCTGCGAAAGTCACAGATATTAAAGCTAGGATATTTAATCATGTTATTAATTAAAGGGTGTTACTGAACAATAGTGTTTAGTAGCGAAGATCAGGATTTGTTACATTAACATGTAAATTATACTGCAAATCCAAAGTGAATTCTCATATATCATTTCATTATACTTGTAGTAATAAATTTTGTCAATAACAATAAATAAATTTTTATTTTCCAGTGGAACCGAAACCGTTACATCCGCGGTCAGTACAACTAAGTGAATTTACTTCTTTGAAATCAGCTTTTATGTAAGGGACAATTAGTAATTGAGCAATGCGTTCGCCATTTGAAATCGTTTGTGATGAATTAGAATGATTGTGTAGTGCGACAATGAGTTCACCACGGTAATCTGAGTCAATTACTCCAACTTTATTTGCAGGAGCAAGAGATTTATTTTTAGCGATACCGCTACGGGCACAGATAAGCCCAACAGTTCCTTCAGGTAGCTCTACACTTATTCCGGTCTTTATCATAACAGTTTCATGGCTTGGGATAGTTATGGCTCCTTGATCACATATAGCACTGAGGTCTGCACCAGCTGATGAGATTGAACCATATGATGGTGTTTTTATGTTTTCGTCTGTTTTTGTAAATTTGACAATTGCTTTTGAAATCATAATAAATTTCCTTTCTATAATTTTGAGAAACTAACATGCTTTATTATAACTCAATTATATTTTTTTTTCAAGTGAAGTTAAATTGATTTAGTTCCATAAATAGGAAATTTTTTGCATACTAGAACATTATATGATATAATAATAGAAGATTTTCAAAAAGGAGATGATAAAAAAATGAATCAAAATTTTGTGCATCTTCATGTGCATAGCGAATATAGCTTGCTTGATGGGGCGTGCAAAATAAAGGACTTAGTAAAACGTGTAAAGGAACTTGGACAAACATCAGTTGCAATAACGGATCATGGGGTAATGTATGGGGCAGTTGATTTTTACAAGGAAGCGAAAAAACAGGGAATAAAACCTATTATAGGGTGTGAAGTGTATGTAGCTTCAAGAAAGCTTACTGATAAAATTCATGGGATAGATTCAACTAATAATCATTTGGTGTTACTATGCAAAAATAATGTAGGATACAACAATTTAGTTAAAATGGTATCAACTTCATGGATAGATGGTTTTTATCGAAAACCGCGGATAGATCATGAACTTTTAGAAAAACATTGTGATGGCCTTATTGCGTTATCGGCTTGCCTTGCAGGAGAAATTCCAAGATTTCTTTCTGCGGGGGAATTCGAAAAGGCTCTAGATCGGGCTAAGTTTTACGATAATTTGTTCGGGAGAGGAAACTTTTACATTGAATTGCAAGACCATGGTATACCGGAGCAAAAACGCTTGATCCCACAATTAGTAAGGATTTCTGAAGAAACTGGTATTCCACTGGTTGCTACGAATGATTGTCACTATATAAACCGTGATGACAATAATATGCATAAAGTTTTGCTTTGTTTGCAAACTGGTCATACATTGAATGATGAAAATAAAATGGAATTTCCAACAACTGAGTTTTACGTTAAGGATGAGTCCGAAATGAGAGAACTTTTTCCGAATTATGGACAAGCTTGTGATAATACGGTTAAGATAGCTGATGATTGTAATTTTGATTTTGAATTTGGGAAAACAAAACTTCCTCATTTTGAAATTCCGGGAGGTCAAGATCATTTTGAGTACTTTAAAGAACAGTGCTTTATTGGGTTACAAAAAATTTATGGGTCTAACCCTGAACAGGAACTTGTGTCAAGACTTGAATATGAGCTTGAGACGATAAATTCGATGGGTTACGTTGACTATTACTTGATTGTGAATGATTTTGTCCAGCACGCAAAGTCGTGTGGTATACCTGTAGGTCCAGGAAGAGGGTCTGGAGCAGGAAGTTTGGCGGCGTATTGCATTGGGATTACTGGAATAGATCCAATAAAATACGGGTTATTGTTTGAAAGATTTTTAAATCCCGAGCGTGTTAGTATGCCAGACTTTGACATTGATTTTTGCTATGTACGAAGGCACGAGGTTATAGAATATGTTATAAGGAAATATGGAGCAGATCATGTAGCTCAGATTGTTACGTTTGGAACGATGGCGGCAAAAGCAGCAATACGTGACGTTGGGAGAGTAATGGGCATTGCGTATGCAGTAGTGGACTCTGTTGCAAAGGCGGTACCAACTGATCTTGGAATAACATTAGAAAAGGCTATTGAGCAATCACCTCAGTTAAATCAAATGTATGCAGAAAATTGGCAAATTCGAGAATTGCTTGATATGGCAATGAAACTTGAAGGAATGCCAAGACACACATCAACACATGCAGCCGGGGTTGTGATCACGAAAGATCCCGTTGATTCGTATGTTCCGCTTTCTACTAATGACGATGCTGTAGTAACACAATATACTATGACTACGTTAGATGAATTAGGGCTTTTGAAAATGGACTTTTTAGGACTTCGAAATCTAACGGTGATAAGTGATACAGAAAAAATGATTCAGAAAAATAATCCGAGTTTTTCAGTGGACAATATAAGTCTTGAAGATGCAGATGTATTTAAACTTTATTCTGATGGATTGACAGAGGGTGTCTTTCAGTTTGAATCGGGTGGGATAAAGAGTGTTCTCATGCAATTGAAACCTAATTCAATAGAGGATTTGATATCAGTTATTTCACTGTATCGGCCCGGCCCTATGAACTCTATACCGAGATACATAGAAAATCGTCATAATCCTCAAAATATCAAGTATATGCATCCATTACTTAAAGATATTTTGGACGTGACGTATGGGTGTATAATTTATCAGGAGCAAGTAATGCAGATTTTTAGGACGCTAGCGGGGTATTCATTGGGGCGTGCAGATATAGTTAGGCGTGCAATGTCCAAGAAAAAAGCTGATGTTATGCAAAAAGAACGTGAAATTTTTATTTATGGATTAGTGTCTGAAGACGGGCAAATAGAAGTTGACGGATGTATACGCAGGGGGGTTTCTGAATCGATTGCAAATAAGATTTATGATGAAATGTACAGTTTTGCTTCGTATGCTTTCAATAAGTCCCATGCTGCAGCGTATGCTTTAATATCATATCGTACCGCTTGGTTGAAGTGTAAGTATCCTGGTGAATATATGGCTGCAATGTTGACTGGAGTATTGTCAAGTGGAAATCATTCAAAATTTCCAATGTATGTAGCAGAATGCACAAGACTTGGGTTAAAGGTTCTTCCACCGAGCGTGAACGATGGGGAGTATCAGTTCACTTTTGATGGTAATAATATTCGTATAGGTTTGATTGCAATTAAAGGGATAGGAAAGAATCTTATAAGTGCTATAAAAAAACAAAGAGATAAAATGACTTTTAAGACATTTTACGATTTTTGTAATAGAATGTCAGGAAAGGATATGAATAAAAGGGCGCTTCAAAGTTTGATAAAGGGTGGGGCATTGGATGGCCTTGACTTGAATAGAAGACAAATGCTTACAATATCAGATAGCTTACTTGATAGCATCTGTGCTAGTAAACGCAAAAATCTTGAAGGTCAACTTAGTTTTTTTTCTGCAGGTGGGTCTGAGGAGAGTGCGGATGTTTGTCCTATTGATGTCCCCCAGGTAAAAGAATTTTCTGTTAGTGAGTTGCTTTTTATGGAAAAGGATTCTACAGGGATATATATGTCAGGTCACCCTATTCTTGCATATTCAAATGTTATCAAAAAGGGAAATTACGCAACAATTCAAGATTTACACGAAATAGGAGAGAATGTTAAAAAGTACCGTGATGGTGATAAGGTGGATTTAATTGCAGTCATTACGTCAACGAAGCTTAGAACGACAAAAAATAATAATTCTATGTGTAATGTTATTTTGGAGGATATGTACGGAAGTATAGAGATGTTTGTTTTTTCAGATGTATTGAGGAATTCTTCTGGACTTTTAAAAGATGGTGTAGTGGTTCAGGTTTGTGCAAGAATATCCGCACGAGAGGATGAATCACCGAAGCTTATATGTGAATCTATGTGTGAAGCACCAACTGAAATTGATGAAAAACCAAAACCCCAGAGTAGAAAGTCAAATCGACCGGGGTTATATATAAAAGTAGAAAATTTAGAATGTGATAAATACAAACAAGCCAAAGTTTTACTTGATATATTTGATGAAGGAAGAACTCCTGTTTATTTTTATGTCGAAGAAAAAAAAGAGCTGGTTTTAAGTCCAAGACAGTCTTGGGTACAAATGAACGATGTGCTTTTAAGAGAACTTAAAAATAGACTTGGAAATGAAAATATTGCTTATGTGAATAATTAGTATGTGAGGTGTGAAAATGAAGTTAATATCGTTTGCGGTACCATGTTATAATTCAGCTGAATATATGAAAAAATGCATAGAGTCACTTCTGGTAGGTGGTGATGAAGTTGAAATTATTATAGTAGATGATGGATCAACGGATGATACGGGAAGTATAGCGGATATGTATTTAGAGAAATTTCCGAATATAGTGAAAGTGATTCACCAGAAAAACTCCGGACATGGAGAGGGTGTGAATCAGGGGATTATGAATGCAAGTGGCGTTTTTTATAAAGTGGTTGATTCAGATGATTGGCTTGATGCAGATTCATTAAGAAAGGTTTTGGATGTAATAAGGGATCATGTTCAAAAAAATATAAAATTAGATATGATTATATGTAATTACGCTTACAAGAACAATCACTATAAAAATTCATGTGTGATAGATTATAGAAATGTATTTCCTAGTGGGCGTGTGATTAATTGGTCAGATATAAGATTTTTTAAAGCGTCGCAGTATCTTGTAATGCATTCGGTAATTTATTCTTTGGATGTTGTGCGAAAAAGTGGTGTTCATCTACCAAAGCATACTTTTTATGTGGATGGGTTGTTTGTATATGTTCCACTTCCATTTGTGGAGAATTTTTATTATGTGGATACAGATTTGTACTGTTATTTTATAGGACGCGATGACCAATCGGTGAACGAATCAGTGCTGCAAAGCCGCATTGACCAACAGATACTTGTGACAAAACTAATAATAGATAGCCATGATGTTGGCAAAATTTTTAAGAAAGATGAAAAGCTTGCAAAATACATGGTGAGGTTTGTCGCAATTATGATGTCAATTTCATCAGTACACCTAACGTTAATTGGGACACGGGAGGCATTTAATAAAAAACGAGATTTGTGGGAGTATTTGTTGAATAGTAGCACAAAATTATATAAAAAAGTAGTTTTTGGAACCTGGGCTGGGTTTACAAAACCTAGCGGAAAGGTGTATAGTAAATTATTGACGGTTGGATATAGAATTGCGCAAAAAATTTATAAATTCAACTAAGGGGCATAATTATGGAAAAAATATATATAGTACTTATTGGAACACCAGGTCTGTTTGCTGCTATGATACGAAGGTTTATACACCTTAAGTATGTTCATGTTGTGTTAGGATTGGATTCAAAGCTTCTTGAATGTTATAGTTTTGGTAGGAGAAATCCTCAAATTCCATTTTTTTCTGGTTTTGAGCGTGAAAATATGGAGGATGTTTTAGCTAAATTCCCAGGTGCTATATGCAAGATAATGGAGATGGAGTGCACAAGTGATCAAAAAAAGCAAATCCTTGAAATTATTGATCATTATAAAATTAATTGTAAAAGGTATCACTATACTATGGTGGGGCTTCCTTTTCTGATTTTTGGGATACCTTTTCATCAGAAGAGAAGGTATACTTGTTCACAATTCTTAGGTCGAATGTTGCAAGATTGTAATATAAGGAGTTTCGATAAACATTTTTCGCTTATTACGCCAAGAGACTTTTATGAAATGGATGACTTAAATGTGATTTATGAGGGCACATTGAAAGATTTTTTAAAAAATGTTAAAAATTTAGATTAATGTGTGCAATGAAAAAAATTTGAATTTTTACCAAAGATCATGGTGGATTAGCAGAATATGAAGTGCATGGAAATTTAGCTTGTGAATGGCTTACATGTGAAATCACACCAATTGACAAAAATATATTTTCTTTATGATTGTGTATCTTTTTTTTAATTTCTATGTTATAATATATATGTATCGAGATGAAAATGAAAAAGGAACGGTTTTTTATGGAAAAATTCCCCATGAAAATAAAATTTGTGATTTTATTTTTTACGATTGTTATTGCTTTATCAGGTTGCTCTTTTAGCCTTGATGTTAGCACTTTTATGGATATACCTAAACTTACTGGTGACTATGGAGAAATACAAAGTGCTTTGGAAAAAAAATACGATTCTAATGTAATTTTGAGTTTACCATTGGCACAAACTTTGGAGAATCAATCCTCGATCATTTTATGTGAAGAGGATAAAGCGGTGGTTTGCTTTAAAACCGAAGAAAAAGGTGAATCTACGTACATAGCTGTAGTTAGAAAAGTGGATGGCGTTTGGAATATATTGTCCGTTTTGAATAAAAGAGGATGTGATGTGGATCGCGTCTTTTGGGGGGAGATAAGTGATTCTAAAAATAATGAGATAGTAGTTGGATGGCGTAGTGTAAGTAATTCTGATAATTTTATAAGGATATATCAAATTGTTGAAAGTGATGTAAAAGAATGCGAATTCAATGAAAACATTTATAATGAGAAGTATAATGAGTTTTTAGTTACTGATATAGATTTGGACGGCAAGGATGAAATATTTTTTGTGTCAGAGGTAACCGAAAAAAATGGAACTATTTCTAAAAGTGCTCAGGTTTTTAAATTTAAAGATGATGATTTGTATGTAACTAGCAAGTGCCGTTTGAGAAGTTTCATGAAATATTTTTCAATAAAAGAAGGTATGGTAGATTCGACGCATAAGGGAATATTTTTGGATGGGTTTATGTATTGGAAACAGGAGCTAATTACTTATGATTTAGTTTACTGGAACGCTGAAAAGTCTAGTATTGAGGATGCTTTCGTAGCGGATGATGGCAATGACGAAGGTTTATTTATACAACCTTCATTTGAAAAATCTCGTGATATAGATGGAGATGGAATTGTTGAGATTCCAGTTAGCAAGGTGACCTCATGGTCAATGGAGGAAGAAAACTTTTTTCCAGCTGTGCTTATGATTTGGGAGAAGTATAATATTAAAACTAGAAAACTTGAAAATCTTGGGAGTTCAACTTATATTAAAAATGAGTATGAGGGTTATGCAATTTATCTTACTGATGAATATATAAGTGAGAGTTTAAATTCAGCTATATATGTAGATACCTTGAGTAGAACGATGGTATTTGAGGAAAAGGATGAAAAAAAGTTGGAAATCAAAGTTTTTACTAAAGACAAGTGGAAAGAGAATTCAGATGAATATCAATTTATAGCTGAATCAGAAAAGGATAAGCAGGTTTATGCAGTCAAATATTTCGGGGAAACTAATGTTTTTCCATTTGAAAAATTAAAGGAAAATTTTAAATTTATATAAAGGAGAATGATTTATGAAAAAAATACTTGTAGTTGAAGATGAAGCAGCGATTAGAGAGTTTATTGTAATTAATTTGAAACGTTCAGGATACGACGTTATTGAAGCAGATTGCGGAGAAGCTGCACTTGAGGAATATGAAAAAAACAAATTAAACATAGATGTTATTTTACTTGATGTAATGATGCCGGGAATTGATGGCATTACGGTGTGTAAAGAAATTAGAAAGGTAAATTCAACAGTGGGAATAATGATGTTAACAGCTAAAACTCAAGAAATGGATAAAGTAGCTGGACTTATGCTTGGTGCGGATGATTACATGACCAAACCGTTTAGTCCATCAGAATTAGTTGCAAGAGTTGATGCTTTGTATAGAAGAGTAGTAGTGTCTTCAGCTAAGCATTCGATTAATTCAACTGTGGATAAGATACAACTAGGTGATTTTGTATTGGATTTACGCAAACATACTTTCACCAAAAATGGGGAAATAATTGATTTGACTCAAGTGGAGTTTCAGATTGTACAGTATTTCTTTGAAAATCCTAACATTCCACTGGGGAGGATTGATATTTTAAATAGAGTTTGGGGAACATCGTTTTTTGGCGAGGATAAAATTGTGGATGTAAATATTCGTAGAATAAGGATTAAAGTAGAGGAAGAGCCTTCAAGACCACAACATTTAGTTACTGTTTGGGGAATTGGATATAAATGGGAGTGCTAATGAAAAAAAAGGCTTTTAAAAGCATAAAAAGCAAGTGGTTAGCAAGTAGCTTGTCATTACTATTTATCTCGCTTGTGATTTTAGAGATTTTATTTGGGATTTTTATAAAAGCGTTTTTCTATTCTGGAGTTCGTAATAATATAGATAACGCTTCAAGTATTTTCGCAAATGTCTTAAGTAGGTATAACCTTAAAGAAATAAATGTGTTTAAAGATGCGGCTAAAAATCAAATTGAAAACCTTTCAACAAAAAGTATGTGGGTTTCAGTATTCGATTATAATGACGATCTTGTGGTTTCATCTATTGGGCTTGATGTACCAGGGGATAAGTATTGTAATGATTATATGCAAGCTCGTAAACAGAAAAATAATTACGGTTTTATGGAGGGGAGAACAGCTTCTGGAGAAAAGGTTATGGCTGTTACTCGTGCGGTTTACAATAATGATGTGTACTTGGGTACGGTTAGATATGTTGTGTCGCTTAGAAATGTGGATAAAATTATTAGGACAACTTTGTTTGCTGCGATACTTATAGGATTAATTGTAGTTTTGTGTATGATGATTTCAAGTAGTTACTTTATTAAATCTATAGTTACTACTATAAGTCAAGTATGTGAGGCTGCTAAAAGAATTGCTAGAGGAAATTTTAGCGTTAAACTAGAAAAAAAATCAAATGATGAGATTGGTGAACTTTGCGATTCGATTAACTACATGTCTGATGAATTGGAAACGTCTGAAAAATTGAAAAATGACTTCATTTCGTCCGTATCACACGAACTTAGGACACCACTCACAGCTATAAAGGGTTGGGCTGAAACTATGAATGTTAGCCTAGATGTGAAAGATGAGATTCTCAATCGCGGAATTCATATAATTATAAAGGAATCTGAGCGTTTGTACGAAATGGTAGAGGAATTGTTGGATTTTTCTAGGTTGCAAGGTGGGCGGATGGTGCTCAAAATAGAAGATGTTGATCCAATTTTAGAGCTTTCTGAAGTTGTGTATATGATGCAGGACAAGGCTCACAATGAGGGTAAAGAGATTATTTATTCATTTAAAAATGATATGCCGATTTATACGATAGAGGGTGACCGTAATAGATTAAAGCAGGTTTTCTTAAATGTAATAGATAATGCCGTGAAGTACACAAACAAAGGTGGAAAGATTCATGTAAGTGTGTGCGAAAAAAATGGTTGGTTATTTGTTTCGGTAAACGATGATGGTTGTGGGATACCAGCGGAACATTTGCCGTATGTAAAAAATAAATTTTATAAGGCAAATCAAACAAGGCGTGGTTCAGGTATTGGGCTTGCAGTTGCAACTGAAATAATAGAAATGCATGGGGGCGATCTTACTATTGAAAGTACTGAAAATGTTGGGACTACTGTTATTATGAAATTGCCACTGTCAAAGTGAGATTGCAGGGATAAATGTATTTCTTATGAGGTAAAGTAATGAAAGAAAATAATTTGATTCAACCAACGTATGTAATGGTAAAAAAATTTTTGAAAGAGGCAGGGATTGATTCACCTGCCTTTGATGCTGCGAAAATTATAAGTCACTGTACGGGAATAGATCGTCAGAGGATGATTATGTATCCTGAAAAAAAAATTACAAAAGAGCAATTTGAAAAAATAAAAGACAAAATGGTGTTGAGAGCAAAAGGGGTACCTTTGCAATATATTTTAGGAGAATGGGAGTTTATGGGACGTGTGTTTGAAGTGGGAGAGGGTGTGCTAATTCCGCGAGATGACACGGAAGTCTTAGTAAATGAAGCAGTTTTATTTTTGAAAGAAATTTATCAAAAACGTCCAATAAAGGTGTTGGAACTTTGTGCGGGGAGTGGAATTGTCTCAATTACACTTGGAAAAATGTTTCCTAATTTGCAAATTTGTGCACTTGAGGTGTCTGATGAGGCGTGCTCTTTCTTTATGAGGAATGTTGAAAAGCATAATGTAAAAAATGTTGAATTGAAAAAATATGATATTAGATCAGGACCAGAGATAGAATGGATTAGTAACTTCGATTTGCTTGTATCAAATCCACCATATATTCCAGATGCGGAAGTTGAATTGTTGCAAAAAGAAGTTCAATATGAACCAAAACTTGCTCTTTGTGGAGGTAGTGACGGGTTGGATTTCTATAGGTTGATAGCCCAAAAGTGGATGCAAGTCTTGAAAAATAAAGGGAAAGCTTTTTTTGAAATTGGAATAGGGCAATCATTGGATGTGTCAGATATTTTTTTGGAGAAAGGATATGAGCAAATTTCTGTTACGAAGGATGTGAATTATATAGATAGAGTAATAGGAGTTTTTTTGTGATTGTAAAAAAAATTACCGATATGCTTGATACGTAGCACATCGGTAACCAGACAAATCAAAACAGCAGACGTATTATTTTGTTTTAATATGACTGTTGTATCTGAATTTCTAAGACATTGTATCAAATGTCTATCTGTAGTGTGTGTTTTTTTTGTAGAAATAGTATTTGTAATTTTTGTAAATTTTGAGGAGGTTTATATAAATGATAAATTTTAGAAATAGGTATTTGTTTGCAATTTTGATGGTAATGATGTTGATTTTATCAGCATGTTCTTCAAAAAATAATGTTGTACGTGAGAATGAACCAGAAAAGATGAATTCACTTACGTCTACTATGCTTGGCGAACTCGATGGAGTGGTAACAACAGATGAAAAAAATAAGGTTTACGGTATAGTGAAAGAATATGAGGACCTTAAGTTGAAGGAGTCTTTAACAGACGATGAAAAAATGAGCCTTGACTCGAAAATCAAAGAGCTTTCAGCTGTTTTGAATGAATATACACTTAAGTATTTTCCGGATGCGGATTATGATAAAAATAAAGTAATTATTAAAAAAGGAAGATATGCATATGAGTTGGATGATAATGGTCAAGGTGCAAGTTTCAATTTAGTTCTTAAGCTTATGATAGAAAACATGAATCTTGTGGGGATACAAGATGTTAGTGATAAATATAAAGAAAAAGTTAATAATGAATGGGATCTAATTACAGCTGTTTTTCCAGAGGATGTATTGGGGACTAAGTGTACTATGCTTTATGGATTTGATGAAATGCCAGATGAAAATGGAGTTGCTGTTGGTGCGTTTATTGATGTTGATAGCTCTACGATAGGAGTGAATTTAGCTTTACCTTCCGATTTGAGAGTGTGGTGTCATGAGTATGGCCACATGATTTCATTGTCAGAAGATCAAGTAGTGAATTCTGCTAGTGCACAGAGCTGGGATTTCTCAGAGGATGCTTTTAAGGAACAGGCTTATCTAAAAGAGTTTTATAATATGTTTTGGAAGGATTACGCTGACGACCATCGTGCTGATGAAGAAGGAGCTCTTTTTTACGCTAGACACAAAAATGACTTTGTGACTGTATATGCATCAAGTTCGTGTCGAGAAGATTTTGCAGAAAGTTTTTCTATTTTTGTGGGGGAAAATTATAGTAAACTTTCTGGACGAGCTTTAGAGAAAATGAAGTTTTTTGAAAAGTATGAGAAATTTGTAACAGAAAGAGACAGAATCCAAAAAAATGCGATTTCTAAAGGAATTAATTTGGATTTCTCAGATTTAATGCTGAGTGATGTGGGAGAATTTTAATTATGGGAGTAAATGAAGTAAGATTACAAAAGTATATATCTGAGTATGGAGCATTTTCACGAAGAGCAGCAGAAAGATTGATTGAATGTAAAAAAGTAAAGGTGAATGGACACACAGCAAAGCTTGGAGATAAGGTAGATCCTTATTCGAATGTGAAGATTACTATTGATGGTCAGGAATTTAGTCCGATAAAGGAAAAATATTATATTATGCTGAATAAACCTAGGGGTTTTGTCACAACGATGAAGGACGAAAGAGGCAGAAAATGTGTTGCGGACTTAATTACTCATGTTCCATGTAGGGTGTACCCAATTGGTAGACTTGATAAAGATTCTGAGGGATTGTTGTTGTTTACAAATGACGGAGACTTTGCAAATAAAATTATGCATCCCGGGTATAAAGTAAGAAAAACATATAGGGTTACGGTGAAACCAACAGTTAAAGAAAAACAATTGGTGGCACTATCGTTGGGGATGGTGATTGAAGGTGTTATGTGTGTGCCTTTGAGTGTTGATGTTATAAAGGAAGCCACTGATAGAACGGTGTTGGAATTTGTACTGGATCAAGGGAAAAATCGCGAAATAAGAAAAATGTGTGAAACCGTTGGCCTTGAGGTAATTAGGCTAAAAAGAACTAGAATAGGAAATTTGAAACTTGGTATGCTTCAAATTGGTAAGTGGAGAGAACTTACAAAAGAAGAAAAAAACTCATTAATTAATGTTCGCAGTACTTTGTGAAAAAATATAACCTCACACTTAAGTTATTAATTGCTTATGTGTGGGGTTTGTCGTAACTTTTTATTGATGTTGTTTTTTTAAAGATGTGGGAGATTTAAATTAGCTTTTATTTGCTAAATATGTGCGGTTTGTGCTATAATAAAATAAAGTTGCTGAAAGGTGGAATAGAATATGCATCCGACAATATCTATAGGGGAACAGAATTTTGAGCAATTGCGTAAAAATAACTATTTTTATGTGGATAAAACATCATTCATTAAAGAATGGTGGGAAGAGGGAGATTCAGTTACTTTAATCACAAGACCACGTAGATTTGGAAAAACGATGAACATGAGTATGC
>CATZCM010000012.1 GCA_958417225.1 uncultured Eubacteriales bacterium | reverse complement strand
GATTTATCTCGAACTTCCCATCCCCAACCACACGATAAATGTAACCCTTGTACCGATTGGCTAACATTGTAGCAATTAACCTGGGGCCAACCATGATCTCGTAACCATCCCTCAGCTTCTAAAAAACTATTAAAAGTTTTTACTGGATTCTTCCCCAAACTCATCACAAGCAACTCATCACTTCCAATCATTCTTCGGTTCCTTGCATAACTTCTTGTAAGACTTCTTGTACGACTTTTAGCCTCGTCTAATTGTTCTGGTGACGGCTCATTTTTTAATAAATCCATCAACTCTTTTGATTTATCTCGAACTTCCCATCCCCAGCCACACGATAAACATAACTTTTGTACCGCTTGGTTAATATTGTAGCAATTAGTAAGAGACCAACCGTGACCTTGTAACCATCTCCTAGCCTCTAAAAAACTATTAAAAGTCTTCACCTCAGATGGCCCTAATTTCATCACAAGTATTTTACTTTCAGCAAATCCGGTATTTGATAATCTTCTTTTTTTGGCAGGTGTGTCTCCAAGATTACTTGAATCTTCTTCTGAATCAAAGACATCCATATCAACACATTCATCCCCTGTTTCTGAATCTACACCGTCACCATCATCCGAATCATCAGAACTATCCATCGAATACGAATCGCTTTCACTTCTTCTCTGAGCAACCGATCTTTTTTTACCGCGAACAGCACCTGCTGGCAATGCATTGCTTAGCATCATAAACAACATTAACATAACAACTATAATTTTATTTAAATTCATTTTAACAAATCTCCTCTTTACTTTTTTACAATTTAACCAATCTAAATATAAGATTCATAACAAAAATTTTAATGTTTACATCGAAAAATTATGGTTCGCTTTAACATTTTTTACTCAAACTCATCCTGCATGCAGATCAACTTCATTATTTTAATAATACAATTCCGAAAAAATTTCTTCACTGCTAAACATTTCTTCCTCTTTTTCGAAGTCGTACATTAATACATCCCTTTGCAAGCCTACTTCATCAAATATAGCAGTTTCACAGTAATCATCTGTATCTGCCAAACCCTCCTTCTCTACAGTTGTATCGTGTAGAGAAGGTAAAGTACATATAGGAATTCCACTAGTACTCAGGTCATCATCATGACTTACATTTTCATCTACAGAATTTAATTTTGGATTTTTCACCACCTGAAATTGTTCAACAACTGGTTCAACTCCAAGTAGCTTTTCTAGCTCTTTTGTTTTTTCTTGCTTTTCCCATTTCCAACCATATAAAAAACCTTTTTTCCTTATAATCTGCGTAATTTTTGAATAATTTGCAAATGTCCATCCATTTGACTTTAACCAATTAACTGCTTCAAAAACTTCAGTAAATGTTTTCACTGGTACTTCTCCTGATTTCATAACAATCAATTCATTTTCATCTATTTTGAGTTTTTTTCGCATACATTTTCTTGCTGTTTGCATTTGCTCCTCTGTAGGTTCTGTCACTAAAAGTCTTGCTAAATCTCCTGTTTTATCTCGAATCTCCCATTCCCACCCATGTAACATATATTGTTTTTCTACGGCTCGACTAACATTAGAACAATTAGAACTTTCCCAACCATTTTTCCTTAACCATTCACATGCATCGTTAATGTTAGTAAAGGCTTTTACTGGTACTTTTTTCAGTTTCATCACAAGTAATTTAGTCTCAGCGATCACTCCTCTTATTATGTTAAATCCTTTTGCTTCCCTCATTTGTTCCTCAGTGGGATTTGAAACCAAAAGTTTTTCTAACAGTTTTGTCTTACATTGGATCTCCCACTTCCACCCACAGAAAAAGCACTGTTTTCCTACTACTTTTTTAATCTTAAAAAACTTTAATTTATCCCAGCCATTTGCTTGCAACCATTTAAGAGCTCCGTAAACACTATCGAATGCTTTTACTGGTGTTTCCCCTGATTTCATTACAAGTAAATTAGTATCACCAATTAAATTTTTTTTCTTTACGCGATTTCTTACTATTTTTACTTGTTCAGTTGTAGGTTCCGCAATCAACAATCTTTCTAATTCTTCTGTCCTATCTTGAATTTCCCATTCCCAACCACTATGTATCCAAACTTTATTTCCAATTTTTTTCTTTAATAAATGATTTGTGCATCCCCATCCATTAGCTACTAACCATCCTTCTGCTTTAGAACATATAGTAAAAGTTTTTACTGGTATTCCACCTAATTTCATTACAAGCAATTTTGATTTACCAATTCTGTTTCTTCCCTTTGTATTCTTTTTCGCTTGTTCCATTTGTTCAGCTGTTGGCTTAGACAACAATAATTTTTCTGTTTCTTTCGTTTTAATTTGAATATCCCATCTCCAACCACACGACAAATATTTTTTTAATATCGCATTCTTAATAGACGGAGCTCCCCTACAATTCCAACCATTTACTCTTAGCCATCTTACTGCATCAGAAAAACAAGCAAACGCCATTACTGGTGTCTTCTCCAAACTCATCACAATAAGATTAGTCCCATCAATTAAAAAAGTCCTTTTTAAACCCTGTGTCCCAATTATTTCACTACTTTCTAACCTTCTTCTTTTTTGAGGTATGTATCGGTCCACAATTATGCTATCCCCTTCTCTTTGTTCTATTGTTCTTTTTTGGCCACCGCCGGCACTTGCTGGTATTGCTCCATCTAACAGCATTAACACAATCAATACAGTAGACACAATCTTATTCAAATTCATTCTAATTAAACTCTCCTTTAATCCTCACGCAACTTATTATAAATAGAAAAACCAAACTCAAAAATCTATAACATAATATTAAAAACATTAATTTAGTAGAAGTATGAAAAAGCACTTTCAGATGGTATTCTCTCTTCATCTTCAAAACACCCCATCGGTGTAAATCCTAAAAGCTCGCCTTCAGTAGAACATATAGATTCATCTCTTTGAGTAGCAAACAGATCATCCTGATTAACATCTCCGACCCCCATACTTTCTAGATCAGGATACCAAGCGACATCCAAAGAAGAACTTTGTCCAACAGTTACATCTTGCCTATCACACAATTCATCGGTAGAAGTTTCGTCATCTTTCACAAGACTAATTTGAGCTGATTTCACCTCTTTGCCACTTACAAAGTCTCTACTACTTCTACGCCGATTATATTTTGCAAATTGAATTTGTTCATCTGTTGGTTCAGCCGCAAGCAACTTCTCTAACTCTTCTGTTTTATTCTGGATTTCCCACGACCAACCATATAATACACCACATTTTATTGCCGTACGCGTAATACGTGTAACATTTGCCGTATTCCAACCGTTTTTTAACAGCCAATCTTGTACTTCATAAACATTAACGAAAGTTTTTACTGGAATTTCTCCAAATTTCATAACCAAAAGCTGAACATCACTTTTCGCATATTTTTTTCTTATTGAGTGTTTTTTCGCATTTTCTATTAAACTCTCTTCAATATCGGCCAAAAGCAAATCTTCTAATTCTTTCGTTTGCCTTTGAAAACTCCAATTCCAACCACACGATAATGTATTTTTTACCATAGCCCGTCTAATATATGAATTTTGAGCACTTTTCCAACCATGCACTCGTAACCATTTCACCGCTTCAGAAATATTAAAAAAAGCTTTCACTGGTACTTTTTGAAAACTCATTACAATAAATTGATTTTCAGCCTGCATAAAACCATTTGACCTTGGACTTAATTTTTCTTTTGAGAGTTTCCTTGCGTTTTTCAATATATTTCCACTTAGTATAGCGTTAAGTAATTGTTCTAAAAATTCTGTTTTATTTTGTATTTCCCATTTCCAACCATATGATAAACTATCTCTCATTATAGCTTGTCTAATACGAAAACTATTCGCATTTTTCCAACCTCGCCTTCGCAACCAATCTTGTGCTTCATAAAAACTAACAAAAGTTTTCACTGGTCTTTCCCCATATTTCATTACAATAAATTGATTTTTTATTGCACTAAACCCATCTTCTTTTTGTGCAACCGTTTCACTACCTATAGTTTTTTCTTCTTGTTTAACACCATCAACCAACATCTCGCTTTTTACTGTACCGTGTTCCATATTTTTTGATGGATCGCTATTCTGTCCACTATGTAGATCATCAGTAGAAACGGTCCCCTCAGGAAAACCCTCTCGATATAACGTACCTGTTTCACTGCAAGTAGATCCTTCGCACTCTCCATTCATAGGTAATTCTGGTAACATCCTCAGAAATTCCCCTAATTTTTCTACCTCAGCTTTTTCTTTACGTTCCCACTTAAAACCGTACAAATACTCTCCATCTCTAATTGCTTTATTAATAGCACAAAACTTAACATTTTTATACCCATTTTTTTTCAACCATAATCCAGCATCTCTTACACTCATAAAAACATTCACAATACTATCATTTAATTTCACCAAAACAATTTTACTAGAACACGTTTTGGTTTTGGCATCAATAACTTTAGTTTTTTGAATTTGTTCATCTGATAGTTGTACAGACAACAACTTACTTAAATTCTCTGCTCCAACTTTTTCTTGAAATCTCCATTTAAAACCACATAACGAACCATTGCCCTGAACTACACTCAAAAGTTGCTCCGGTGTTACCCAATTGCAAGTGTGTTGTTTTAACCAAGTGCTAGCCTCAACTAAATCTTCAAAAACCTTTACCACTCTTTCATCTAACATCATTAAGATAACTTGTTTTTGAGGAAGTTTAACTTCACTCTTTGCAGTTTCTCTATTACCATAACAATAAATTTTTATTTTAGGACACTGCACTATTTCTTTAGTACGTTTTCGTGGCCAAAAATTTTTCGGCCACTCCCCTTCTTCCACAACACCTGATGGATAAAAAAAGCAACTTGGGCACACTAAATCAGAATCATCATTCAATCGCCTCCTTTTTTTTAGAGGTACATAAATCATGTCACTAAATTCACTGGAATCTTCTTCTGCTTCCTCCTTCAAAGCATCCCCCACGTTACTCTGAGCGACCATTTCTTTTTCATCTTCAACAGCACTCACTGGCACCATTCCCTCTACTGAAATCAAAAGCGACATTATTGCAACTATTATTCTCTTTAAACTCATCATAATAAAACCTCACTTTTCATATTACAGATTAAAAGTATGTACCTAAATTATTAATCGCTTTGCTCGATACATAGTACTATCGCATTCAGGCGTTTTATAATATAAAAACATTTAAACCCATTTTTTGCAAAATCCTACATTTATCAAGCATTTAAACCTTGCTTATTATAACATGTTGTCAAGGCAATGTCAACTTCCCAATCATTACAATTTAAATACACAAAATACGAAAATTGTATTGTTTTATTCCTTCTAAAAAAACACAGCCATAAAAAGCAAAAACTTCTTATGGCTGCATAAATTACTTAAACATATATTTAACATCATCTATCAGGTCACCCATAGCTTGAACTGCTCTACCGGCCTTTTTCTTCATTTTTTTCTGATTTTTCATCATGCAACAGCTGCACATCCCTGCCGCCATTCCTATAAGCACCCCAACTAACAAATTTTTTGTATTTTTAACACACATATTTTCACAATCCTTTCTTAACCTTATTCTTTAGTTATGATGTCCACTTTTTTTAAAATTAAAATCAAGTCACTAATAATCAATTAAGTTTAAAAAAAAATAATTGTAAAATCACTTAAAGTAACGCCTTTTTTCAAAATAACCTTATATGCTTCCAATATCAAACATATAAATCATCAACTTTTTATTTTGAAAAACTTTTAGCTTCTTCAAAAATATAGTAGATGTCTTAAATGATAACTTTTTTTGATGTATTTTCAGAGCAAACTATAGAAACATAGTATACTACACACTCAAACTTTTTTTATTATTGACATATTTTCTATCGAATAGTATAATTTAGATATCATTTAAAATAAGTTGGTGATTATTGTTGAATTTCATATACAAACAAACTAATACTATAATAAAAGCTTTTGAAACTACTATAAAAACAATAAATCTAATATACAAATACGAAAAAAAACATCTTATTCTAATATTCCTCACATCCATCCTCTCCGGCATAACCTCCATTATTTCAATAAATATATTCGGCAAGTTAATAGACATAGTATCGTGTAAGAATTTATCAAAAATCTGCTGGTTTATTTTGATCCAGACAATTTTCGCATTAATAGTAGCGATGTTAGCTAATTTAAAAAAGCATTTAAATAATAAATTGCAATTAAAACTTACATATCGCATATCTATCGATATACTTCAGCGGTGTACAAAACTTACACTAAAAGATTTCGAAGACACTAAAACTAAAGATAATTTACAGTATATCCAATCTCAACTTGGCATTAAACCCCTTCAAACAATAAACGCTACCCTTTCAATTATTTCTTCCTTATCCACTATAATGTTTGCCATATGCTTCATTGCTGCCCAAAAACCAATTATATTAATCGTAATGATAATACCACTTTTTACGTCATTTTTATTTTACATACACTTATCAACTAAAGAAAACAAGGTTGAACAAGAATGTTCATCATACAGCCGAAAAGCCTGGTATTTAGAAAACCTTTTAACAAGTGATAACACGTTTAAAGAAGTAAAATTTTTTTCAGTTTCTGATTATTTACTAAATAAGTACAAATCTATTGAACAACAAACTATTGAACAAAATATGAAAATTTCAAAACTTGAGTTAACTTTGTCAACCACAACCTCAATCATAAAACAAATTTCATTTGCCGCAATATTATTCATTATATTTGTTCCCGTAGTAGTAAGCGATGTGACTGTTGGATCTGCTGTAAACGTATTCAATACTATGTCCACACTTTACATTCAATCTGAAAACATTTCAATTAATTTTTATCAAATTCATCAAAGCAAATTGTATATGGACAAATTGTTTAGTTTCCTTAAAACTGACAAAAACTCACTTCAACCAAAAAGTACAATCAATTCAATAGAAAATATACAAGTAAATCAACTTTCCTTCAAATACCCAACTACAGAAAATATGGTATTACAAGATATAACGTTTTCCATAAAAAAGGGTGAAACTATTGCTATAATTGGCACAAATGGTTCCGGAAAAAGCACATTGATTAAACTTTTATTAGGGTTCTATAAAGCCCCTACTAATACAATATATATTAACGGAATCCCCCTTGACAAAATCGACATAGAATCCGTACATAGACGTACAAGTATTTTATTTCAAGATTTCACAAAATACGAGCTAACCTTACGAGAAAATGTCGGATTTGGAAATATTCAGGACCTATTAAACTCTGAAAAAATCAGAGTCGCGTTAAAGGAATCAAATTTAAACTTAGATTTTAAAAATGATATCGATCAACAACTCGGATTTTTGTTTCATGGCGGAATTCAGCTATCCGGTGGACAATGGAAAAAAATCGCCATCGCAAGATCATTTTTTCGCGATGCCGATTTATACATACTAGATGAACCAAGTGCATCACTTGATGCACTTAGCGATTTTAAAGTAATGAAAAGCTTTCTGAAGTGTACACAAGATAAGATTGGAATATTCATAACTCATAAAATTACCAATGCACAACTAGCAGATAAGATTATTCTAATGGAAAACGGAAAAATATCTGCATTTGGAACACATCAAGATCTTCTGCAAAAATCAAGTAACTACAGGGAACTATACAAATCAGAAAATTAGTTTACTTCACCTGATAAAATCACTTGATTAAAATCCCAGAAAACTTTTACTTGCAATAATACTAACCAATCAAGTAAGAGAAAAACAAATTCGTGATTCTTGAGTGTCTATCTTGCCTGCCAAACATTTATTATATTTATATGATGATAAAGGTTCACTCAAATATCTTGTATCTTTTGCCCAATCACTACAATCATCATAAGGTAAATCTTTTCCATTAAAACTAATTTTCATATCTTTAAAGGGCGATACTGTTGGTATATCATCATCTGGAAAAAATATGGGTAATCTCCTATTTTCTAAAACCCTTGCATAAGCGTCATACCCACCATATCTAGCATATACAGCACCCGATTCTCCTATCATCGCATCCCCAACAAGACAACAAAAATCACACGAACTAAGTCTACCACAATCAATAGCTCTTGCAAAAGCATTATCTAATTCTTTTGCTAATTCAGCCGATTTTTCTGGAGTATCTGGATATATAGCAATAAATTTACCTGCTTGTGTTTCTATTCCTGAATCGGTTACCGGAAATGTATTTAACAAACGCAGTCCATCTAAACCCCTACAAATCTTAAATACAACTTTATGTTTCTCCAAAATAGGAATAGCAATTTCCGCAACTCTTAAAGCACTACTTGGTTGAGCTGAAACATGCAACTTCCACCCTTTATCAGTAACACTTTCCTGTCCCCAAAACGTTTCCCATATATGATAACCCCCAAAGCTTTTACGTACAAACAACAAATCTTTATTTTTTACTAACTTATTTGCAACTATACTATAATCCTTGCTTTCTTGCGTCGATGCTTCTATCATAAAGCTTGGATTTTTGAAAACAGATGACATATATTCTGCATATTTTTGATCCATTGCCTTCTTTTCAGCAAAAATTTTTTCTATTTGTTCTTTACTCAAATCACCTTCAATAAGATTTTCGCGAGGATAAAAATCTTGCCTAGATTCTGGAATTATTTGCCTTAAAACACCAATTGCATTTTGATTTCCTAGATTTTTCAAAATAATCAAATACTTATAAATAAATAGTTTAAGTTTTGGATTTGCTATTTCATACATATCTCTAACAGCATAAACATTTTCGTTTAGTGGATTTTGCATCATAGCTAATACTTTATTTACAACTTCGCTTGATGAAATCACTTCCTCCTGAAATCTTGAAAAACTCTCTGCTGCAACTAAAGAATCACCAATAGAACTACTTATTTGGGATACGCAGCTACTCATAATTTCTATATATTCTTCCTCTTCTTCCTCTCCTAGGTCTATATCTATGATCTTTAACTCCTCTTCTCCCTTTTTAGCATCCTCAATAGCTTCTCGTATATTTTCTGTCTGCTTATTCAATTCATCTAAAATATGTTTTAGATTTTCCATTTGAAATTTTATAACCTCATTAAGATATACAAGTTCTCTTTTTATTTCTTCAATCACTTTACTATTACTAATGCGTTGCAATTCCCCTTCAGCATATTGCTTATATTTTTCTATATTTTTAATTACACCATCTAAATTTTCAGCTTTCTCAAACCGTAATCTCGGTACTTCTTGAAACATAAGATTCATGGCAACTAAATATCCTTCAAGACTTTCCTGGCTTTCATTTAAAAAACTTAAAAAATCACGTGACAAATTTTTCACTTTATCATTATATTTCGAGCCGATATTCTCAACCACCTCTTTCATTTTTCCTAAATCTTTAAATACATCTATCCCACCAGACGTACTATCTTTATCATCTCCAAAAAATCCTTTTAATAGTACCTCAGCTTCGTTTCCACCATTCATGGCATTCGATTTAAAATTATTTCCTGTTACAACCACAGATGCACATAATGCAATTGATATAATTTTTTTTATATTCATATTTATAAACATTCCTTTCTACTGCCTTGCAAGACATGAAGCTCATGACCGCATCGCAGTATTTCATTATTTTTTATACTATACTTAAAAAAAGACATACTCCTAAGTACATGAAAATAGGTAAACTTATTTTTGTCTTGTTTTAATTTATAGGGATTTAAGTCATACAATCTTATATTTGGAAACAAATCCATTACTTTTCTTCCTAAAACTTAATTTTTCAAAACAGTATTAATAATTTAAATAAAGTTAAAACCACGTTTCTGATTCGTAATATGCCGCATTTGTTGTTAAATATTTACTTTCCTCATTCCATAACAAATCACCACTTAAATACCTTGTATCTGCTATCCACTCACTACAATTGTCATATGGTAAAGTTTTTCCATTAAATCTAATTATCATATTTTTAAAAGGAGATGAAACTGGCACTACTGAGCTATTCTCGCCAGATTGCTGAGGATTTATTGGTAATTTTCTATTTTCCCTAGTATGTAATCTATCAGTATATGCACCATATCTAGTATATACTGCACCTGATTCTCCTAACATCGCATCACCCATAAGTTCGTAAAAATCATATGAATGAAGGGATCCTGTACGAAGAGCTTCAATAAAAGCATCATCTAAACTTTTTGCTAATTTAGCAGAAAGCTCTGGTGTATCTGGATACATCGCAATAAACTTACCTGATTGCATCTCATAGCGACTATTAGTCAGTGCTAGTAGATTTAATGAACGAAGTGCATCTAAACTTTTACAAATTTTAAAAGGCACATTATACGCTTTTATAATAGGAATTGCAATTTCTGCAATTTTTAGAGCACTACTGGGTTGAGCAGATATATGTATTTTCCAACCTTCTTCAACTCTAGGATAATCTAATATAATCCAATATCCAAACTCAATAGTCGTTCTTTGTAAAAACAACAAATCTTTATTTTTCATTAAGGTATCTATAGTTACATCATAATCTGTTAAATTTTGCTTTAATGTTACTTTATCATCACACGGAATCTCAAGTAAATAAGACATAAATTTTTCATATTCCAAATCTAACGCCTTTTTTTCCTCAAAAAGCTTAGCTGTTTGTTCTACACTCAAAATTCCCATAATAAGACTTTCATTAGGATAAAAGTCCTGCCTGAAATCAGGCCTTATTTCCATCAAAACCCGAATTGCATCTTGGTTTCCTAAATTTCTCAGCGCAACTAAATGTTTAAATATAAGCATTTTCAAATTAGGACTAACAACTTTATACAAATCTCTAATTTTATTAACATTCTCAGCTGATGGATCTTGCATCATAGACAATATACTATCTACGGGCACCGCTGAACTAAATCTTTCATTCAACACTGAAATTTCTCTCACGTAGTATAAATACCTTTCAATAAAAGTCCGTATAGACACTAAAATATCGCTCATATCTTTCGCAACTAAATTTTTAACAGAAGTTATATTTTTTTCACTTACTTCAAGTCCAGCCGCATTTTCTTCTGAATCTTCTAGAGGAACCGTATCCTGTCTCTCTATTTCAGATCTGTTTTCCATTCCTTCAGTAACATCCTCAAGAGGAACTGTATCCTGCCTCTCTATTTCAAATTCGCTTTCCATTACTTCAGTAACATCATCAAGAGGAACTGTGTCTTGCCTTCCAGTTGCCCCTGCAGTTACTTCTTCTAGAAATTCACAGTCATCTGCGATCCTTATCCTCTTCGCTGTTCTTTTTCCATCTAGTTCCTCTAAATTTTCACCCTCATCCACCAATTTTGATTTTTGTACACTGCTATCACTAAATTCAACATCTCTAATCGCGTTTTGAAATTGTCGAAAATTCAAATTAAGCTCATCCAAAAACTCACTTATAAACACTGTACGTGCCTTTAAAAAATCATCAAAATTTTTAATCTTTATGCTCAATTCCTCAATACGTTTACTCTTGTCTTCTAACGTTGAATCTAACACACCCTCCATGTGAACTTTATACTTTCTTATATTTTCAATCACATTATACAATGTCATTGATTTCGAAAAATTTAATAAATTCATATCACTAAAAAACTTATTCACATCTTCTATAAGTTTTTGCATGTTCACTTTACTCTGAGATAAAAATTGCTGAAAATGCTCTGATGGATCTTTAAGGCAAATATATTTTAATTTATATTTTTCAGCAAGTTTTTCTAATTTGGTCAAATCCTGAAGTATATCTTTATTTTTTCGATAACATTCATCACTAACCCTACAATCAGCACATCCTACATTATTTTCATCATCCATTGCATTTAATTTCGAAATACCTCCTATTCCAACCATAGATGCACATAATACAACCGCTACCACTTTTGTTAAATTCATTTATTAATACTCCTTTACTAAACCTAAATCCACAACTATTATAACATAAGCTTTCATAAAAAAATATGAAGTTTATCAAAAATGTAATAACTATAAAACCATTGTCATATACAATCGCCCAATGTCTGCACAAATATCTCCAATAAAATTTTTCTGAATTCTATATACAAAATAATTAGGTATCATATAAGACTGAATTTGCTAATTGAAAAATAAAACATTTTTAAAAAGCCTCAAAAAAAATCTCATATTTTGAAAACTTTTTGACTTTTTCTCCTAACAAATTACTAGTCTTGTTATGAAAATATAACAGTATATATGTGCAAAATATTCATTTGTATTCTAAAAATAGTTATAGATGCATTAGAAATTTTAAAAGCGTTAGAGTAAAAAAACAGCAGTAGAGTACAACAATGAAAAATCTACTTAAAGTCAAATAATCACTGTAACTATATATCCCACAATAACAACACTGGTTATTCTGCAAACAACAAATTAAAATGGGAAAATCTCACTTTAATCTGTATCAAATCTTGATATAAAACCCAATAATGCACGTACGAATATAATGATTTTTTCATTTGCGATTACCTTCTCGAGGCTTTAAATATTACTAAATACTCTGTATAATAATTAAATTTAAATATTTTTCATGTTAACAATACAAATACAATCTTAACCAATAATAAAATAACTATGATTATAGTATTTATTACAAGCGATTCAGTACAGTAGTTGAACTTTACTTTTTTAGGTAATATAAAAATTATTTCTGATAACATAGACAAATTCTGTTGTCAAATTAAAGTTTCTCCTGCAATATTGTTTTTTGGCCTATTGCAACAGACTCTTTTCAGATTTCGCCACGCAACGATACACTTATATTCGACTAACTACTCCTCACAAAAGTATAATGCATATCGATCACATCCAAAAAAGCTATTGCAAACATATTATTTGCTAATAGCTTATTTTTTATTTACTCGCAACAACTTACAAATTCATTTAAAATTAAGAACTTATCATCATATCAATAAATTCATCTTGTGTACAGATTTTCATAAAATTATACTCGCTACATATAATCTCACAAATTAACCGAGTTTCATCATCCATTCCTACGTCCAAACAAATCACCTTATGTCTTTTCATTCCAAAACTCCACTCTACTTTTGTAGCAGCTGATCGTAAAAGCATTTCCGCCTTTTCATTGTGCCCAGACAGTGGAATCACCTGCCACGTATCATTGTCACAATTTATTTTAAGTAAAGCAAGTATAATCATTCTCACTATTTCCACTAAACCAACAATTGTCAAAAATACAACTACAGCGTTACATACAAACGAAAACATGTACATCACCTCACTACATGCTATGAATTTTCACACCAAAGCGTTCTCTTCAAAGAATCTTTTCAACATGGGAAATTTGTGATTACCTAATAAAAGTGCAACATTCTCCTTTATCTAAATTCTTTTTTCAAACAGTAAATTTTGACTCGACAGCATCACTATGCTAATAATAGACAAACTAATCTCCTCTTCTAAAATGATCAATTTCTTACTGCGTAGATTAAAATAAATATAAATCAGCATTGATTTATCCACTACTAAAATACTGTAAAATAAAAAAATAATCACCAACATCAAAAAAGGGTTGCAAAAGTGGGGTAAACAGATGTATAATAGAATAGATTTGTAAAAAGCGTATAAATCAAAAAACTTGAAATATCTGGAGGTGAACTATGGAAACACTTTGTTCCATAATACTTGCAGCTGGAGAAGGCACTCGCATGAAATCTTGTAGACCTAAAGTTTTGGCCGAAGTTTTATTTAAACCAATGATTCAGCATGTACTTGATTCAATCACAAAAGCTGGAATAAAAGATACATGTGTCATTACTGGTTACCAGCATTCCATTTTGGAAGCATACTTAAAAGAAAACGATCCAAACGTAAAAACTGTACGTCAAATACAACGTCTCGGAACCGCACATGCGGTATCAATGGCAATTGATTTCTTAAAAAAACACTTACATGCAGATGTTTTTATAATTGGAGGAGATACTCCCTTCATTGATGACGATACTATAAGGAAATCATATGAACACCACATTTCATCACAAAACTCAGCTACAGTTATTTCTGCTGAAGTTGAAAATCCTTTCGGTTATGGCAGGATCGTACGAAATCCCAATAATAAAGTAAATGCAATAGTTGAACAAAAAGATGCTACTGATTCAATTCAAAAAATTAAAGAAATAAATTCCGGAGCATACTGGTTTAAGGTCGAAGACCTAATAAAAGCACTACCAAAAATAAAACCTGAAAACGCTCAAAATGAATATTATTTACCCGATGCAATTAAGGTGTTTATAAATGAAGGAAATATTGTAGATGCTTATAAAACTACAAATTCAGATGTTATTCTCGGTGCAAACGATTGTCTTCAATTAAATGCGTTAAACGAAATTGCCCGCCAAAAAGTTTTACGAAATCTTATGTTAAGTGGAGTAAACATTCCCTGTACTGATGGGGTAATAATAAGTAATGATGCCACATTTGGTCAGGACGTATGCATTATGCCCGGTACGATCATAAGGGGAAATGCTGCGATCAAAAGCAATACTACATTAGGTCCAAATGTTATAATATAAAATAAAGGATGTGTATTCATATGAATTACCATGGCAAAGACATTAAAATTTTCACTTGCAATGCAAATAAGGAACTTGCAAAAAGCATTGCTTCCTTTCTGAATTTAAACCTCGGAAGCTCCGAAGTAACCACATTTAGTGATGGTGAAACTTCTGTTTCATTACTGGAAACTGTACGTGGATCTGATTGTTTTATAATCCAACCCACTTCATATCCTGTAAATGACCACTTAATGGAACTGCTCATAATGATAGATGCAATGAAACGAGCTTCTGCAGCAAGAATAACTGCAGTTATTCCTTACTTTGGCTACGCAAGACAAGATCGTAAAGCAAAAGCTCGTGATCCAATTTCTGCGAAATTAATGGCTGATTTGATCACAACTGCTGGCGCAGATAGAGTTCTTACAATGGACCTTCATGCACCACAAATTCAAGGATTTTTTGACATACCGGTGGATAATATGAAAGGTGCTCCTCTTCTATCATCATATATAAAAAATAAAATTGGTGATCATGTAGAAGATTTTGTAGTAGTGTCACCTGACCTCGGATCCGTAACACGTGCAAGATCATTTACAAATAAATTAGGATGCCCTTTAGCAATCATCGATAAACGTCGTCAAAGAGCTAACGTATGCGAAGTTATGAATATTATTGGCGATGTAAAAAATAAAAATGTAATACTTGTAGACGACATGATAGACACTGCTGGAACACTTTGCAACGCAGCAGAAGCAATTACAAAAATCGGCGGTGCAAAAGAAGTAATTGCATGTGCAAGTCATGGTGTTTTGTCCGGCCCTGCAGTTGAACGTATTATGAATAGTCCTATAAAAAAATTAATTTTACTAGATACCATCCCGATACTAAACGAAACAATATTACAAAAAGCTGAAGTAATCTCTGTTGCCCCACTTTTTGCAGAAGCAATACAACGCATTTATGAAGATCGTCCTGTATCACCGATGTTTGTGTAAGGTATATCAATATGTTCTTCAAAAAAAATCCTTTTAAATCTAACATTGATTTCATAGTCGTAGGCCTTGGTAACCCGGGAAAAACCTATGATGGAACCCGCCATAACGTAGGATTTCGTGTAATTGACAAATTTTGCAGTCAACTTAATATAAACGTATCAAAAAATAAATTTGATGCGCTTTGTGCTGATGTCGTCATAAATCAAAAAAAGATACTCTTAATGAAACCACAAACATTTATGAATAATAGTGGTATTGCAATCTCTGAAGCCATGCGCTTTTACAAAGTACCAATTGAAAATGTAATTGTAATTTTTGACGATATAAGCTTACCTATCGGAAAAATTCGCATCCGTAAAAATGGAAGTGCAGGCGGTCATAACGGAATTAAAAGCATCATAAGTTTATGTGGAAGCGATAAGTTCCCTCGTATAAAAGTCGGCGTGGGGCAAAAACCTAATCAAAATTGGGATCTTGCAAATTGGGTCTTATCAAAAATCCCTGAAGAAGATCTTTCGAATATGGACACTGCTATAAAAAATTCATGCATTGCATTGGAAATGATAATTGAAGGCAATATCGATAATGCAATGAACCAATTTAATAGAAAGTCTTAACAACGTTAATCTACACAGAATCCAACTCTTAATATTATTACATTCCACCTTTCAAACCTAAAATAAAGTATTATTTTTTACAACTTTTAAATCAAACAACCTTAATTTATATTTAGGGTTGTTTGTAATAATTTGTGATAACAAAATTACATTAACAAAAAGGGGGTGCGGTCTTCTCTCATGATCAAATCACGAGTCTTCGGCCGCAAAGCTGATGAACTTCTTTAAAACTATTTTACCTAATTTACCAGAATATCGACGTTTAGATAAACATATCGATAATAATTACTTACCAATCGGGGTTACCGGTGTTTCTGCCGTACATAAGGCACATCTCATAACATCACTCTGCATGAACAAAAATAAAAAAGCCTTTGTAATAGCCTCAAATGAACCGGAAGCATATAAATTTGTAAATGACTTTACTGCAATGGGATGTCGTGCATTTTTATATCCGGTGCGCGATTACACATTCCGTGACATAGAGGGACAATCCTCCGAATACACACACAACCGACTAGAAGTCTTAGCAAATATTACTTATGGACTCTTCGACGTAATTGTGTTTTGCATCGATGCAGCAATGCAATTAACCATTCCAAAAGACATGTTAGAAGTAAACACACTTGAATTGCACGCACAAGATGATATAACCATAGAAGACTTATGTATTGATTTGCTACATCTTGGTTACGAACGCACTTCTAAAGTCGAAGGAATAGGCCAATTTAGTATTCGAGGCGATATAATCGATTTTTTCACTCCAAATTCACCCCAACCCACAAGAATCGAACTTTGGGGAAATACTATTGATACCATTTCTCAATTTGAACTTGATACCCAACGTAGAATTCAGACAATTGATTACATTAGAGTCATTCCTACCACTGAAATCCTTATTGATGATAAATATGCATTAGCTGAAAAAATTGAAGCACTTGCAAAAAACTTAAAGGGAAAACATGCTGTTACTGCTACTAATATTCTTCATATGCAAGCACAACAACTACGTGATGGACTAATTCCTTCATCGCAAGATAAATTTTTAACCCTTGTGTACAATACTCAAGAAACTATACTTGATTATATGGATAAGGACATTATGTTATTTTTGTCTGAACCTGCAAAAGTACGAGATCGAGTATCAAGTACTACCTGGCGATGGCATGAAGACCTTAAAGGCCTCCTAGAAAGCGGTGATTTATGTAGAGGTCTTGACGATTTCTGGAAAGATTCTATTTATCTCGAAAATCACCTAAGAAATCACGGTGTAATTTACCTTGATATGTTTGTGCATCAGGGATATTCCATTCCTATAAGAGACAGTGTAAACTTTACTGCAATTCAGTTATCGAGTTGGAGTGGAAGTTTTGCATTGCTTTGCGATGATTTAAAATCTACAGATATTGCAAAAATGAAGTGCGCCGTTCTAGCAGGTACAGATAAGGCTGCCCGCTCTTTGGCAGAAGACCTTGTAAATGCAGATATTCCAACGCAATACAGTGACAACATAAATGAACTTCAAAGTGGCATAGTAACTGTATTGCCTGGTACGTTATCAGCGGGATTTGAATATCCCCTTATATATACAAAAGTAATTACCCATGGTCAAATTACCCAAAAGCGTCACTCTACTCCCCATAAACAAAAACACACGAAAAATATATACAATCTATCAGAACTTACTGTAGGTGATTGTGTAGTACATACATCGCACGGAATTGGAATATTCAATGGCGTGAAAAAAATAACCATGAATGGTATAGTAAAAGATTATATCACAATTAGCTACGATAAAGGCGATATATTATATGTGCCTGTAACTCAACTTGATCTTGTATCCAAGTATGTCGGCTCTTATGAAAATACTTCCATCAAGTTAAATAAGCTTGGTACCAACGATTGGAAAAAAACAAAGTCCCGCGTTCGTGCAAATGTAAAAGATATAGCAGACCATTTAATAAAATTATACACAGAACGTATGAAAACAAAAGGATACTGTTTTTCTAAAGACAATGAATGGCAAAAGGATTTTGAAAGGCACTTTGAATACGACGAAACTGATGATCAACTTCGCTGTATCCAGGAAATTAAACATGATATGGAAAGTGACGTTCCAATGGATCGATTACTATGCGGTGATGTTGGATTTGGCAAAACAGAAGTAGCACTTCGCGCCGCATTCAAATGCGTGTGTGATTCAAAGCAATGTGCTATGCTAGTCCCAACCACCATTCTCGCATGGCAACACTATCAAACTGTATCCAGAAGATTTGAAGGATTTCCAGTGCGTATAGAATTATTGTCGCGTTTTCGAACCCAAAAACAACAAAATGAAATTCTTAAAAAACTTTCTAAGGGAGATATTGACATGGTAATCGGAACACATCGTCTCGTACAAAATGACGTAAAATTTCGTGATTTAGGCCTTGTCATAATCGACGAAGAACAAAGATTTGGTGTAAAACAAAAAGAACATTTCAAAAACTCCTTCAAAAATGTAGATGTACTTACTTTGTCAGCAACACCCATTCCAAGAACGTTAAATATGGCAATGTCCGGAATACGCGATATGTCAACCCTAGATGAAGCTCCCCGCGATAGACAACCTATTCAAACATACGTACTCGAACACAATCCAATAATTTTAACCGATGCAATTTTAAAAGAACTACGTCGTGGTGGACAGGTGTATTATTTACATAACCGAGTTGAAACTATCAGCCAAGTAGCTGGACGTCTCAAAAAAGAAATACCTGATGCAAAAATCGGTATCGCTCATGGAAAAATGGACGAGAGCAAACTTGCAGAAATTTGGGAGCAAGTTATATCACAAGAAATAAATGTGCTCGTTTGTACAACTATCATCGAAACTGGCGTGGATATTCCAAATGTAAATACACTTATAATTGAAGACGCAGATCATATGGGACTTGCGCAATTACACCAGATACGAGGTCGCGTGGGACGATCTACACGCAGAGCATACGCATATTTGACATTTCATCGCAACAAAGTTCTCTCTGACATCGCTCAACGTAGACTTGCCGCAATAAAGGAATTTACTGAATTTGGATCCGGTGTCAAAATTGCTATGCGAGACCTGGAATTACGTGGTGCAGGAAATATATTAGGTGGACAACAACACGGTTATATGGCGGACGTCGGTTACGAGATGTATATAAAACTTTTGAATAATGCCGTTAGTGAAGCCAAAGGTGAAAAAGTGGAAGAATCCGTTGATAACGAGTGTTTAATTGACATTCAGATTTCTGCATATATTCCTGATTCATATATCTCAAGCACAAGCGATCGTATAGAAATGTATCGACATATATCAGATATTCAAACTGATTCAGATGTTTCTGACGTCACAGATGAATTAATTGATAGATTTGGTGAAATTCCTTCATCTGTATTAAATCTTATAGATATTGCACTTATACGTAGTTTAGCTCGCTCTCACCACATATACGAAATAAAGCAAAATAATAACAGTTTATTTTTATATCAACAAAAAATTGACCTCCAGTTTGTATCAGAACTAACAACTAAAAATATGTATAAAGTTTTGGTTAATGCATCATCAAAACCATATATATTAATTGAGTATAAAAATGATAATGTAATTGATGTACTGAAAAGCATATTATAATCAATTACTTTTCTCTATACACAAATTTCAATGAGGCCACTAAAAGTAGCCTCATTGTTTATTTTTTAACCTTTCTATATTATCATATAACTTATCGACATTATCTTGATTTTCAGGATCTTCTATCACCCTCCATATGTCAGAAAAAATTCCTTTTACTGTGTCCCAATTAGCCTTTTCACCTTTTGGATTATCATTTTCCTTATGCGACTGAACAAAGGCTTCACGTGGTATTTCATCAATTGTAAAATTATACCCTAAATCATTTGCCTTTTGAACTATGTTTTTCTTAAAACTCTCTTTTATCAATTCAATATTTTTACTGCAAACAATCTCTTGCATTTCCTTTAGTGCATCACGCATTAACTTTTGCAAATCTTTGTTGGACTCCAAATTTTGAAAAAATAATTTTGCATCTTTACTTGACATATTAATCCCCCTAAAAAATTTAATTACAAAAGCGATGCTTGCCTATAACCGTAATTACAGGTCGAGAAAAAATCCACTGGTTAGTAGATTTATCAGGATTATAGTAATATATAGCTCCACCACTTGGATCCCAACCGTTAATTGCATCTTGAGCTGCTCTTTTGGATGACTCTGCAGTCGCTTCATTTATTTGTCCATCCACCATACAGGTAAATGCCCCCGGTTGATATACTACACCTGCTAATGTATTTGGAAAAGATGGATGTTCTACTCGATTTAATATCACTGCTCCAACTGCAACTTGCCCAGTGTATGGTTCTCCCCGAGCTTCAGACGATATCACCCTTGCTAACAAATCTGCATCTGTAGATGGATTTTTTGATGTTTGGTCCTTATTAGCGCTCACGTTCAATTTTTCTAAAGTTTTAGGACCTGCTATCCCATCAACTACTAATCCATTATCTTTTTGAAATGCTTTAATAGCACTTTTCGTTTTACTTCCTAATATTCCATCCACATTATCGTTATAATACCCCTTTTCCTTAAGTTTTGTTTGTATTGCTTTTACCTGATCACTTTGTGAAGAAGTCGACGCTTTTGCAATACCAAGAGATGACAAAGTTTTATCTCCTGCTATACCATCTGCTGCCAAATTGTTTGCTTTTTGATATTCAATAAGTGCACTACGAGTTCCATTACCAAAGATACCATCAACCTTACCCGTGTAATATCCTTGCTCCTTTAACTTAGTTTGAATTTTCACAACTTCATCACCCTTAGACCCATACCTAGAGATAGCTTGAACCGTATCATATTCATTCCTCATACTAAAAAACTTAACAGTTGCTAAATTAATTAATAAAATAAATACTACACAAAAAATTTTCTTTTTAAGTCTCACGTATTTCACGTCCTCTTTATTCAATTAACTAAAATCATTTATGGAATCTTCAAGAAATATTATTTCCAAAACAAAATAAAGATATTCAATCTTTCATAAAAAATACTTATAATTCCACATTCAGAAATCTAATAAAAAAATTACCTAATATAAAAATTTTCCTCTTAATACATAACATAACCCTGAACTCTCTTGCATTAAAAACCTATTATTAAATTATTTTAAAAATATAACAGAATTAATTAAAGCTCTCCAAGTATTAAAATGATAAATACTTAGAGAGCTCTTTTTTGCAATTATTTTAAATTACTAAAAACTGTTTTATTCATAAGATATCATGCGAACCATATGGTGACTGTTTTTAACCATTTTCAATACGTCACTAAACTCATTTCCAATAAATGATACACTTGAATCATTTACCCTATACCATTTATCTCCGACCCTAACCGCTGCATAATAATGTCCACCACCTGTAGAAGTTGCGATCGACACTGCACAAGCAGATTTACCTTTTTCTGATTTTTCGCTAGGTGTCGTTGTAAAATCAAACAAGACATTTTTCTCAGGATTATCTTCCGAATACATATCAATTATATTATCTAAATCACATTGAAACTGATCTAAATATGTAATTTGAGGATCATCCGGACCATGATGGAACCCCATTCCCGCATACTCTTCTCTAGGATTAATTACCTGATTAGATTGTGCATTACCCATTTTCACAAAAAGTTTCTTTAAATTAGACGTTGTTCTATTAGTACCAACATATGCTAAAACTGTTGACCTTATCGTCGGAGTATGGTACATCAACTGAACTAATGAATTTAGATAACAGGACGCTGAAACATTCACAAGTCCACAAACTTTAATATTTTCCATTGATTCAGATGTCTTTTGTACTGGAACTACCTCTGGCTTTTTGTCCTGTGTCACCTTAGATTCATCAGTTTTAACTTCCGTAGGTTTGGTTTCAGCCGGCTTGGTAGAATCGGTTTTTGTTGGTTTTGATGATTGTGAACCGCTCGTGGAAGAATAAATTCTAATTGGTGGTAATACTATAGTACCTGATTTTCGTTCAACCCTAGAGAATACCACTGTGTTACTGCTTGGTATCTTCTTTTCTTCTGACGAGGCAAACACTGTTGTTGCATTTGCGAATAACGCCGATACAATTAATGTTGTCAATAAAATCTTTTTATTTTTTTCCATTTTATCCTCCTACTTTCTACATAATATGTAATAAAATTATACATCATTACAATTATTTTTTCAATCCTTAATATTTTTTTTGAATTTTTTTACTTTTTCATGACTTGCTAAATTATTTTCTTTATACTTATGTATAACATTCAAAACACAAATTTTTGTCATGTTTTAACTTTGAATCCCCACTGTTCTAAAATACACACTTCTCACCCAATAAAGTAAAAATTCACACAAGTGCACTCTGCAGTCTTACTTTCAATCTTTTTTTATCCTATCCTTCGATGAGTCCCTGTGTTTTTTGTTAGTTACCCTCAACCTCAGATTTAAAATGAACATTCCCAAATAAAATGCTACATATGTTCTAATAACCTCCAAAAAAATCAAATGACACCCTTCAGACATCGTCTCACAAGATACACCATTGTCTCTGGTTAACAATTCTTTTAGTCAAGTTTGTAGAAATTTTTCTCATCTACTTTACCCCTCCATAATAATAAAAGTCCTATTAAACATCTCTATTTAATTATTAGCATAGCCAAAGTGTTAATGTCAAGTTTTTTAATTTTTTAATCGCCGAAAAACACGAAAGAAAATCCAAAGATCTACAAAGAATACACACTACACATTCAATATCCTTCCTCATGCACTTTTTTCACTTTATCATGTTGGCGTTAATTATTCATGAATTAACGTAAAAACTCAAAAAACATTTATTATTGCAAAAAGGTTTTAACTAGGTTATAATAATTAATGATAAAAAAATCCACATAGCTAATTTAATCGCAAAAAACCTTAGCAAATCAAACAAGGCCGCGATCAAACTACGCTATATGGAAATCAAAAAGGTGATGATAAAATGTTAAACATAAAAAATATAAGTGTTATGAATTTAGAGAATGCAATACGAGGTGCACGCAACCCAATGAACAGTTGGTCTAGAAGCGATAGTTATTACGATAACAACCACAAATACATACTTGGACCCAATGACCTCGATCTTGCTAAACGTCTTTGTGAAGCTGGCAGCGATCACCGAAAGTTTCTACGGCAAATTTTCATTTCACTTGACATCACAGCACCATTATATTGGTGGAAGGAGTTCGACACATATAAAATAGCAACTGTTGCAAACTCCACAAGTACCATGCACAAAATACACAGTAAAAAATTTGAACTTAGCGATTTTAGCCACGACCAAATGACAGAATCGACTCTCCAGGTACTAAATAAATTAATAGAACAGTTAGAAAGCCTTCGTGCTAAATTCAATCAAACAAAAGACAAAAAGCACTGGTACGACATAATTCAGCTTCTTCCATCTAGTTATAACCAGTTACGCACTTGCACATTAAATTACGAAACGCTTCGTAATATGTACGCTGCCAGAAAAAATCACAAATTACATGAATGGCACGTATTCTGCAACCACGTAGAATCACTACCATATTTTAACGAATTGATATTATCACACAAGGTCACATCACAAGATACATAAGAGCAATTATTATGTCGCTGTTTGAACTTTCCTCAAGTAAAAGCAAAATAAGTAAAAGTATCAAATTACGTTCACTGTCATCAAACAACGCATCAAACGCATCCAAATTAACACTTTCATTTTTCGCTTTCAAATGTCCTCTAAATTTAAAACATGACTTAGGTCTACGTTCATCCGAATCAAACCTCTGAGCTCTTGATTTCATTTCATGAGCTCTTTTTATTGCATCCTCCTGCATTTTTTTCATATTTTCCTTCTGCTCACATGTATCTTGCATAATGATCCTCCTCCAATGTGGCATTTACAAATTTACTTAAGAAAAAAGTTCCTGACTTTTCAGAAGTGGCATCAACCTTATCATGTGAAGCATTTTTATTGACTCATCGATTCTTTTTCTGCGTTTTTCGCTAAGCAACGGCTTTAACGCAAGTAGGAATCTAGTACTTTCATCCTCTTTATTGGTGGACGAGAGAAGTGGAATAATTTTCATTGCCTTTTGCATCATATCAGTTCCAAACGGTGATTGTTCCTGCACTGGAGGCTTAGGCACTTCCCCAGTTAACTGATCCTTCTTCTCAAAAAGTCCTGACAATCCCTTTAAGCTCTCTAAGTTTCCCGAGTTTGACATAAACTCTGTCAATTTACTTGCCAGGTCATCCATCATTGTTTATCTCCTAAAAATTTCTTCATTAATTCTTGAGCCTTAGCTGTAGAAAGAATTTTTGACGATGCATCCTTATCTGAAATTACCTGTTGAATTTTTTGTGCATCTTTTGGGTCAAGATTTTTCAATGACTCAGATAAGTCCCCACTTTGAGCAGATTTCTTTAATTGCTCAGGATTTGTTCCCAACTTCTTCGCAACTGCATTTAATAGTCCTTGTAACTGTTCATTATTTGAATTATTGTTTGACATAAAAGTCACCTCATAAAAAAAATATCAAAATCTTATATAATGGCTACTTGCATAGCCCTTTTTCCCATCGTATTCTATTGAATACCAGTCATTCAATTTTCCAAATATTTTCACTATTGCCCCCTTTGGGATTTGGCCTATAATTTCCGCGCCCGTACTTGGATCCCTGCGAATATTTAATGCACTCGTCTGCGTAACAACTGTACCCTGATTCGAGTTTGAGCTACCAATAAGCGGTACCCCAAGATATTCTGTAATCGCTGTTGCAAGTGACCTACTGATATTATTGATGTTGTTTCTAATCCACATCGCATCATCTGGATTATCGTGGTACGCCACCTCAACTAACACTGACGGTGCATTTACTCGGCGAACCTCAGCTAAAGTTGTTGTTGGCACTTTTTTCACGAGATCCGGATTGGGATATATTTTTTTAAATTCCTCCACAATAAGATCTGCAAACCTTTCCCCTTTTTCGCTACCTGGATAATAATATACATCTGTACCTCGAACATTACCTGCATTTTCTGAACCTGCCGCATTAGAATGAATTGCTAAGTGCAAATCATAGTTTTCTTCATTTGATTCATTGATAACGTCGATCAGCTTATCAGAAGGATCATTTCTAGTATAAGTTACCCCACTGTTGCTCAAGTACGGCACCAATTCATCCGCCACAAGGTTCATATAATACTCCTCGTTCCCACCGCCCACATACGGGTTATATTCCTGGAGCGACGGACTAATGTATACATTTGGCATATATCTTCTCCTCTTTGAAAAATTTATATAAACGATACTAGATATCGGCTATATACAATCACGTTAATTTTAGGACTTTTGTCCTGAAAAACTTTTCTGACGAAACACCATGTTCACGTATCAACCTACCAAGCCCATAAAGACATTCCGGATTTTTAGAAATTTTATTAATTTTATTCTCACAGCCCAGAGTTGCACGAAATCCCATTCCCTTTAAAATCTCTACTGAACAATCGCTTATTGCACCAAATGGATATGTAAATACTTGAGGTGTAGTACCCAAATTCTCGCATATTCTTTTTTGCATAAGCCCTACATCTTCAGTAAACGCCATTTTATAATCATGGAAACTCTCACCTCGACGTTTTTTCGTCCCATTACGATTTCCATTCATGGTATGCATGTTGTACGAATGATTCTGTATCTCCACAAGTCCTGAACTTTGCATCTCTTTTAAATTTTCCCACGTAGCATGAGCATAGTTTGGATTTGTGCTTTTTTCTTTCGTATACAGATCCGCGTACTTTCCAATCGGAGAAATCACTGCTTTAAGGTTATGCTTCTCCAAAAGTGGGTACGCAAACATATAATTGTTATAATACCCATCGTCAAACGTAATAACTAACGGACGTTCTGGTAATTCTTTGTTGTCATACACATAGTCAATCACATCTTGCATAAAAATCGTAGTAAATGAATTTTTCTTTATATTTTCAAGGTCCTGTTCAAATTCCTCCGGTGAAATCACAAATTTCCCTTGAGAGCTTTTCTTACTGTTTACAGCATGATACATCAATATTGGTAACGAAATACAGTCATCAGGTAAATTGTTTGTTGACACGGAAAACGATCTAAATATAAAAATCCCTGCAACAGTGCACAATATCAGAACTGTACAACATAAAATTTTCTTAATATGCATGCTGTCATCCCTTACATAAAAATTCAAGTACATTACATTTGTATGTACAAATCTCATTTTTATGATTAAAGTTTAAAAACAAAAAATAACTAGCCAGGTAATCAACTTACATCCTAGCTAGTCAAAATCATTAATTCACATTGTCAAGAGCTCTAGTACGAAAAATCTTTTTCACAAAAACTTTCCTATCAAAAGGGATCAGAGGATAAAAATAACTCTTTTCAGATATAGTTTTATTTGAAATCGCAAGCACAAGTGCAACCAAAATCCCAATTATAAATCCAAATAAATTAAAAATAGCAGTTAATATCAAAATCATAATCCGCAAAAATTTTATTGAATATCCTAATTCCACACTTGGTTGAGAATAATTCGCAAGAGCCACAAACGCCATATACAACATACTTTCTGCACAAAACCACCCTGAACTAACCGCAAAATCACTTAAGACCACCGCTCCAATAAAGCTTAGCGATGTAGTAATAGCATTTGGGGTATTAAGTGAGGCAAGCCTCATCCCATCAATCACAAATTCTAAAATAAGAAGTTGCCATACAACAGGAACGTTCATAGGCCCAGATACATTAATGGTAAACTTTAATGCCTCCGGCACTATATCAGGATTTTGTAAAAAAAGAAGCCAAATTGGTGTAATAAGCAACGTCGCAATTGAAATTACGTATCGTGACAACCTAATGTACGTACCAGTCAAAGGCGGAAAATAATAATCATCTGCCTCTTCAAGCAGATCAAATATAGATGTTGGAAAAATAATTGCTGAAGGTGCATTATCCACCAAAACAACTATGCCTCCTTCAACAACAGATGCCGCTGCCGTATCAGGCCTCTCACTATACTTTACCTTTGGAAAAGGATTGTACCATTTATAATGATACAACAATTCCATTAAACTTTGCTGGTTCATGGTTAACGCATCTGTGTGAATATTCTTTAATTTGCTAATCAACTTATTTAATAAATTTTTATCGACTTTCCCCTCCATGTAACAAACAGCTATATCAGTCTTAGACACTGAACCTACATTAAAATATTTTACCGTCAAGTCACATGAACGTATGCGCCGCCTCAATAAAGCTGTATTTAAAATTAAAGTTTCCACAAAGGCATCCGCTGACCCCCTAAGAACCTTATCATTTTCAGCCACCGCATCATCTCTTTGCGGATACGTTCTTACATCAATAGCAATTACCTTATCAAAATCTTCTATTTCAAGCACTAGCATACCAGATAATACAAAAGTACAAACTTCTTCTATGTCGTCCGACGATGTCACTTCCACATACGGCACACAGTTTTTGATAAAACTCTCCGAATTTTGCATGTAACGTTCGTCTTCCACAGAATAAAAAAATTCTATTATTTTTTCCATTACCTCATCTTTTACAAACCCATCTACAAAAAACAAACACGATTTTCTTCCTAGTATACTTATCTCTCTGCACACCAAATCAAAACTTTCATCTATTCTTAACCTTTTCTTTATCATATTAGCATTAATTTTCATGGTAATATACCCCTTAAAATATTTTCTCAAGCATAAAAAAAATTATTCATGCATTAAAATCAAAACTTTCTCTTAATGAACAATACATATCGTAAAAAAACATCAACATACAAAAAATACTGTAAATTATAATACGTAAAAAGCTTTCTCAAAATTTTCTCATCAAAATTATGTATAAAAAAAATCCAAATATCCACTCATATTTCTGATTGACTCAAATCAATATATGGTGTATAATTCAATCTATGGGTTATTAAAAACCACAAGATATTGTGATTAGGAAAGTAGGATGATATTTATGGTAACAACTATTTTAAAACGTGATGGTAGACGTACACAGTTTGATTCACTAAAAATAGCTAAAGCTATATTTAAAGCAGCAAAATCAGTTGGCGGAAATGATACGGACACTGCAATAGAACTTGCTCAACAAGTCGTAGATTACATTGAAAATGAGGAAAATATCGCCGAACCATCTGTGGAACACATTCAGGATGTAGTTGAAAAAATCTTAATTGAAAATGGCCACGCTAAAACAGCAAAAGAATTCATTCTTTATCGCGCTGAACGCACAAAAGTTCGCGAAATGAACACAAAACTCATGAAAATTTACGAGGGATTGACTTTTAAAGACGCAAAGGATAATGACGTAAAGCGTGAAAATGCAAATATTGACGGAGATACTGCCATGGGAACAATGTTAAAATACGGTTCTGAGGGCGCTAAACAATTTTACGAAATGTACGTATTAAATCCTGAGCATGCAAAAGCACATCACAACGGTGATATTCACATTCACGACCTAGATTTTCTTACCTTAACCACAACGTGCTGCCAAATAGATCTTAATAAACTTTTCACAGGAGGATTTTCTACGGGACATGGATTCCTTCGCGAACCAAATGAAATCTCAAGCTATTCTGCATTAGCATGCATAGCCATACAATCAAATCAAAATGATCAACACGGCGGCCAAAGCATCCCAAACTTCGATTATGACTTAAGCAAAGGAATCGTTAAAACTTACAGAAGAAGATATGCACAAAACCTAATTCGCGCAATAGAACTCATCAGCAACAAAACTGATCCCAAAAAGTTCGCAGAAAACGTCATATCTGAATCGGAAAAAAGAAGTGGGACATTTGCAAAGTTAAACGGCAATGATAACGAAAAATACAATGCAATTCAACTAGAACTTCTCGAAGAAGAATTTCCAAAAGAAACTGCAAAAAAAATACAACAATTTGCTATACAACACGCAAACGAGGAAACCGATCGATCCACTTATCAAGCTATGGAAGCATTTATACACAATTTAAACACAATGCATTCAAGAGCTGGCGCACAAGTACCATTCAGCTCAATCAACTACGGAACCGACACAAGCCCAGAAGGTCGCATGATCATACGAAATATACTTCTTGCTACCGAAGCAGGACTTGGAAACAAAGAAACTGCCATTTTCCCAATACACATCTTCAAAGTAAAAGAAGGCGTAAACTACAACCCGACAGATCCAAACTACGATTTATTTAAACTCGCGTGCAGGGTAAGTGCAAAACGTTTATTCCCCAATTTCTCATTTCTCGATGCCCCATTTAATCTTGCCTACTATAAAGAAGGCCACCCAGAAACAGAAGCTGCTTACATGGGATGCCGCACTAGGGTTATTGGTAATAATTACGACCCAACCCGCGAAATTGTTACTGGTCGAGGAAATTTATCATTTACATCAATTAATTTACCCAGACTCGGAATTAAGAGCAATAAGAACATTGATACATTTTACAGATTACTCGATGAAAAAATCGATTTAGTCATAAATCAACTTTTAGCAAGATTTGAACTGCAAGCTCAGAAAAAGGTTAAAAACTTTCCATTTTTAATGGGCCAAGGCGTATGGCTTGATTCAGACAAACTCTCAGCTGAAGACGAAGTCCGCGAAGTATTAAAACACGGTACACTCACACTTGGATTTATCGGTCTTGCAGAATGTTTGAAAGCTCTTACAGGATATCATCATGGTGAAAGTGAACATTCTCAAACATTAGGATTACAAATCGTTTCTCACATGCGCTCACGCATGGACGCCGCTTCAAAAAGATACGGACTCAACTTTTCACTAATTGCAACACCAGCCGAAGGATTATCTGGGAGATTTGTAAAAATGGACGCTAAACTTTACGGAAAAATTCCTGGCATTACAGACAGAGATTACTATACAAACTCATTCCATGTACCGGTATACTATGAGATATCCGCTTACAACAAAATAAAAAAAGAAGCTCCATATCACACACTTACAAATGGAGGACATATATCGTATGTTGAAGTTGATGGAGATCCAGTTAAAAATCTCGATGCTTTTGAAAAAATCGTACGTTGTATGAAGGAATCCGGTATAGGGTACGGTTCTATAAATCACCCTGTTGATCGAGACCCCATATGCGGATATTCTGGAGTTATCAAAGACACGTGCCCTAGATGCGGACGCAGTGAATCCGACGGACGTGGAAATTTCGAAAGAATTCGCCGAATTACAGGTTATCTTGTAGGAACGCTTGATCGATTTAACAACGCAAAAAAAGCAGAAGAACACGATAGAGTAAAACATTTCAAAGGAGCGCAAGATGAGCAATAATTTAATCAAAGTTGCAGGATTTGTCCGTGAGTCTATAGTTGACGGACCTGGAATTCGTTATGTGATATTTACCCAAGGCTGCCATCACAACTGTCCCGGGTGCCACAATCCTCAAACACACGATCCAAAAAAAGGTTTTCAAATTAGCACCGATGAAATTTTCTCTGAGATAAAACAAAATCCCCTTCTACAGGGGATTACTTTTTCAGGCGGTGAACCTTTTCTGCAAGCAAGTAACCTACTCAATTTAGCATATCAGGTAAAAAAAATCGGACTTGACATAGTAACATATACCGGATACTTATTTGAAGATATCTTATATAGCAAAGATGATGCACAAATTAAGCTACTAAATGCCACTGATATACTAATTGATGGAAAATTCGTTCAAAACCTAAAACATGAGGATTTACAATTTAGAGGTTCTTCCAACCAGCGAATCATTGACGTAAAAAAATCACTTAATCAAGGACACGTAGTCCAAATCGATAAATTCAGTTAAAAAGACGACACAAACAGTGGCTCTAATTGTTTTCCATCAAGCGCCAATTTCATTGATTCCTCTATTAAATCGAATCTTGCTACCAATGAGTTCGGTTTTTTCACAGGATCATCTTGTGTCATCGGCACAAAAAAAACATTCTTTACGTTCAACATACGACCAAAATTCTTAGCTGACGCTCCTAATGCATCATTTGTAGCAAGTGCAATTAAGAGCGGTTTTTTTTGTCTCAAATGAGATTTTGCCGCCATCGTAACTGCCGTATCGGTAATTGCATTACTCATTTTACCAAGTGTATTACCCGTACATGGTGCAACAATCATGATATCCGTCATAGATTTAGGTCCAATTGGCTCCGAATCCTTTATTGAGTGAATTATATCTTTTTTACAGATGTTTTGTATTTTTTGATTTATGTCTTTACAATTCCCAAAACGTGTATCTGTACTGTAAGCTGTCTCCGACATAATCGGCAAAAGGTCATAACCTTTCTCGTTTAGCAATTCCATTACAGTGATAGACTTTGCTATCGTACAAAACGAGCCACACATAGCATACCCAACTTTAATCATAAGCCATTCTCCTCAATCAACTCATAAATAGTATATTTAATTATTTCTCCCGCTGTTTTTGGTGAGACTTTTCCTGGTATAGCTAATGCTTTTATAGTTTTTATGAAAAATTCATCTGCCGCACCATAATCAACTCCACCAGGGCTTGACGCTAAATCTATAATCAAAGGTTTTGTTTCACATCTTTTTATCGTATCCCGATCAAGCACCATATAAGGTACTGTATTGAAAATAAAATCATAAGTTCCATTTATATCATGAGTATTCATACACGTATACCCACTTGACTTAATCCAAGCAAAATCACTATACTTACGTGCACTCACAGTAACATTTGCTCCAAGATCTTTCAACGTTTTAGCTAAAACCTTCCCAAGCCTGCCAAACCCAATCACTAAACACTTAGATCTGTGTATTGTAATATCACTTTCATGCATCGCGATCTCAACAGCTCCTTCCACAGTTGGGACAGCATTTTTTATTGCAAAACTTTCTTGTGCAGCGTAATCAAAAACTTTCATATTATCTTTCATTCCAAGTCGACTTGAAATCCCGCAAAAAATGACATTTTCTTGAAATAAATTCTTAAATTCATCATCCATGATAATTGGCGTTAAACTATATGGAGCATTTATCGTCTTAAAATCACTCGAAACTGGAACTGGAAGCACAACATAATCACACTCATCGGATATATCTTTAAGTGATTTTTTTCTGATATGCTCATTTTCACTCAGATCATCAAACCCTGATACAAAAAGTTCATGTCCATCCTGATACAACGATTCTATCAGATATTTTTGACGTTTATCTCCACCGATCACCCCAAATCGTTTCGCTGTCATAAAGAAAAACCCCTTTACAAATCATTACTTTATAATATGTAAAACTAGACGACAGTGTGAAGCTTTACATATAAAATCTATACACGCCTGTTCTATAAAAATCTCATTAGAAAAAGAAATTTTTGCTTAGTTGCAAAAAATTCTAGAAAATGGCTATGACAAATTTCCAAAAAGAATTCATGATTTTATGGACATCCTCAGAAATAAAGCGACAATTGTCTTCCCAAGATGTCACGTCTAAAGGTCAGTAGAATGAATCTATTTTACAGTGTTTTTTGGGCAAGTGCATAAACTATCCTAGTAAAGCACTTTGACTAATAATGCAATAACTTGACAGTAGTTAACATGTTCATATAACTTAACCTTTTGTTTCATGCAGAAAACTATCCATAATTCTAAATACTTATGCTTTTTTACCAAATGTCCCTATTCAACAATACTTGACAAATGTATCATAAATTAGTATAATGTACATGCTATAACCTTTTATTCAGATGTACTGATTCAAAGTTTATGCATCTACTAAAAGTAAAAAAATCAAAAACTCGGAAAAGATTTTTGAAACGGTTACAAAAATTAGGAAGGTGATGAGCAGATAAGATGAATTTATAAAAAATTTTTTAAAGAATATTCGAAATTTTCTAAATTTAAAAACTGTAAAATCTCTACACCATCATTTTATCATGATAGCGTTAAAATCCAAATTTCAGACACTTATGTAAAAATAGAAGGATTTGCTATATCTAAAAAGAAAAATAAATAGAATTCAAATTGAATTCGTCTTACAAGAACATGGTCGTATTCCTACTGATTTTAAATACAGTAATCCTCGTATCAAATATCATGGAATAAACTGGTGTCTTACGGTAGGAATTGAATATGAATATTCTACTTATTTTACATCTAATGATGGTATTGGAATAGATTTAGCAATATGTTATGATGGATATAAATATCAGAATATAAATAAAACCTATAATGTAAAGAATTTAGAAAAAAGAAAACGCATGTTACAGCGTTCAATCTCACGAAAATACGAGAAAAACAAGAAAGGAGCAAGTTACTGTAAAACAAGTAACATTATAAAAAATTAAAAAGACCTTTTAAAATTAAATCACAAACTAACAAATATTCGTCAGAACTATTTGCATCAAACAACATCTGAAATCATAAAACTAAAACCAAGCTTTATAACAGTGGAATAACTGTATGTAAGTGGAATGATGAAAAATAAACATTTATCCAAAGCTATACAACAGGAGTTTTATAAATTTATGAGATAGGTTGATTACAAGTCTGCATGGAGTAATACTCCAGTAGTTATTGCAAACATATTCTCTCTCCTAATTTTAAATTATGCAGTTGTTGTGGAGATATTAGAAAGAATTTGAAGCTGTCAGACCGTATTGACAAATGTGAATGTGGAAATGTGATTGATAGAGATTATCAATCTGCTTTGAATTTAAAAAGATATGGAGGAATGTTTTTAAAAGGACAATCTGTAGAGTATCTTAAAATTATTACAGATATGTTCTGTCACGTTAGTCAGAAAATTACGCCTATGAAGCGTACAAGAACTTGTGAGTAGTATATGTTTTGGCAATACAAAAGCATACACGTTGAAGTAGGAATTAAACATAAAAGTTTATAACTTTTTATAAGTTTTCAGTAATGAATAATAATGTTAAAATTAAAGCAAACCATGGTATACGCAATTATATGTACAGCCCTTATATTAATCTGCACAGGCTGTTCTCCAAAATACTCTTATATATATAACGATAACGGTAAAATAGCTGATACTAATAGTTTCAGTATGCAAACGTCTTCACGAAAACTTAACGCTACTAGTACAATTTTAACTTATGAAGTAAAACGTTTTAGTGGCTGTTTTGAAGTAGCAAGAGCAAATGTAGAAAATAAAACTGATACTGAACTTCACTTTACTGTAAATGCAAATAAGGGTAAAGTTAAATTAGTATTAGTAAAAGCAAATTCACAAGTTGAAGTGCTAAAAGAAGTCATCTTCGATAAAGAAAGTAAATACGACGGAACTATCAAAGTTACATGTAATTCTAACGATGAAACGCTTAAAGTAGTTGGCGATAATTTTTCTGGAACATTTGAAATATCACAGCCTGACGATAAACCATTCAATTTTGAATGCTCTTATGGTGATTACTTCCCATTTAACTCCCATAAAAATAAAAAACTCGGTAAATACTCAAAACAACATTCTTATTATAACGATAACAGTAAAATAGCTAATAATAATATATACAATATGCGAAATTCCATACAAAATCTTGACGACAATAAAACAACTTTATCTTATAAAATAGGAAATTTTAGTGGCTTTTTTAAAGTAGCAAGCACAAATGTAGAAAACAAAACTGATACTGAACTTCACTTTACTGTAAATGCAAATAAGGGTAAAATTAAATTGGTATTAGTAAAAGCAAATTCACAAGTTGAAGTGCTAAAAGAAGTCATCTTCGATAAAGAAAGTAAATACGACGGAACTATCAAAGTTACATGTAATTCTAACGATGAAACGCTTAAAGTAGTTGGCGATAATTTTTCTGGAACATTTGAAATATCACAGCCTGATGACAAACCATTCAATTTTGAAGTTTCTAATGATGATGACGATGATGATGACTTTCCATTTAATTTTAACCAAAAAATCTGATAAGGATTTAGATGAGAATTAAGAGTCTGATAAAAACACTTCATTCAAAAGTCCAAAAATGCAACTCTTATTTTTTATTACATTCTACAAAATAAAAAACTTAAATTTAAGTACAGCAATAATTATTTTGAAAAGAGGACATTTAATGAAAATAAGCTTAAAAAATTTCACAAAAAGTTTCGGACGAAATAAAATCTTAGAAGATATTAAATTCGAATTTGATGAAGGAAAAATATATTGTATCCTAGGACGAAATGGCTCTGGAAAGACAACTTTATTTAACTGCATCTCTAAAGAAATTCCGGTTGACAGTGGAGAAATTTTAATTTCTGACAAAAATGACACTCGAAATGTAAATGTTCAAAATGATATCGGATACGTACTTTCCACCCCTATCTTACCTGAATTTCTTACCGGATACGAATTTATAAAATTTTATATTGACATAAATAAGGACAAGTTACCACAACCTAAAACAATTGAAGAATACTTTGAGATTATAAACCTAAATAGAGACGATCAAAACAAGATAATGAAAAATTACTCGCTTGGTATGAAAAACAAAATTCAAATGCTTATGTTTATCATATCGCAACCACCAGTTATCTTATTAGACGAACCGTTAGTATCCCTAGATCCAGTAGTATGTTTAGAGATGAAGAAAATTCTATTGAAAATGAAAAAAGATAAAATAATAATTTTCTCAACCCATCTTTTACAATTAGCAAAAGAACTAAGTGACGAAATCATTGTCTTAAACAAAGGAAACCTAACCCCAATAAATCAAGAAATGCTCAGAGACAAAGATTGGGAGGAATACATAGTATCAATTTTAAAAGGCGGGGTCGATTAATTTGTGGTACACTTTCAAGAAAATACGCGAAATAGAAAATTCTACATCAATAAATAAATTTATATTCATCCTAAAAAATAATCGTTTTACTAAAAATATATTTAAAAATTTAGAATACGGAAATTATGACGCAAAAAAAGCGTTTACATTTTTTGCTTTAGTTTTCAGTTTCATAAAAAAATTATTGATAACTTTATTTATTGCATGTATAGGTATAGGCTATCCTCTCCTAATTATACCCAAAGCAAACTTCTTCAGTGCAAATTGCTTCATGCATATGTTTATTTGTTTTTACGTTATTTGGGGCTGTTTTGCAAAATCTATTATATTTACAACAGATAAAAACAAATTTGTTTACATAAAACTCATGCACCTCGATGCAAAAAAATACATTTTTTCTCAGTTTATCATAAAAAGAATAACTGAAGTCATTTGTGAAACTTTAGTTTTCGGATCATGGTACGCCATACTTGGCGGCAACATAATAAATATACTTATATTAATATTAACAAAAACAATATTCAAGTGCTTTGGTGAAATGGTACAAATCTTTTTATATAAAAAAACTGGAAAGATCCTCGATCGAGATTTTAAACTATATTTAGGATTTTTAGCAATTACTGTTTTGGGAGCCTACTCATCACTTAGCCCTGCATTTACTTTAGTTTATAATCCCATTATTATTTTAGTATTAGCATTAACTATAACTCTACTTGGAATTTTTGGGCTTATATACATGATTAAATTCCAAGATTACTTCAGCATAGTCACAAGTGTTAATGCACCAAAAAACATAAATTTTAGCAGCCAGGATATAAAAAACATAAGAACTGCAGGCTTGCAATTAAAAAATAAAGATTCAGTTTCTGTAACAAACAATAAGTTCAAAAACAAAACTGAATTTAACTACTTCAACTCCATCTTTTTCGAAAGATTTAAGTCCATGTTACTAAAACCAATAAAAGCAAAAACAATTGTAATTACTACTTTATTTACATTTTGTTTTTGTTTAGGATTTTTAGTCCCGGAATTTAAAGAAATTTATCACGATTGCATTTTTAAATATGTAGCAATTATAATTTGCTTGTTATCCAATAACTCAAGTCTTAATAAGTTTATAAAAGTGATGTTTTTCAACTGTGACTTACCTTTGTTAAAGTATAATATCCTTTCAAATAACGGCAGTATCTATTTATGTTTTAAGCAAAGATTAAAAAAACTCTTAATTTTAAATTTAATACCCAACTTTATTACTGCGTTATTTCTTTTAATTTTAGAGTTCTCTTTTTTCTCCGAAGTAAATTTAGACATATTATACCTTTCAATATATAGCTTACTAATTTCTATAATATCAACTATTACCGGATTATCTATATACTACTTGATCCAACCATATTCTCAAGCATTAGAATTAAAAAATAGCACATATGTTTATATTCAATCCTATACTATATGTTTAATAATACTTTTATTACAATTACATGTATTGACTCTGAAAACTATTTTAATTATTCTTTCAATCATTTCAGTAATAAGCTTTATAGCATTCCCTATTCTCGTAAAAAAACTTTCATTCAAAACTTTCAAAATAAAAAATTAAACCAAAAATGAAATGAATAAACATTACCTTTGTAACGAATCTCAAACAAACTAAAGCAACTACCAATTTTAAACATATTATAAAGAACGCAGTCTACAACACACTTTATCTTCGTAAGTTGTAGGCTGCGTTAAATTTTTCGTCAACAATAAATTAAAGCCTTATGATTACAAAACTAATTTTTTTAATAAATCTGCTTACTACTCGTTGTTATCAGTCATAGGTCCATCTACCCAACTTACAGTAAAACAATTTGTAACATCATTTTCTTTTAAATCTTTTATTGTATATTTTATATCCACTTTATCCAGAAAACATCTAATCCAATCTTCTGGGAGTGTAATAGTAAACAGTTGTTCATTACTGCTAGTGATACTAAAATCACAAGTACAAGGCCCATCTGATCTAGCCAAAAAATTACCTGTTGAATCTAACACATCAAAATATGGAGTATCTAAATCAACATGTGGTAGTATTTTAATAGGCCTTGCAATTATTTCAAAGTTTATTTTTTTATGATTAATTTCTTTATAATTACTATATGATGCACCGTCCTTATATACAATTTTATAATCACATTCGTATTTTCCTACATTTATGTGTTGGTTGTTATCACTTAACTCCACTTCCGCTTTCTCATTCCCTACCAATCCATTAATAGTTGCTTCTATATTCATAGGATCCCCATCGTATATTTTTGTTTTCGTATTACAAGTTACTTGTAGTTCCGCTGGCGTTATTTCAAATTTCTTATTTATCTCAACAGTCTTATACAAATCATTCTCTACAATCAACTTAACACTATAACTACCTACATTTTTCGGAGGTCCTTCAATCTCTTTATAAGCGGAATCATCATAAATATAGTATTTATAAGTTGCCTTATCTCCAAGTAAATTACCTTCGTACTTTGGATCTACTGATTTACCATCATAACATTTATTTTCAAGATTTACAATATTTACACTCCTCAAAATTATATCAGTCTGTATTTCAAACGAAATATTCTCTACACACATTGGACGAAACTTTATCGGAATTTTAAAACTACTATCACTAATACTATTCAGTTTATCATTATTAAAAATCAAATAACATTCATCATTTTCACTTTTAGTAACTTTAAAATATTCACTCTCCACGATTATATTATCATTTAACGTCACATGAATTTTCACCTCATTATTACTATTTTTTAAGTAAGTGACCCTATCTTCTCCCAATATAGGATATTCGTATTTTATAAGAGAATCAATATTTAAACACTTCACGTTCCCCGCATAGTCCGTAATTTTTACATAAACTGCATGCTTACCATTTGATGTTATCTGACTAAGAACAACTCCTTCAGAAAAATTCTGCAGATCAGTTACTGCCATACTTTTCCACTTAGTCGGATCAATTTTATCAAAATTCGAAAGATTATCACAATTTTCATCAATATAATACTCCACACTTTTTATGCCACTGTCATTATCTTCCGTCTTAATTTTTATAGTCGTATCTCCTTTCACAAAAATATTCTCACCTGACTCGGTCTCATCTTTACCCTCCACGATTATTTCACCAACTGGTTCGCTCCTATCAAATTTAATATTATCTTTCACCTTTATTACATCTGTAATTTGACCAGATTGGTTTTTTAAGCGAAATTCTATAGAATTGGTATTTCTATCACTTTCTACAACAATGCTTTCTTTCTCGCCTTCATCACATACTAACTTATAATCCCTTGGTGCTTTCACTGTAACCTCATTATTGCTCCAATACGTATTATCCTTAAAAACTCCACCAGACAGTTCGTATTTTTCTTCTGGAAAAGCTAGATATTCAATTTTAAATGTTCGGCTTGCTTCACCAGTATAATTTTTGTTATCATCAGTAGCTTGTACATATACCTTATACTCGCCTACGTCACACGGTTTAACATCATAGTTGTCTTTTTTATAAAAAATTTTATAGAAATTTTGATTCAAATTATTGCCATTCAGTTTTACATCTGCATTTTGTATTTCTCCAGTATATACACTTTCTTGAGTCCAGCTAAAGTTTAAGTCGCTTACGCTGGCCTTATCTATCCTTACTTCAAAATCCCCTTCCTTAACTTTGTGATTTTTAGCACTCGCTTTATAATGCACCGTATAACTCCCTGCATCAGTAAATTTAGGTAAATTTTTCTTTTAACTTTCTTCTCCTTCTTTCTTATATTAAAATGTTACTTCAGCATTTCCCACAGTAGTTGACTTTTTACTAAATGTAATATCTTGCTCTCTTCCATTATATTTAGGGATACCTTCCTGTTTTATGCTTATGTCAAGCTCTGCTGATGTTATTTCAAAAATTCCTATACAAATTTCTTCATTTGAACCCTCTTTGACATATACCTCATACGCTCCTACATCTTGCGGCAAATTACCATCAAAAAACTCATTGTCCTTTTTATAAATAACAGTATAGCCTTCTGGCAACGGCTTTCCATTTAATTTAACATCCGCACTTTGCCCCTCACCAGTATACACTGAACTCGACCTGCAAGTAAACTTATCTTTACCAGTTTTCTTAATATTACCTATTACATATTGGGATTTGTCCGATTGATCCAATTTATCCACAATAATCATCTCATAAATTTTTTCATCTTCTATATCTTCAACTGTCTTACCATCTATTCTATACTTAACTTGAAATCTATTTTCATCTAAATCCTCCTGTTCTTTTTTCCCGTTCTGATATTTCACTACCATTTCACCATTATCATCGGACGTAATTATAAAACGACTGCTTATATCCATATCTTCTCTTGGGTCACTTGCCTCTGTGTCTATTATTTGGCCGTCAGCACACCCTATAAAAAAACAAATCAACACAACACCAAACAGTATAGATAAAAATTTTTTCATTCAACTCCTCCTTTAAATTTTACAAAAAAGTAAAAAACAACACATTAAGAGAAAACTTATAATTACAAGCTCATCAAATAAAATAAGTAAAATACGCAAAAAACATCAATATATACATTATAATATAGCGAAAGACAAAAAGCAAGATTATTTTCAAAAAAAACGTACAGTGAAAAATTTCATAAGAAAAAATTCACCATACGTTTTCTATATTAGTGCAACATGACACCACAAACATTACTGATTTTTACCACAACAGCGCTTATATTTTTTCCCACTACCACAAGGACACGGATCATTTCGACCCACCTTAGCACCTTTTTTCACAGTACGACTTGCCTGTTGTACATCCATATTAGTAGTCATATTTTGTACTTTTACGCGTTCACGCTTTGGCACTTCGTCCTGGCTACCGATTTTTATAGTCAACAACATTTTCGCTGTATCGTGGCGGATATTTTCGATCATCTGCTCAAACATATCAAACCCTTCAACTCTATACTCGACAACGGGATCATGTTGACCGTAAGCACGCAGACGTATTCCTTTTTTAAGTTCTTCCATAGCATCGATGTGATCCATCCACAACTTATCAACATTTTTGAGAAGTACAAACCTTTCAAGTTCGCGCATCATATCAGAACCTATCTGTTCCTCTCTTGCATTGTAAACAAACATAGCTTGATCAACAAACTCTTTAATTATGGCATTCTCATCCATTTCCTTAAGTTGATTTTTATCTATATCGCCGTCTCTGAAAAGCCATCCCGCATAATAATCATACAAACCCTCTATATTCCACTCTTTGTGTGGAATAGATTCAGGAATATATTGTCGCACTCTGCCCTCAATAGATTGTTCAATCATCTTACTAACTTGTTCTTTCAGATTTTCGCCATTAAGAACTTTATTTCTTTGATCATAAATTATTTCACGTTGACGGTTCAACACATCGTCAAATTGAAGCACATTCTTTCTTGCTCCATAGTTTCTACCCTCGACTCTGCGCTGCGAACTTTCAACCATACTAGAAAGAAGTTTGCTGTCAATAGGTTCATCCTCTTCAACCTTAAAGCGTTCCATCAGATTTTTCATACGTTCGCCATTAAACAGTCTAACAAGATCATCTTCACAAGACAAATAAAATCTTGTTTCCCCGGGATCTCCCTGACGCCCCGAACGACCTCTTAACTGATTATCAATACGTCGGGTTTCATGGCGCTCGGTACCCATTATGAAAAGGCCTCCAGCTTGTCGAACTTCTTCAGCCTCAGGTTCAATGATCTTTTTATACTTATCCAAAAGTTCCTTATAACGATTTCTCGCATCAAGTATTTCCTGATCATCTGTTTCATTAAAACCGGTTGCCATATTAATCAGTTCTTCATCATAGCCCATGCGCCTCATTTCAGAAACAGCCAAAAAGTCTGCATTACCCCCAAGTTTAATATCGGTACCACGTCCAGCCATATTGGTAGCAATCGTCACGGCACCTTTCTTACCTGCCTGAGCAATAATTTCTGCTTCTTTTTCATGGTACTTAGCATTCAACACCGCATGGCGTATACCTTCTTTTTTAAGCATTTTGCTTAACAGTTCTGATTTTTCGATTGAAATTGTACCTACAAGAACGGGCTGTCCCTTCTCGTGACACTTAAGTATATCCTGTATAATAGCCACAAATTTCCCATGTTCCGTCTTAAATATATAATCCGGATAATCTATACGTTTAACAGGTTTATTGGTTGGTATTGCCACTATATCGAGTCTATAGGTATCACTAAATTCCTCTTCTTCCGTTGTAGCAGTACCAGTCATACCAGAAAGCTTATTATAAAGTCTAAAATAATTCTGGAATGTAATTGCCGCCAATGTTTTTGACTCACGCTCAATTTTCACACCTTCTTTTGCTTCAATCGCCTGGTGTAAACCCTCATTATAGCGACGACCTTGCATGATACGTCCAGTAAACTCATCTACAATTAAAACTTCGCCATCCTTGACCACATAATCAATTTCATTTTGCATCACACCATGAGCTCTTATAGCCTGATTTATATGATGTTGAATATTTATATTATCTGCATCGGTCAAATTATCTATATGAAAAAACTCTTCAGCTTTTTTCACTCCAGAGGGGGTCAATGTAGCTGTTTTTGCCTTTTCATCGACTATATAATCCGCATCCTTATAGATTTCATCATTATCCTCTTTATCATCAAGTTCCACAACTTTAACCATATTTAATGTTTTCACGAAATTATTTGCTATTGTATAAAGTTCGGTTGATTTATCTCCTTGTCCTGAAATAATAAGAGGTGTCCTTGCTTCATCGATAAGAATTGAGTCGACCTCATCGACAATAGCGAAATTATGTTCTCTCTGGACTTTATCTTCCTTATAGGTCACCATATTATCTCTAAGATAATCAAAACCTAATTCATTATTAGTTGCATAAGTAATATCTGCAGCGTAAGCTTTTCGGCGCTCATCATTTTCCATACCGTGGCCTACTACACCTACACTCAATCCCAAAAATCGATATACCTTACCCATTTGTTCGGCATCACGATGTGCTAGATAATCATTGCACGTTACTACATGAACACCTTTTCCTGTCAATGCATTCAAATACGACGGCAATGTAGCAACTAACGTTTTTCCTTCACCGGTTTGCATCTCAGCAATTCTACCTTGGTGCAACACTATACCACCAATAACTTGAACCGGAAAGTGTTTCATACCAAGTACCCGGTAAGCAGCCTCACGGCACACTGCGAAGGCATCTGGTAATATATCATCTAGGGTTTCCCCATTTTCGAGTCTTTTTTTCAAAACCGGAGTTTGTGCAGCTAAATCTTCTTCACTCATGGCTGAATATTTATCCTCTAATGATAGCACTGCATTACAAATAGGTTTTATGCGTTTTAATTCTCGTTTACTGTAGTTACCAAATAAAACTTTCAGTATACTCATTTTAATCACCTCACGTTATAAAATACGGATTATCTCCTTTATTATAACACACTTTCTCAGAAAATACATCCCACAAATTTAACGAATTTTCGAAAAAAAATTATGCAAATCACTCTACACTGTGTAAAGATTTAAATCCACTTCCGATCATTTCACACGAACTACAGCTCACCATAATAAAAACATTTGTATCAATTTCCTTACTTATATCATATATTTTATTCACTTCATTTTTACGAACTGCGCATACTATAGCCTCTCCCTCATTTCCGCTATAGCATCCTATAGATTTAAAGGCTGTCGACGTACGATTCAAATCACAATTAATTTTTTTCGCAATCTCCCTACTTTTATTAGAGATTATCAACATAACACGACCAGCACCTGGATCCATTGCAAAAATCATAGTATCTATTATTTTTGAACTCACAAAAATAAATATTGCAGCATACACCATAGTTTCTATATTCTCAAAAACTATTCCTGAAATAGCAACTATTACAGCGTCAGCACAAAGAAGCAATTTTCCAAGAGGCATATGTCTAGCATGTCTTTTAGAAAGTTTCGCTATCACATCAGTACCAGCAGTTGTTCCGCCCCTTATAAAAATCAAACTCAATCCAAAACCAGTAAGAACTGCTGAAAATATAGTTGCTACTAATATATCCCCATGGCCAGTAGTTACCTTGTACTCAAAAAAGACCCCACGTTTTTGTGCTACTTGAAGAATATCTATAAAGAAACTACTAATTAACAATCCTGCAAGAGATTTACCAATAAACTCTATAAATCCCTTCCAATCTTTCCAAAATTCGCAAATAGCCCATATTACAAGAGGCACATTCAGCAAATTGCACCAGGTCCCAACATTAAACCCGTCATAAACTTTATTATACAACATTATGGCTATCCCAGAAATACCTCCTGGAGCCATCTCATTTGGCTCTACAAAAACAACTGTTGCTATTGCATACAGCATACTGCCAACCACAAAAAAAACTAAATCTATACTAAGTTCCCTCAATTTCTGTTTCACATTCATCGTCATATGTCAAGACTCCTTCACTAAATATAATTTCAAAAAGCCACTGTATTCTTTCCATATCCCCCTTTAAATACAAATAGCCAAAAATCGACTCAAACCCCGTTGCAATATGATATTCAGCTGGAGTAGCATGCTTAGGGATATGTTTCACTTTTGCATTGCGTCCACGAGTAAACACATTCAATTCTTCCTCTGTTAAGTAATTCACTACTTTTTTAAAAGCTTTCACTTGACCCTTACAACAAACCATTTCCGAGCATATACTATGCAAATCTTTTGCGGGGCGATTTGCTTCCATAATAACTCGTCGTCGCACCAACAAATCATAAACACAATCTCCCATGAATGCAAACGTCATTGGACTATAATCACTCACATCCATTAAAACTCCTCCCTTCTTTATTTTATCTCACGCAGTAAGATACAGCCACAACAAATACTTATAAAAACACAGTAAATATTGCACATTAAAATTTTCTTTGCCTACTTTCTTTTTCAAAAGAAAAAATATATCGTGCAGTCACAACAATTGCTTATACAAAACACAGTAAATACTGCACATTAAAGTTTTCTTTGCCTACTTTCTTTTTCAAAAGAAAAAATATATCGTGCAGTCACAACAATTGCTTATACAAAACACAGTAAATACTGCACATTAAAGTTTTC
>CATZCM010000011.1 GCA_958417225.1 uncultured Eubacteriales bacterium | reverse complement strand
CATGCAGTTTCGCGATTAAAAGTTTTCTTTGGTTACTTTCTTTTTCAAAAGAAAGAACACTGTTTACTTCAAAATAAAACCGCGAGCACTGTGTGGTATTTCTACACTACATGCAGTTTCGCGATTAAAAGTTTTCTTTGGTTACTTTCTTTTTCAAAAGAAAGTAACACTACTTAATGCGTGCCGGATCTGGTCTAACCTTAGCCTCACTGGAAAACAAAGCATTCAAAAATGCGGTATCTATTATATCATTAACCTCTTGCCCATTCAAATACTTAAAATCCTTTATGGCTTGTTTTGAGCTATTGTCCATCACTCCATTCGGAGCAGTATGCAAATAGCAAAGCTCATCTAATCTCTCTTGTATTCTCATTATATTACTCGCATCTGGAACTTCTTCACTTTCCACCACCTTTGAAGTAGTTGTAGGTTCCGTAATACTTTCCGTATTTTCCTCAACCTCTTCGTTAGTTGTTGTATTACTCATACTTGACGCACCCAACATAAGTTCCGGGTACATATCTGCTGCAAAGGTTTTCGCAGCTTCAACTATCGATTCTCCCTGACGCATCAACAACACTTTATCCAATTCAAATACATGATTATTCTTTACTGCATCCAATTCACTAAAGACATCATTCTCCAACAATTTTTCTTTTACACCCTTATCGCAAAAAACATATGTAGGATTAGCAAGCCGTAATTCAGACATTACGATCACACCATCCTTAATATCAGACGCAACATTTATAGCTCTTATAGATTCTATAATCTTATTAGCAAAAGTTCCATCTGTAACCGTCTTTCCATTCTCATCAAATAAATAACAAAGTGTAGGAGGTACAGTTTGAACTGGAATTATTCTCGAAATTTCATCAAGTGAATACAAAACACCCTTTGAGAAAGTTTTAGCCTGTTCGCGACCAGACTCTCCTCCTTTCAGCACCATAGCCACATTATTATACAATGCTTCCAAATCGTTTCTATTATTTGCTTTTTCAATTTTCACCAAAGTTACTCCATGTAAAGCATCAATTTTGCCCTGAGACAAATCCTTATCATAAAGCACAACATCCGCTTTAAAAGACTTAATTGCCTCCACATCAGGATCCAATTCACTTCCCACGCTAGGCAAGTGTGTTAAAGCTTCCTGAGTACACTCATCACTTTTAGCACATATCTTACTTGTTTCCTTAAGACCGATCACAATATCCGCTATTGAATCTGATAATACAACAACTTTTTTCGGAGCGTTTTCAATTGTGACACCGCAAACTGTCACAGGAAAATCATTTTCATTTTTTGATTTTTTAAATTTTGAGCAACCCGACAACGCATACACAAGCATTATCATTGCACACATTAACAAAGATATTTTTTTAAAATTCATTTTATCCTCCTATAAAAACTAAAAATTAAAGTCTTGTGCACACACTAAGTGCCGCATCAATTACTGCATCCATGTCATAATACTTGTATTCACCAAGACGTCCTCCAAAAATAACATTCTTTTCACAATCAGCTAACCTTCTATACTCTAAATACAAACTGCTATTTTTGTCATCATTCACAGGATAATACGGTTCATCTCCAACCTTCCACTCAGAACTATATTCCCTGCTAATAACCGTTTTAGGTAAATCTTTTCCATTTTCGTCTTTACCAAACTCAAACCACTTATGCTCAATTATTCGTGTCCACGGAGTTTCCCTATCAGTATAATTCACTGCCACGTTACCCTGAAAATTTGGCATATCCAGAACTTCCGTATCAAAACGCACTGATCTATACTCAAGAGCTCCAAGACTATAATTAAAATACGCATCAATTGGACCAGTATATATCAGTTTGTCCGACATACCATCATAATCAGACTTATTTTGAAAATAGTCCACTCCAAGGCTTACTTCTATTCCATCGAGCATATTTTCAACCATTTTGGTATATCCACCAATTGGTATTCCCTGATACAAAGCATTGAAATAGTTGTTGTCAAACGTCAACCTCACTGGAAGCCTCTTTATAATAAAAGCAGGAAGTTCCGTACATGGTCTCCCCCACTGTTTTTCCGTGTATCCTTTAATTAACTTTTCATATATATCCGTCCCCACAAGGGATATTGCTTGTTCCTCGAGATTTCTCGGATTTTTTATCCCAGCTTCTTTGCGCTGTTGTTCGATTTTGCGAGCAGCGTCCTCTGGAGTAACCACTCCCCACATCTTGTTAAACGTATACATATTAAAAGGCAATGAATAAAGCTCTCCATTGTAATTTGCAACTGGGCTATTTGTAAACCTATTAAACTTTGCAAACTGATTTACATAATCCCAAACCTTTTTATTGTTCGTATGAAATATATGTGCACCATATTTATGTACATTAATTCCTTCGATTTTTTCGGTATAAACGTTCCCACCCACATGGTCACGTTTGTCAATAACCAAAACGCGTTTACCTTTTTTATATGCTTCTCTGGCGCACACCGCACCATACAACCCCGCACCTACTATTAAATAATCATACTTCATTTTTACACCCTTTTCCTCTACAAAATATTTTTTTGAATATTCCACTTATCGCTATCTTAATGTATAAAAAACTACTTGTTTTCCAAAAAAACAAAATATTTAATACATTTGGTACAAGCACACTAATGCAAGCTCTTATCACTAAATTCCAAAAAGGGTTATCAACACTCACAAACCTGCATATGAAACACGTAATGCATATATAGCCAAAAGTAAGCCCACCGTACAATACTAACATTTTATAATAATGCCAAAACTTCATCTTAAAAACTATCCTGTATACTACATACGGTTGTGACCACATCGGAATCACACAAAGCGTAATAACTCCTGCTAAAAGAACCCCATTAACTCCAAGATAATCCCTCAACACAATTGACAAAGCAATATTCATTGCTGCTTCCATCAAAGCAAACAATCTATCTTCCTTATATATTCCGGCACTCATCTTCACCATGATAAGTGATTGTCGCATACCCATTATATAAAAATTCAGAACAAGTAAAATAAGTGACCAACCACCTATAAAATACTCATCATTCACTGTCTTACTAAATATCTGAGCAAATGGAGTAATGCATACATACAGCCCCACGCAAAAAAATGACTGAATAAAGTGATTTAACAAATAAAGAGACTTAAAGCGTTCAAAAATAGTTTTTTTATTTTCCGTAACAAGTAGGTTTCCGAAACTAGCAACCACACTATCAAATATCTGAACTATTACTCTAAACAAACCATCAGAAATCCGGCGATTCCAACCATACCTCTTAACAAACACTGTATTACAACTTGAAATGAGCATCCCCGGTATAGTTGAAATACTTGCCCCAGCTATTTTATGTAAAAACAAATCTCGAACTTTCCCTAAAAGATCTTTTTTTTCTCGTTTATCAAGTTTCTGATCTACTTTAAGATTTATGTATGAGTATCTTTTTTTGTACATCACCGACACAAATACACTCTCAAGAGTCGTAGAAAGAACTTTTACTATAATATACAGTTCAAATGACTTAAACAAAAGCAAAGCTAAAGTTTGGAACACACACGTACAAACAACTGCGATACCGTGAGCAATATTTATAAGATAATTCTTCTGATCCGCTGTAATCATTGCACGCTTGTGAGCAAAAAGGTATGTTGCTAACACATCCAAAACATAAAGCATAAAAGCTATTGATAATCGAAGCTGTTGGCCCTGAAAGATATTTCTAGTATCCTTATCTATCAGTAGATTGAAAAATATTGCAGACATCACAAGTCCCGCACAAAACACTACAGCCGCTATAATCATATAAGATTTTTTATAGAAATTTAAAATTAGGGCAATTTTAAGATTATCTTGTTCCTGTATAGGCCTATAGAGTTTGCACACTATCCCTGTACCAATTCCCATTTCAATGATTCCTAAAAAACCCGTTGCATTTACAATCACACTCTCAAGATTTGAGAAATTGCCATTTAAGAACTTTGACAAAAGCCCTGGCGTAATAAGTGTCGTAAGGGTAATTAAAAAATACACCGACATACTAACTGCTATGTTTATAACCGAGTTCTGTTTTCTCATAAACTAAATCACTTATCCTTTATATGATATGATACCGTCTATTTTTAAGGATATGCTATTCAAAGTGCCCGTTTGACGCTCTATAAAAAGCTTGTAATCTCTTGTATCCTCAAAAGAAAAATATCACACAACATTTTATTTATACTTTTTACTCCACTTCATTTGCAACCTACACCAACATTCATAAATAGAACAATCTTCATTATTATTTTCCTTATTAGAACATTTTGTTAAATAAATGCTATACCCCATATAAAGCCAAAATAAAAATGACCCAGCATAATTTATAAACAATATATCAGTTAAAAATACTCCTGAAACAGCTACCACAACAACAGGCAAAAAACAAAATACCTTATTTAAATAAATTTTCTGATCATACTCATTAAATAATTCCTTAAGTATACGTATCACATTTTTAATCAAAAATCCAAAAATAAATACTGCACCTACTATTCCCGTACAAACAAGTACACTTATATAAAAATTGTGTATATAAGAATACTTTCTTACTGCTATAAATCCATTTGCAAAATTTTGAACAGCGTATTCTACCACATTTCGTTCTGTTACACCAAAAATTGGCCTGCTCTTAAAAATTTCCAATGCACTTAACCAAATTTTAAATCTAAGGTTAGAAATGTCAGAGCTTTCTGTAACATCTAGTCTATTCAAACTTATCACAGATTCCTTACCAAAGCTTACATTATTTTTTATAGCAGAATCAATCAAATTAGCTAAATAAATTGAAAATCGCTTAATTATGAATAAAAGCACTAACAATATAACACATGCAAGCAAACCATAAAAAAAGCTTATAAAAAATGATTTAATTGTTTTATTACTCCCCCAATTTTTTTTGCAATTAAACCTAGAATACAAAAAGAATCCTAAAAATCCCGCACATATCATCGCAACATCTCCTGTACGAGATCCAGATAGCACAATATACACAAACTGTAAAAATATATTTATAAAATAGATAAGTTTTATTTTTCCTTTTGAAGAAAATACGTAATTTTTCAAGGAAAAAATAATTGCAATTAATGAAACTATTGCAGCGTAATTAGGATCGCCATAACAACCAAATAAACGATTTTCAACAAAACCATATATGCAATGTTTTTCATTATCTAGTTCTACATATTTACCTATTCTCAGGAAAAACATTGTTATAGAAACTATTGCTCCTATTAAACACAGAACCATAAAAACATGCTCTACAAGTTTAATTTGATTGAACATAACTTTTTCATCTAAACTGTAGTCCACACTATAAACAACAACAAATTCTATAAGCATCCATAACCATGATCTCACATTTCCAGCTATTCCATACTGAATATTTATAACAATTGAAAACATAACCGAAAATAAAAACAACATCAACCATATACTATTCACTGCCCTAAAGAACAAATGCCATCTAAACACATCTACTATCACAACAAATAAACCTAATACCATTAGCAATAAAAATACCACTGCATCCACAAAAGCAGGAACACATATCGTCCATACTGACGTCACTCGAATAAATAAAAATATCATAAAAGATACCAAGTACGTTAATTTCAAACAATTATGCTTTAAATCGCTTTCACACGTCAATTTAATCATTTTTTTACCACCTCTTCACCACACTCCTTCAATCAATTCTACCCATTCATTAAGTATTTTTTTTTCATTGAACTTATCCATATTAGATAAACTATTATTTGAAAAACTCTTTCTAAGTACACTATCTTCAATCAATTTGCATATTTTATTTGCCATTTCATTTTTATCATAGCAACTAACTAAAAATCCATCTTTTCCGTCCATTACAATCTCCCCAGGTCCAGTCACGCAGTCAAAACTAACAATTGGCAATTTATTTGCCTTTGCCTCCAATAAAGCCAGTGGCAATCCTTCTCTATATGATGTCAACACATAAATCGCATAATTCTTATATTTTTCATACACTTGGCGTTCAAGGCCTTTTAGAAATACATTACTTTCCAAGTTCAAAATTTTCACTTTTTCTTTTATTTCATCAAAAATTTCACCATCACCATAAACATCCCATTTCCAATCAGGATGTCTTTCAAATACAATTTTAGCCACATCTACCAACATATCTAACCCTTTTTCGCTAGTAAATCGCCCAACTGTTATAATTGATTTTGCCCCCTCATCGTATTCAGACGATGAATAATTAAATATATCACTATCAAGCCAATTATATATCCTTTGTAATTTTTCCTCTTTTGCGTTAAATAAATTCATATAATCACTTTTATTTCTATCTGTAAGCGTTATAACTTTGTCGAACTTTTTTGAAGCAATTTTTCTAAAATTAGTAACTGTCTTATCATTCAGTTGATTTGAAATGGCACCATGATCGCAAAACACAAACTTAGTTTTTACAAAACGCGTCACAAATAATGCCACAGGAACAGTATAGTGTCCCATTAAGAAAACAACATCAATTTTATTTTTCCTAAGATATCTAAGCAGTGGAAAAAAAGATTTCGTGATTGCTGATCGTATCCTAAGTGTGCCTTTATTTAGATAATCATAACTAACATTACTTGGAAGCTCATAACTGTTATTATCATATTTTCTGCATACTGAAAGCACATATACTTTATACTTGTCATCATACTGGCTTAGCTTTGAAGCAATATTATTTAAAACTTTCCCAATTCCACCTACAATTGAATAATCCCAATCCATAAAACATATATTTTTCATAATCAATTCCTTAACCTTACGAATATAAATTCAACAGCTTAGTTCTATTGTAAACCAACATTTTTTTATAAACCGTTTTGCTAAACAATAGGACCACTGACGCTAACTTTCGACTCCTTAAAAAACACGGGTTGCAAAGTATTTTAAAAGTGTTCTTCCTTAAAAAGGACACAATTTCATTAAGCTTATCATAATCTTTAAAATTTTCAGTTAACAACATTTTGTCAAGCACATACGCATGCGCCCAAAGATACCTAAATTCTGCTTCTTTTACACATCTTGGGAATTTTTCTTTCACTAATTTCAAATTCTTAGTATAAGCCTTAACAACTCCATAATCGCTCTCATTAAAGCAAGAAGAAGTTGTGCTATTTGATCTATGGACGTAGTAATATTTTGCAGTAGTGTTGATAACAATTTTTTTGCACTTAGACAATATCTCTGGAATAATGTATGCATCCTCTGATGTCATGCCAACTGGGAACCTATCTTCAGCAAAACACTCTTTTTTAAACAATTTATTGCATGCATGAACTGAAACGATTTTTGACTCAAGAACAAGCCTAAGTGCCTCTTCATTGTCCACTATTCTATAAATATTTTTGCTACACTCTAGCCTTACAACATTTCTATAACAATTATAAATTCCACAAACTGCTACATCTGCATCATTTTTCGTAACATCATTATAAAGCTGTTCAAACATATCATTGTCTATATAATCATCGCTATCTATAAATCCAATATATTCCCCACAAGCCGCATCGATACCTGCATTTCTCGCACTACTTTGTCCACCATTTTCCTTATGGAATACTTTTACTCTTTTATCTTTTTTTTCATACTCATCGCATATATTCCCACTTTTGTCACTAGAACCATCATCTATAAGCAAGAGCTCATAGTCTTCAAACGTTTGTGCTAAAATTGAATCCAAACACTTGTTCAAATATTTTTCCACGTTATAAACCGGAACTATTATACTTATTTTTGGCAAACTAACATCCACCTTTACTATACTAAATTTTCCACTCAAACACAGTTTTAAACGGAGTCGCTAAGTCAGTTGAAAAAGCCTTATGGATTTGAGCTACACAGCACACAGGATCCACCTCATATATAATGGTACTCAATCTTTTTTGAATATCTTCTTGTTTCATGATTTCTACAGCCTTTTCAAAGTCAGTTCTCCCAGAACGACTACATCCTATCAAACTCATCCCTTTTTCTAAAACATTTCTTGTATTAATAGGAACCTTATTTTCACTCACGCCCATCAACATCACAGTTCCCTGTGCTGAAATTGACCTTATAATATCGTCTATAGCAAAATAACTACCTTCTCCACCAGCACATTCAAATGCATGATCAATTAAAAAATCTTCTGGCAAATTTTCTGCAAGGTACGTTTCGTGCACAAACGAAAAATTTGATAATTTGCGCACATCCTTCCCCACTACAACAATCTTGCTATTTGGAAACATTTTTTCTAAAACGCAAGCAACTACAAAAGCTAAGCTTCCGTCGCCCCAAATACCAATTGTACCACGATTCGGATGTGATGTCAAGGAAAATCTACATGCGGCATGCACTGCCACACTCACAAATTCAGTAATAGCAGCAATTTTCATTGGAATATCCTCAAAACTCACCACACGATCAATCGGAAGTCGCACAAGTTCCCTCATGAACCCATCCGATCCACTTGACAAAAATTTTGAATTTTTGGAATAGTTCTCATATATAAAATCACTTTTTTCACCAGGTACATTTGGCACCATAACCACTTTTTGCCCCACCTTAAAACATCCACTTACATCACACACAACCTCACCACACGCTTCGTGTATCAAAGCCATCGGTAATTTTTTTTGAAGTATACTTACATCGCGTTTCCCCAGATAATACCTCTGATCTGCATGACATATCGCAAGATGCGTCGGACGAACAACTACACCATTATTTGTGGATAAATCCTCATACTTTATTGAAAACACCCTTGGACTTATTAACTGATACACCTGATTAATCATCAGATATTCCCCCTATCAACGCCTGTGCAATTTTATAGTCCGTAACTGTGGTCAATTTCATGTTGGACACTGCACCTTTTACCAAATAAACAGGTTTATTTCTCACTGTACAAATCTTACATGCATCAGTTAATATTTCTTTTTCCTCAACTGTCAAATCATTATACAAATCCTTAAGTAATTTCACATTAAAGCTCTGTGGAGTTTGGCCTTGGTACATTTCAACTCGGTTTGGAATATCATTAATAAATTTTCCATCCTGCGATGACACAATCGTGTCTGTAGCTGCTATAACTGTATCACATGCACCGTATTTTTTGGCAGCCTCAATATTTTCATCTATCATCCGCATTGTAACGAATGGCCTCACTGAATCATGTGTCACTATAATGTGATCATCACTTTCACCAAACTTTTCTTCTAAATTCTCGATAACATTCGATAACGTCGAATTTCTATCTTTTCCACCTGGCACTGTACAAATCTTGTTTCTATATTGAGGACAATATTTTTTTATCAAATCGTCCATATATAGCATCCAGTCTGGATGTACGCCAACAAAGAAAAAATCAAATTTATCACACATTAAAAATTTTTCAAGCGTGTGTATTATAATTGGTTTATCTTTTAATGGCAAAAACTGTTTTGGCATATCAGATAGGTTCATCCTCGAACCTATTCCTCCAGCTAATATCGCTGCAAATATCATTTTAAACCTCTCCTTTATAAACTGTACAAATTATCATTCCAACACATCACATTAACAAAATATCAAATATTACCACTTTTTTCATTTCACAGCATATTCTATATTACAATAAAAAATATATCTTTTCAACATCTGAATTAAATTAGAATACGCTTTCATTTACTAACACACCAATAATTAAAATCCAGGAACCACCTCTAAACTTAAAATTCAAACAAACCCCTGTTTATTGTATCATAAAGTGTATACTATAAACAAGAGTCTATAAAAAAATAATATTAAAAAAACAGTAAATTCACTTACAATAATACTTTAAGCTAAAAAAATTCATTAATCATAATAATTCATTTTTTCCGTTTATCTAAGCCTGTTAACCCAAATCATACGATACCATCCAAATTCATTAACATTTACATTTTTGTCCTCATAAAGAAAATTACTCAAATATTCACTTACCACCTTTTCTGACATAATTAAGCATATCAAATAAAAGTCTTTCTAGTTATTAAATTTTGCAGCGTACAACATTTTATAAGCAGTTTCTATATCAATTTCACCAGCACACGCAATCGCCCCAACTTCAATTCGAAAAGGTTTAAAATCAACTAAATTACCCCTGGAACCATTTTGCCATGGATCCTTTCTTAAAACGAAATGAGTAAAAATTGGTAAAACTTTTTCTTCTGTTGACGCATCAACCTCTTTCTTACCTTCCTGGCTATAATAATACACTCCTGCTATTTTATTTCCATCAGCATCCTTAAAATCCATCCAATCATTCTGTTTTATCTGATCCTGTATAGAAAAAGAACCGCCATCCTCTAATCCATTAAACGGATTATCTACCTTTATAAATACATAACACGGTTCACTGCCTTCGTGTATGTATACAGTTGGATCTTTCCAATATTCTACACCTGGTAAAATACCATATTCATCATTCTTTGTTACACGACATACTTTATAGCCATCTGTTTGATCAGGGAAAGTTGACTGAATTTCAGAAATTTCAAATTTATCTTCTTGGCCATCGCACACATACTTTGCACGCATCTTATAATCATCACTAGCCAAGGTACAATAATCAATTTTTTTTAAATAGTATATACTTCCACTATAAACAATACTATTAGAAAAAATAGGCATTGTTTTATCTACGTACGTTGTTATTGTTCCTTCCTTACTATATACTACACTCAACCCACTACACGTTTGCATTTCGAGCAATTCTAAACTCACTTTTCCAACTGTAAATATGTTCTTTACATCATTACTTTGCCCTGTAAGATAAGAAAAAGTAAAAAACATACCAATACACACAATAACAAGCATCCCTACACTAATAAGTATATACTTAATTTTTGATTTTTTCATTTAAAATTCCCTCCACCCTAATAAAAGTCAAAGGTCATATCACGAAAATATAGAAAAACTCATCCTCAAATTTAATATGATTATACTACATAAAATAATAAAATTCAACCTTTTCCTGTATTTTTCTGAAATTCCTCACTTTTTTACATCCAGTTGCTCCCATACGTTTATTCCTCAATTTATTATTTTTGGGCACCTGAACTACCAAATAAAGCTAATCATTATTTAAACTAAAATCATTTCCCATCACACAAAATACAAATTTACACACATTTGTTCAATAAATTGAATAAAGCACCCTGTATCAATGGAGTTTAATCTATTCCCCATTCATGCAAGGTGCTTTATTTTTTCAATAGCGGTTTAACATACTATAATTTCAATATTTTACGTGCATACAATGATGACAACGCATTAATCATAAAATCATCTTTCTTATACGTTCACTATGTATATAACTGCAAGATATATCTTTATTGAAGTGCCTGTAAAAAGCCACAATAGATTGCGAAGGCTAATTGCTGTTGATAATCATTTGAATTTAATTTAGCAGCCTCATCCGGGTTGGATAAAAATCCACACTCGACGATGACAGCAGGGTTTTGTGTCTGAGATAGAAGAAAAATATCCTTACCAGGTTTTGTTTCGCGAGTGTTGTCGGGCTGCGTTAGCTTAACCACAGAGGTTTTTATTTTATCTGCAATTTCAAAACTTTTTGGGTTGTTTTCTGAATAGAAAATCTGTGTGCCAAAATATTTACTTTGTGTGAATTTATTTTGATGAATGCTTAAAAGTATATTGTTAGTATTTTCATTAACCATAGCAAGACGATTTTTGAGATCAGATACTTTTTGCTCACGTACACTTTTTGCAGATTGATCGTAAATTGAAATATCTTTATCACGTGTCATTTTCACATCAAATCCAGACAAATTTAACATGTCACGCAATTTCAAAGCTATTTTTAAATTAATATCCTTTTCTAAAATCCCATCATCGGACGATGCACCACCGTCTTCTCCACCATGTCCTGCATCCAAAATTATTGTAGGAAGGTACTCCTTGGAATTACTTACAGTTTCTTGGCTTACAAGCGAAATTACATTAAATGACAAAAACAGAAACAAAAATACTCCGAATATAACTATTGAACGAAATATAGTTTCGGAATGAATGTTAAATTTTTTCTTAAAAAACAAAATAATCACCTCATTGATTTATATGCGAGGTAATTATTTTGTATGATTAAAGACTTTCAGGAACAAGAACAGCCATAGCTTATATCACTAAACAAAGAATATATGTTGCATAGTGAAATTGTGTCATTTTTAGCCGCAGCGCTACACTTGAATGTAAATGTACTTTTATCATCACATATACAGAGCTGATTACAGCAACTTTTATGTTTCTTAAAATACGGACAAACTAAATTGTTTGTACAGTGGCATATTGCGTTGTCTAAAGAATATTTTTCACATATAGCTCCCCCTGCATGATATTGCCCATTTGATATTAAAATGTGTGATTTAGGTATATTGTATAAAATATCCGAAAACCCAGAACAAGTTCCATGATGAGGCGCTTGAACCATATAGTATTTTTCACAAAGGGTATTGAAAGTTTCGAACATATGTGGCATTGCATCACCCGTTATGAGCAAAGTAGGATATGATGTTTTATGAAACACAATTCCAGTAGAATTAAGTGCAAAGCTATATTCTCTTGAAAAGTTATTTGATGTAAGAATTTCCGTTACTCTTTGTTTTTGTGCTGTTGAGAAGTTAATTTTTAATTTTTCCATCTCGTTAAGACAATCGGCTAAATCCTGTATTTGAGATAAGTTTATATTTTTATACTGTATGTTTAAATTGTTAGAGCATAGTAAGTACAGTTTACAAAATAGGTTTTTTAAATGTTGAAATCGCCAGCTGATATAATTACTAGAAAATTCCGAACTAAGTTGATAAATAACTTTACTTATTTCATCATATGCCTGAAAGTGGTTTTCATATGGTGCAAGAACTTCATAACGACACTGTCCACAAGCAAAAACATTGCCAGCCCTTAACGTGAATACATTTTCAAGCCCAACTGTAGATGCTAGTACATTTATAATTTTAAGAGCACTTGTGCTAACGACTGACTGCCCACATTGGCTAGGTAAAAAAAGTTTTGCGTATAAGGCTAATTCTTGTAGTGGAGCCAATTTATTTCTATAAGGAATAACGTCTGGTAAAAATATATTATTAAAGTAATGTGGATTTTGACTGATTATATGAAAGAAACCGCATATATGATCACGATGGTAGTGTGTAAGCAAAAAATCCCTTTGTGATACATCCTGATATCTCTCTGATATATTATCTACGATTGACTTAAATGGAGTATTGTTTACTTTATTGTTCATCGAACCACAATCGACCATTAACATGCTATTGCTATAATGGCCGATTACTAAACAGGATCCAAATCCAACATTATGTTGTTCAATGTATTCTATTTCAGACATTTTTTTCGTGTATATTGAACTCTAACAACATTTCCGAAGAAATCTGTCCAGCTAATAAGACATTTCCATCGAAATCAAATATTGTACCATTTCCAGTAAAAAGCCCGTTTTTCCATTTACCAACTAGAACCTTATCTTTTTTAGAATTATAACTTATTCCAATACCATTTCGTTTATTGTTTAATGTTTTCCCAGCAAAGATTAAAGTCCCAGTTTTATCAAAGATTGACGTCATATCACTAGGGCTGCCATTTTCCCATGTCCCAATTCGTACTAATGATTTATCGTAACTGAAGTTGATCCCCATACCATTTCGTTGATTTTGAGAAAAATTACCTACATAGGACACATTACCATTGTCGTAGTATGATACTCCAAATCCATCCTTTTGATCATTTTTATATGTTCCCTCGTATATTGTACACCCGGAATCTGTATATGTACGTCCATATCCTTGGCGAAGATTTTCCTTTGATACTTGTCCAGAGTAGAAGTGATTAGAGTTGGGTAATTTTTTTTCTTTTGAGAAATTTTCATTAATTTGGGTAATAGATTCATTATTCTTATCTAAACCACTTTTTGATTTAGGTGGCAAACTTTTATCTTGTGATTTTGCCTTATCCATAAATTTATGGTAATATGCAATCTGTTCATCACTATAAAATAAAAGTTCACCATGGTCCGTATAACAAATAGCCTTTGGCGCAATAGGAAGAAACCCCTTTGTCTCATGCAGCGTTATTGCAGATAATATCGACGTATTATACGAATTTGTTTTGTTATCCCATTCTTTAAAAAGTACGTTTTTCTCATCAACGGCTTCCATTCCCAGTAACACCTTTTTTGGACCAGATTTTGAAAAATATTGAGTTCGAATCCATTGATGTTCGGGATTAAAATAAATTATTTTTATGTTTGTTTCATTTTGCGAAGTAATCGCATATCCATCTTTGGACGGGATACTTTTTTCTAAAATTTTGCCATCGCACATTTTCTTCCATTGCATTGGTCTGTTTTTTTCTAACAGATAAGAATAATTGAAAACTTTTTCGTAACACTTTTGTGAAATCTTATTTTTTTGCTTTGCACCTGTTTTAAAAAAATTGCGGCGCACTTCAACCAAAACATCTGAACCAATATAATTTTCTTGTTCATATAAAGGACAGCATGTTGAATAATACACAGTTTTAGTAGTACACATTTTAATATTCCTCACTTTATTTTAAAATCCATATATTTTTATTATACCAGAATTATTTATAAACATCAAATAGATTCTTTACAAATGGTTAAAAAACTCATTTTAGACTTTACATTTCAAATTGTGCTATGATATAATATGTATATACGTTATGTCTGACATGGACTACCATTCGAAATTCAACTTATTTCAAGTCATCGCTAACTAATAAGTTTAATTAGTGTACAATAAAAAATAAACTTTAAGGAGGAAACAGTTTTGAAAAAAATTATGTACAAAATATTAAGTATAATGTTATGTTGTGTTTCGATTATCGGAAAAATTCAACCGTGCAGTGCTACACCACCCCCAACTTCCACCTGGAATCCTGTGAATACTTACCAAACAACTATTCATTCTAAGCTCTATTTAGAACCTCCCATTATATCCGAGTATGGTCGAACTTGTTATATGAATGCTTTAATGCAACAATTATATAATATTGACGATTTCAGAAAAGCTATCCTAGCATTTCATTCTGACTATGATGATTCCGAAACACATGATATTACTGCAATGAAACTTCTTTTTTATATGTTTTCAGCGTATTGTGTAAGTGTTGCTCCTGTGGAAACAAAGAAAATCTATGAAAGTTTTTCATTTTACAACAAATGTGAAAGTGACCCACTTGAAATCTTGTTAAGGCACATATCAAAAATTTTTGTAAAATTAAAGTTTCCAGAAATTATGGTAAGTGACATCGAAAGTATTGGGGCTTTGGATAGCGACGGAATGATTATAGTAGTGATTCCTGAAAAGCACGGTGAAATAAAAAAAGAAATTGTTTTAAAAAATGGGAAAGTTAAATATTTAAAAGGCCTTATTTTAACTGAGCCAAAATATAAAGTGTTGCCTCATCATATGTATTCTTACATAAACATAATGGATGATGATTCTAAAAGTTACTGGTTTCTAACTGATGGACAAACAGTTAAGGACATTGGCTATACAATGCCTGATACACAAGATTCGTACCTGGCTTTTTATTGGAATAAGTAGTAAATTTATATTAAATAAAAAAACTAAACTTATTTGAAACAATTTAATTACCGATAATCTAATTAAATTGCAAGACATATTGGTGTGATTGAAATAAAATATTTTTTATTTTGGTATTTTCTTTTGGGTTAATTTTTGGTATAATAACTTAAGTAATGTAATGATGAAAGGATCCGATAAAAATGAACCAAATAGTTAGAACACGATATGCTCCTAGTCCCACAGGATCAATGCATGTTGGAAATCTCAGAACAGCACTTTACGAATATCTGATAGCCAAATCCCAAAATGGAAAATTTGTACTTCGCATAGAAGATACTGACCGAGAAAGATACGTGCGTAAAGCAGTTGAACTTATTTACGATACACTAAAAAGCGTAGGTATTCAACACGACGAAGGGCCAGATATAGGCGGTGAATATGCACCGTACGTTCAAAGCGAAAGAATGAATTTATATACGCCATTTGCAAAAAAACTTGTAGAAGAAGGAAAGGCCTATTACTGCTTTTGTTCAAAGGAAAGATTAGAATCAATTAAGGATACAGATTTTTCTGGATATGACCGACATTGTAGAAACCTACCAGAAAAAGAAGTTCAAAGACTTCTTAAAAATGGAACTCCTTACGTAATACGTCAAAAAATGCCACTTGAAGGCTCAACAACGTTTTGTGATTGTGTATATGGTACCATTACGACAAGTAATGCAGAATTAGATGATCAAATACTAATTAAAGCAGACGGGTATCCTACATACAACTTCGCAAATGTTATAGATGATCATCTTATGCATATTACGCACGTAGTAAGAGGAAGTGAATACCTCTCGTCTACACCAAAATACAATCTACTGTATGAAGCATTTGGATGGGAAATTCCAAAATACATTCACTTACCACTTATAATGGGCAAAGACGCTGATGGAAATATATCGAAATTGTCTAAAAGACACGGGTCAGTAAGTTTTAAAGATTTGATAAACGAAGGATATTTACCAAAAGCTATTATAAATTATATAGCATTACTCGGATGGTGTCCTAAGGATAATCAGGAAATTTTTTCATTGGACGAGCTTACAAAAGCTTTTTCTGTAAAAGGTATAAGCAAATCTCCTGCAATATTTGATTATGCAAAACTTGATTGGTTTAATTCAGAATATATAAAATCAATGTCAATTGATGAACTTGATAAAATGTTACAACCATATTTCGAAGAATCTAAAGTAGATTCAATGAATACAAAGAAAATAAGTGCTATATTACAACAACGACTTGAAAAATTAACACAAGTTCCAGAAAAAGTAAGTTTTCTGAAAAAACTCCCAAAATATGATGTCAAAATATTCGTTCATAAAAAAAGTAAAACTACATTAGAAAACTCACTTGAGGTGCTAAAGCACGTAAAATCAGAATTTGAAAAAATTGATAACTGGGACCATGATATGATCCACGATACTCTAATATCATTAGCTGAACACATGCAACTGAAAAATGGTACTGTTATGTGGCCAACTCGAATTGCAGTATCAGGATTGCAAGTTACACCAGGTGGTGCAATAGAAATTTTAGAGATATTGGGTAAAGAAGAATCAATTTCACGTATTGAGCTTGGTATAGAGAAACTCGAACACAGCTTATAATAAAATGGAAAGTGAGTGCTGAAAATGTCAGATACGAATTTTATTTATGATTTTATTAAAGAAGATATTAATGCAGGAGGACGCTTTGAGGGGAAAAAAGTCCACACAAGATTTCCTCCTGAACCTAACGGTTACTTACACATAGGTCACGCTAAAGCGATTTGCATTGACTTTGGGGCCGCTGAAAAGTTTAACGGTAAATGTAATCTTAGAATGGACGACACTAACCCTACCAAGGAAGATGTATCATACGTTGACGCAATTAAAGAAGATATAAAATGGCTAGGTTTTGATTGGGAAGATAGGTTTTATTATGCATCAGACTATTTTGATACGATGTATCAATTAGCATGTGACCTTATAAAAGACGGAAAAGCATATGTGTGTGAACTGACAGCTGATCAGATGAGAGAAAATCGCGGAGATACTACACATCCTGCTGTAAGCCCATATCGCAATCGACCAATAGAAGAAAGCTTAGATCTTTTTGAGAGAATGCGAAAAGGTGAGTTTGAAGATGGAACTATGACATTGCGTGCAAAAATAGACCTTACATCAGGCAACTTCAATATGCGTGATCCTGTAATTTACAGAATAAATAAGCAAATTCATCACAGAACAGGAGACAAGTGGTGTATATATCCTATGTACGATTTTGCACATCCGATTGAGGATGCTATGGAACACATCACTCATTCATTATGTTCGCTCGAATTTGAAGATCATAGGCCTCTTTACGATTGGGTTCTTGAAAATACAAACGTTCCGTGTAAACCAAGACAAATTGAATTTGCTCGTCTTGGGATAAATCATACTGTTATGAGTAAGAGAAAATTACGTGAGCTTGTTGAAAAGGGATTTGTAGACGGTTGGGATGACCCGAGAATGCCAACCTTGTGCGGACTTAGAAGGCGCGGGTATACACAAAATGCAATACGTTCATTTTGTGAGAGGATTGGAGTCGCAAAAGTAAATAGTACCGTCGAGTATTCATTTTTAGAACATTGTTTAAGAGAAGATCTGAACCAAACTGCTAATAGAGTTATGGCAGTTTTACACCCAATAAAACTCGTGATTACAAATTATCCAGAAGATAAAAGGGAAGAATTTGAAATTGAAAACAACCCGAACGACCCACAAGCTGGTACCAGAAAAATAACTTTTTCACGCGAACTTTTCATTGAATCAGACGATTTTATGCAAGAACCTGTAAAAAAATATTTTAGATTATTTCCAGGAAATGAAGTAAGACTGAAAACAGCTTACGTTGTAAAGTGTACTGGTTGTAAAACAGATTCCGATGGAAATGTAGAGGAAGTTTATGCAACATACGATCCTCAAACCCGTGGAGGAATGACCCCCGATGGCCGAAAAATTAAAAGTACAATTCATTGGGTTGATGCCAAAACCTGCGTTGATGCAGAAATTCGTTTGTATAGTAACTTATTCACTGATTCGGATCCTAACGCAGGAAATAAGAATTTTATTGATTGTATTAACGAAAAATCACTGGAAGTATTAAATCACTGCAAAGTAGAAAAATCATTAGAAACAGCAAAACCTGGTATGTCATATCAATTTATGAGAATAGGTTATTTTTGCCTGGATAATAAGTATAGCACTCAGAATCATTTAATATTTAACAGAAGTGTCCTTTTAAAGGATAGTTTTAAGTTACCAGAACAAAGTTAATCGTATATTTAATAAATCTACAGTAAAAATTACAACTTAAATCATTAACAAATTAATAGATGCCAAAAGTTAAGAAGCTATAGTTAACCAGATTTTTAAAATCTTTTTGCTACAGCTTCTTTCAATAGTTAGATCTCACAAACTGGTGTACAATGGATAAATCATAAAATTCATTGTACATCAGTTTTTTTGCCCCTCAAAAAAAAAACAAATACTATTTACAACAACATTTGTTTTAGGTCTAATGCGTTTAATTTGGCAATATTAACAGCTACAGAAAAACTACAAAACAATAAGTTTATCAGAATTTGATTCAAAATACCTTACCAATTCTGATGTCTACTTAAAAATTATATGATTTACTACTTATAATTCTTTACTGCTAAAGTTTTCTATTAATACCCTGTAATTGACATAAAGCATTCATTTTAACCTTGAACCTATTACTTTTCTAATTTATCAACAGACTTACTTTGTTCATTTTTTTCTGATTTAACTGATCCATCGTCAGTCTCGTCCTCTAAATCAGATTTCTTATTTGAAGTACTTTTTCGTAATTTTTCATGTTTTTGAGTTTTTTCACTTACATTCATACTGACAGATGAATCAGCAATTTCATCGTCCTGTTTTAAAAGTAAACTTCCAACAGGCAAAGATGAAAGTAGAATCAATGAAACCAATCCCAGACCAAGTACACTATTTTTCTTACCACCCGCAACTGCTCCTACTACATCGTCGCTAAGTTCTTGCATATTTGCATCCGAACACTTCAACACATCATCCACTGAAAACTCAAAACCATACTTTTTAGCTAACGGGATAAAATCTTTTTTCAAAAAACATTCCAAGCCATCTTGCGTTGCTTCATACTTAGACTTTTCTTGTAATAGTTTACTCGATAGTTCTTCATCTGCCTCAATCAACTCTAACCACTTTTCCACACTACTTTTCATATTAAACCATCCTAAATCCAATTATTTTTAAATTAAAATATTAAAACAATAAACACACAACTCATATTCTTAAATAAACTAACTTTTTTAACTTTTACTGAAAATTCAAAACCAAATTAAATAATATCTCTTTAATATTAATAACACATTTTTAAAATTATAATCAATAATATTATACATTACACAATATTATTTGTCAATATATATTTTTTTTGATTGGTTAATTGTAAAATGAAATAGGACACATAGAAAAAGTCATAGCAGACGTGGTATAATTGAAATTACCTAAAACCAAAAAACTAAGGAGGTCTGCTATGACACAAGAACAGTATACCACAAAAGAAAAGAAATTCCAACATCTAACGCTAGAAAAACGAGCCCAAATAGAAATATTGCTACGTCAGGGGTATCGAAAAGCACAAATTGCCAAAGTAATAGGCATATCACGTTCAACTTTGTATAATGAGTTGAAGCGAGGAACAGTAGAACAGCTGGATACAAACTTGAAAAGGCATCAAAAATATTTTTGTGATGTAGGACAGCGAGTGTATGAGGAACACAGGCGTAACAGTCGCCCACCGATGAAATTAACCTATGCCTATGACTTTATACGATATGCGGAACAGCAAATACTTGAAAATAAATTGTCACCGGACGCAATCTGCGGAGAAGCGAAACTTAGCGGTCGATTTGAAAGAATCGTAAGCACCAAAACAATATACAACTATATCGACAAGAGATTGATAAAGGTCAGAAACATTGATTTGCAGCTGAGAGTAAAGAGAAAAATTCAAACAAACAGAAAAAATCAAAACAAAAGAATCTTTGGAGCAAGCATAGAAGAACTCCCCGAAGGAATCAACAATCGTACCGAATTCGAGTATTGAGAGATAGATACCATAGTCGGCAAAAAAGTCTTCTCCCATACTATTAACACTTGACGAAAAACTGACACGAAAGCATCATCTTGCAAAGATTCCCACCCACCGAAGCAGTGAGGCCGTATGTATTGAGCTTGAAAGAATTGCCAAAAGCTTTGAAAATAGCTTTGAAACCGTATTTAAATCCATCGCAAGTGATAACGGTAGCGAATTTGTTGATCAAGTAATTAAATTTTTAATAACAATATCAAAATAAAACATTTGAAATTATAGTTATAATAAATAAATTAAAAAATATATCAATATCATTTAACACCATTAAAGTTAAGTAGTAATATCTTTTAACTGTTTAAAATAGATATTAATAACCATAAAAGCATAAAAAAATATTATTTGACTCTTTATAGTTGTTATGATATAATAATAAATAAGAACATCTTGGTTGATTATATACTTCAAAATTAATGTTCTTAAAATCATTAAGAAAAGCGTGAATTCTCATGAAAAAAAACGTAGAAAATCTCATAGACCTAATAAACTCAGACGATGACCTCGCAAAAAAACTCGAAAAGTGCCAAACACAAGAAGAATTTTATCAATTACTTCAGCAGAAAATTCCAAATTTAACCTCAGAAGAGTTCCATGAAATTTCAGATGAAATAGAAAAAATTTGTAACTCTAAGGAATTAACAGAAAAAGAACTAGAAAGTGTCTCTGGTGGTATAAGCAATAGTGTACTAATATCTATATTCGCATTATTTAGGCTTAAACAAATCAGAAATCAACATTAAACAAATATTTTAACAAATTTTATTTCTGTTATTAATTGACTAATAAATTAATAACAATCTTCTAACCAAATTCATATTAACAAATAATTAATGATGACGTTCTTATCATATAACGCCATCATTATATTTTTTATTAAATATTTGAAATTACAAGTTAACTATAATTTTCCAATTCAATTTATACTTATGTATTAGAATAAACAATGAATAAATTGTTTAGATAAATTATAGTTCATAATAAAATTACAAAAATCAAACATTTTAATCTTTTTAAGGAGGGCTATTTTTCTCATGAAAAAGTCAAAAAATCAAAATAATTCAAGAATATCAACAAATAAAAAATTTATTGCAACTTTAATGCTTACACTTACCATCACAAATAATATTACAATTTCAAATGCTAAAGCAATGGATCCAGTCGAAAAAGACACTCATCTACTAGTATCTAAAAATCCCCCGCTAGTTCACCATTTACATCCACCATTAATCCATTTATCATCACTTTCTGCGTCACCAGATGAATCTTCCGACTCTACTGTATTGGCAAGTTCACCAAGGGAAGATCAACTTCGACATGAGTCTGATGCTTTACAAGTAAATATAGGTGTAGGTGCTATATCTACGTCACTCACTCGCAAAACTGATAAACAATTTATGAGACCAATAAGTGTCGATGAACAAAACCAAGGGCAAAGTGCTACCTTAACGCCCTCAGTTGACACTACAAACCCTTTTCCTCCAATATCAGAATTTCTCACAGAGGAAAATGAAATTTATCAATATGAATTAACGACTACCGAAATAATTTTAGAAATGATGAAAAATCCAACAGAAGAAAATGTAAAAAAAGTACAGGAAATTTACAATTCAGATTTATATCTTTCTTCTGCATGCTTTATATACAAATTTATAACGAGTTTAAAAAACGCTGGAAACCCATTCGCATACAACGCATTACAAGATATGCAATCACCTTTAAGAAGGGGTTTATATATAAATACTTCATTGCAAATAGGCATATTAACAGAACTCATAAACAACGTACTTTCTGTAAAAGATGATCCATCCGATGAAAATGCAAAAAGCATGGTACTTTTTTACAATCGTGTCAACCTTGTAAAAAAAGTAATGATATACAATCAAATTCTTTCCTTGAAAGAATGCAAAAATCCATGTGCAATTAAAGTTTTAGAAAGCATCGACGCTCCTCTACCACTTTAAACAAAACTACACAGTTATAGATTATAATTTCAAATCACAAAATCGAGTAAGATATTCCCTCCAGTTAAGGGAACTTCCTACTCGATTATTTTTTATATTATTACACGTTAAATTGCAAAACTCAACTATCAACAAATTCCTCCAAACATGTTCCAGTTATTTGCATATTTTTCGCATTGCTCCTACCTACAAACCTAAAAGAATTCGGATTAAAATATATTCTAGTTTTAAATTCTTTTGATTTTGGAAATCTGAGTATAAATCCGTACTCAGGTGCATATCTTAACATCCATTTATATGCATCAGAATCTTGAAAAGATTCAGCACTTTGGCCCTTAACTTTAAAGTCAAAAAGCAAACCTGTCCTATGTTCATCCGAATCTGACGCCCCCATCATTTTGTTCACTTCAATTATTGCTTTTACTTTCGTACATGATGGATCGCTTTTCATAACAGATTCAATTTTTTCATCATAGATACGTTGCTGTTCACTTTCCGTAGTATATCCACAAGTCAATTCTAATTTGTATCCATTTTTATTTGCAGCATCTATAAGTTTTTCAAGATCATTTTTTGCAATTTCATTGCATAAAACACCTTTGCAAGATACTATACTTGGTGAATAACTTCTACTTAATTTATGAGTTTCATTTACAATAATTAAAGAATCTTTATTTTTATCCTGGTCATCTTCAATTACCTCACTTGAAACGACTGTTTTTGTTGAATTAATTTTTTTTTCGTAATCCATCGCAAATACAACTGTTACAATACTCAACACTATAATTGTTAGCGGCAACACATACATTGCAATGCGTAATGTAGAAATCTTCTGTTTCTTATATTTAAAATTCAAACGTCCCTTTACTTTTTTATTGGAATTTCCCCAGTACATAAACAACTTTAAATTACTCCTTTTTTATTTATATCTAATAACCCCATCACCAGTTACACACGCAAAAATAATTGGTTCATGAACTGGCTGACAAGAATTTATACACAAAGCGTTCTGAAATACTTTTTCAGCATTTTTGCACATATCGATACTTTTCGCATAAAAAGTCGCAATAATGTCACCTTTGTGCACATAATCACCTTTAGCTTTATGTAAAACAATACCAGCACTATAATCTATAACACTATCTTTAGTCTCACGACCTGCTCCTAAAAGCATCGATGCCCTACCAAATTCTTGCGCATCTGTTGAGAATATATATCCATCACTCATTGCTTTTACAGCATACTCAACATTTGCTTTCATAAACTTATCCGGATCATCAAGCACGCTAACATCCCCACCTTGTGCACTAACCATCTCTTTAAATTTTTCAAAAGCTTTTCCATTTTCGATAACACTCAAAACTTTCTTAGTACAATCATCTTTTGTACCCTTTCCAGCAAGTACGAGCATTTGTGCAGAAAGTTCCACACACAAATCAAATAAATCTTTTGGACCTCTACCTTGAAGCGTTTGGCAAGCTTCTATTACCTCAAGTGAGTTGCCAATAGTATTTCCAAGCGGCCGATCCATATCAGTAACAAGCGCTACTGTCGTTCTTCCAGCCCCATTACCAATGTCGACCATGGCACGTGCCAAAGTAATCGCATCATCCAAAGTTTTCATAAATGCACCACTTCCGCATTTTACGTCAAGCAATATACAATCAGATCCTGCAGCAATTTTTTTACTCATCACACTTGATGCTATAAGTGGAATACTATCAACTGTGGCTGTAACATCACGAAGGGCATATATTTTTTTATCGGCAGGCACTAAATTTCCAGATTGACCTATCACGCTTACCCCAACTCTACGAACTATCGAAAAGAATTTATCCCGATCAATCGACATCTTAAGCCCCGGAATTGACTCTAACTTGTCAACTGTACCTCCAGTATGACCAAGGCCTCTACCGCTCATTTTTGCAACTGGTACACCTAAGCTAGCAACTATAGGTGAAATAATCAAAGTGGTCTTATCACCAACTCCACCCGTACTATGCTTATCCACCTTAATACCTGGGATAGAAGATAGATCTATCATTTCTCCTGAATTTGCCATACATTTTGTCAATGCAACAGTTTCCTTTACACTCATTCCCTTAAAATAAATCGCCATCAAAAGTGCTGACATTTGATAATCTTCTATTTTTCCATCAACATACCCATCAACAACAAATTTTATCTCTTCATCTGACAACTCTTCCCCCGAACGTTTTTTCAAAATGACATCGTACATTCTCATTAACAAGCACTCCTTTTAAAAACTAAAATTTATAAAAAAGGTGTGGGTGTGTCACCCACACAGCATTTACATTTAAATTCACAATTTAAACCCAAGTGGTAACAATTCATCAAGTGTATACACATCATACTTATTTGGATTTGATGGCAAAATAATCTTAAATTTCTTTGGTTCACAAAATTCCATCATAACCTGCCTACATGCACCACATGGTGTACAAATTTCAGTTATGTCTTCGCCTTCCAACGCTCCCACAATCGCAATCGCTTCAAACTCTCTTTCACCTTCACTCACCGCTTTGAAAAATGCAGTTCTTTCCGCACAATTGCAAAGTGGATACGATGCTGATTCAATATTACACCCATCATAGATTTTTCCATTTTTAGTGATAAGTGCCGCTCCTACCTTAAAATGAGAATAAGGTGAATACGACGCTTCTCTCGCTTTTATTGCCCGTGAAATTAGTTCATTAACATATTTCATAATTAGACCATCCTTTTCACATAATTATTTACCATCGCAAGCAATTCTCATATTCTCAAGGGAAATCGAGAATATGTTATCAGCAGTTTTCTTTAAATTGTTGCATTTTTTTTCATAATCACTTTGTTTTAACAAAATAGCTTCGCGCATTGTTTTTTCCAGATTGCCTTGTTCATATAAAAACGCATTTTCAGAATCCAGTTTATAAAATTTCGCAAAATCCCTATTTATAATCATAGGTTTTAAAAATCCATAAGATAACTGAGCTGTTCCTGTAACTTGCATATGTCTAAAATAATCATCTTCCTTGCGTTCTGCATTAAGAAGCACCATAACATAATCACTATTTTGAACTTCATTATACATATCTTTGTACAATACTCTTTTTTTAAATATAAACTTTTCTTTAATCTCATCTGGAACGTTTTCCTCCGTAAAAGTTTGACCTCCAGTAACCACCACTTCAAAATCCAGCCCGCTGTTACTTAAACCTTTAGCTGCTTCAATAAGCGGAGTATAATCGCGATCCACAGTTGATGTAATAAAAAACCTAGTCTTATGATTTTTACTATGAACCGGAAATTCTCCAAAGTAATGAGGATTTACATAGAGCCCTTTTCCAAGGTCTCCTAAAAAGATAACTCTATTCTGATCATAAAATTTTTCAACTGAAAGGCCTTGCTCACCTACAAAATCTGAACGATGAAAAACGAGAATTGAATTGCTATCATTCTTCAACACACCCAAAGATTTATACAACTCTTTTTTTGATGGATCAGACGTTTGCACCAAAACCTTATGATATTTTTCAAACTGCTTTTTTATTAGTGAAGAATATTTTTTTATGTCGTCTAATTTTTCATAATTGAAACACCTTACATTATCTTTTTTTTCAAAGCGACAAAGTGCATCCTCAGCAAATGGCTGCACAAGAAGATCTACATTATACCCCAAATCAACAAGATATTTTAAATAGCCAGGAGTGCACTCATAATGATACGGATTTGGTTCAAAAAGCACAACCGAATTTTCTCTAACATCCGCTTTCAAAAAAGAATAAATGTCTGTAGGAATATCTCTTTTATATTCATACCGTTTGTGCATACAAAAAGCTACAATTGACACTATAAACGCACTTACCAATATACAAATTATTTTTCTTTTCATTTTTCCATCACCCACCAATTAATTTACTTGTACCAAGACGTGATGCTCCTAGTTCAATAAATTTTTCCGCATCATCAAAAGACTTAATTCCACCTGCAGCTTTCACCCCAACTGATGGACCAACATATTTTTTAAGTAAAGCAACATCCTCAAAAGTAGCTCCTTTTTCAGCGAACCCAGTCGATGTCTTTATAAAATCGGCTTCTGATTTCGTAACAATCTCACACATTTTTTTCTTCTCATCATCACTTAAAAAACATGTTTCTATAATAACCTTCAAAACTTTTTCCTGGCACAAAACTTTGATTTTTTTTATTTCATCAAGTTGCTCTGCATATTTCTCATCTTTGATAAAACCGAGGTTTACCACCATATCAATCTCATTTGCTCCATTATTTATCGCATCTTTAGTTTCAAAGATTTTTGTTTCAGTAGTATTGTATCCATTTGGAAAACCCACAACGGTACAAATTTTTAACTTTCCGCCAACGTACTCAGATGCGCGTCTAACAAAGGACGGAGGTATACACACTGAAGCAGTTTCAAATTTCATTCCCTCATCACAAATTTGTTTTATTTTTTTCCACGTGGCACTTTGCGATAAACACGTATGATCCACCATAGACAAAATTTTTTTTACATCCATATTACCGTTCTCCTTTTACATAAGGTACACCATCGGCCTTTGGTGCAGATGATCGTCCTACGAATATAATTAAAACGACAATTGTAATCACATATGGCAATGTTGAAAGAATCTCGTTCGGTATAGGCAAGTTCAAAACCGTAGCAATTGCCTTGGTAAGTCCAAAAAACATACATGCCCAAAAAGCACCTAATGGTTTCCATTTTCCAAATATAACAGCTGCCAAAGCTATAAATCCTTGCCCACTAATTGAAGCTGGTGCAAATGATGAAGTTATTGAAATAGTAACGGCAGCACCACCTAATCCAGCCAAAAATCCTGATGCAATTACACACATATATCTTATTAGATACACATTAACGCCCATAGTATCTGCGGCCGCCGGATGTTCACCAACTGCGCGTATACGAAGACCCAATTTAGTCCTATACAATATGAAACTTAAAATTAAAGTACATACAATTGCAATTAAAAATGTCATTTCGAGGTTTCCATTAAACAATTTCGTCATAGTTTTCTCAACTTTCAATGTAGACGTCGAATCGTTAAAAAATCTCCTAGACAGAAAAAGTGCAAACCCTGGGCCAATAAAGTTAAGCGCTATCCCTGAGATAGTTTGGTCAGCTTTAAATGTAATCGAAGCCATTGCATGTAACAAAGCAAGTAAACTACCTGATAGTCCTGCCACCAAAAAACCAATCCACGGATTACCTGAAAAATAAGCAGATGCAGCCCCTGCAAAAGCACCTATTGTCATCATTCCCTCAATACCAATGTTTACAACACCAGATTTCTCTGAAATCACTCCACCAAGCGCCCCGAATATATAAGGTGTAGAATACATAAGTGCACTTATTATAACACTAGTTACAACGATCATATATTTGTGCTCCTTTTCTTTTTGTGTCTATTCACGAGTTCCGGAATAATCTTCGTAAGTGCTACAAAGAAAACAATTGTTCCAATCATAATGTTAATTATCTCTGAAGGCGCATTTAACTCTGACTGGATATTTCTTCCGCCATATATAAGTGCGCTAAAAAACACCCCTGACAGTATACAACCAGTAGGAGAGCTTGACGCCACAAGAGCTACTAGCATTCCATTAAACCCATTATTTACAAAAACATTTAAATTTGAGATATTGTGTGGGGTAACTCCCGTTACAACCAGCACTCCTGCTAATCCTGATATCGCACCTGAAATCATCATAGCACGAAAAACACTGCGATTTACATCTATACCTGCAAATTTTGACGCCAAAGGATTATACCCTACAGATCTTAATTCAAAACCCTTTGTAGTTTTTTTCAGAAACCACGACACTACAAAAGCTAAAACTACAGCAATTATAATTCCATAGCTAATATCAACACTCATCAGTTCTGACAAAGCCTTGTTACTACGCAAGGTTTTCACTCCTGCAGCTGATTTTTTCCAAAAATAGAACGGCATTGTAAATCCAGATTCGTTTATCGGATATGTTGTATTTGTACCAAATTTATGAAATGGACTGGCATCATTAAAAGCTACAAAATTTGAAATATAAAAAGCTATCCAATTAAGCATGATACTCGTAATAACTTCATGTATTCCAAAACGAGATTTTAAAAAACCAACTATTGCACCCCATACAGCACCAGCCAACATTCCAGATAAAATTATTATTGGAACTTGAATAATTGGTGGTAAATTAAGATATATTCCCACAACCACCGCAGCTAATGATCCCATTATATACTGACCTTCTGCACCAATATTAAAAAGCCCTGTTCTAAAAGCAAAAGCTACACTTATCCCTGTAATTATTATTGGTGTACTTTTCATAAGTACATCTAACATATATTTTGGTTTACCAAAGATGCCACTCCCTAATGCATTCATTGCATCTATAGCATTAAAACCTGATAACGCAAGAACTATGCACGCAACTACAAACCCGCACAAAATTGCTATAAGGGTTGATGTTATTGGTCTTTTCAAAAATTTTGCCCATTTTTCACTTCGCACGTTGCTTTCCTCCCGCCATCAAAAGTCCTATAGTTTTTTCATCTGCTTCGTCCTGTTCAAACGTGCCTACTATCTGTCCATCGTACATAACTGCAATTCTATCCGATAAATTCATAACCTCATCCAATTCTAACGACACTAACAGAACTGCTAATCCTTTATCACGTTCTTGAACGATCATCTTATGCACATATTCAATGGCCCCAACATCGAGACCTCTAGTAGGTTGCATCACAATTAATAAATCTGGGTCATTTGCAATTCCCCTTGCTATTACAACCTTTTGCTGATTTCCCCCAGATAATCTTCTAAATAAAGTTAACTCACAATTTTCTGGTCTAACTCCATACTGACTAACAATATCAGTTGTTAGTTTTTTAATAGCCTTTTCATTCAAGATTCCCTTTTTAGAATACGGCTTGCTTTCATATTTTTCAAGTATAATATTTTCTGATACAGTAAAATCCAATACTGCTCCATACTTATGTCTATCCTCATGAACAGTAGCTATTTTATTCTTAATTACATTTTTTATAGACGTATTTTGTATTTCCCGTCCATTTATTTTTACTTTACCACTTTTTACTTTTCTCAGGTTTGTGATAGCCTCCACTAACTCCCGTTGACCATTTCCATCTATTCCAGCTATTCCAAATATTTCCCCTTTGCGCACCTCAAGTGATAAGTTCTTTATTACATCCATCTTTTTTTCATTTTCTACAATCAAATCACTTATTTCAAATACAACATCACCCTGAGTAGGTTTTTCTTTTTCCACTACAAGCTTAACCTCATGTCCTACCATCATATTTGCAAGATCACTTTCAGAAACATCAGAAACATTTACAGTATCCACATACTGTCCTTTTCGTATAACTGTACACACATCAGATGATTTTTTTATTTCCTTAAGTTTATGTGTTATAATAATTATCGTTTTATCATCACTTACTAAACTTCGCATAATGTTTATTAATTCATCAATTTCTTGAGGAGTTAGAACTGCTGTTGGTTCATCCAAAATAAGTATCTTAGCACCACGATATAAAGCTTTGAGTATTTCCACGCGTTGCTGCATACCCACTGAAATATTTTCAATTTTAGCGTCCAAGTCAACACTTAAATGATACTTGTCCATTATTTTCATAACACTTTGTTTAGCTTTTTTCATGTCAAGTATCCCGCATGCATTCACACTTTCAGCACCAAGAATTACATTTTCCAAAACAGTAAAATTGTCAACTAACATAAAATGTTGGTGCACCATTCCAATTCCATGTTTAATTGCTTGACTTGGATTTTTGATTCGAGTGTTGACACCATTTACATATATCGCACCCGCATCCGCTCTATACAATCCATATAAGATATTCATTAAAGTACTCTTCCCCGCACCATTTTCTCCAAGCAGAGCATGAATTGAGCCCCTTTTCACATCAACACTCACATCATCAAGTGCACAAAAACTTCCAAATAATTTTGTTATCCCGTGCATTTGTACTGCATAACCTTCGCTTATATTCAACAAAACATCCTCCCCACAACTTTCATTTTATAATCGGCACAAAAACGTACAAAAGCTAGGCGGAAAATACTACTACATATTTACCACCTAACTTTTTTAAAGTGCATTAACAAACGCTTCATACCCATTTTTTGTACTTGGGACTTCTAACTCTCCAGAAATTATTTTATCCTGAACCTTCATCGTATCCGCATACACTTCTGAATTTATATTTTTATTTGTATCAGGTATACCAGCACAGCCCTCTTTTATACCAAACACAAAATTTTGGCCACCTATGTTTTCTCCATTTATAAACTTCTGGCACACATTTTGAACTGCCTTACCAACCAACTTAAGTGCTGATGTCAACACATTATCTGGCGCCTCACTGGATTGATCTCGATCTACACCTATCGCGTACTTATTAAGCTCTTTTGCCTTTTCGATCACACCTTTTCCAGTATCGCCTGCTGCGTGAAAAATAATATCACAATTTTCCACTGTATATAAATTTAATGCTATAGCTTTTCCCTTTGCAGAATCACTAAATGTATCAGCATATTTACATTTTACCTCTATTGATTTACCGATTTCTTTGGCAGCATACTGCACACCTGCTTCATAACCATACTGAAATTGTTGAATAATTGGATTAGGAGATCCGCCTACAAAACCTACTGAATTAGTTTTTGTAGATTTCCCTGCTACATAACCAACTAAAAACGCTGGTTCTTGAGATTTAAAACCCACTGCAGTCACATTTCCTGGGATGTCTCCATCATAATTGTAATCTGCGATTGCATAATTTGATGCAGGATTTGCATTTGCAATTGCTAAGATATCATCTGCAAATGTGTTCCCTATGCCCCAAATCAAATCATCCGCATTATCAGTAAGTTTTTCAAGGTTAGTTTTATAATCTGAAGTTTGTGTTGAATCAAGATAATAAACATCTACCCCTGTTTTTCGTTTAAATTCTTGCAAACCTTCCCAAGCCGATTGATTAAACGATTTATCATTAACCGTTCCAACATCAGCAACCATAGATATACTTTTTGATACATTTTTATTGTCTTTATTCCCGCAAGCTGTAAACAAAGTAGCTATTCCAACAGCCAATAAAACAGTTGTAAATTTTTTCATAGTTATACCCTCCCAACATTTTATACAAGAGACAGCGCTAACTTTGCCATATCACTAAATCCAGTAGCTCTTTCCTCTGATGAAAGTGATTCCCCTGTAACCAAACTATCTGATACAGTCAATAAGCAAAGAGCATTTTTCTTAGCTTTTGCAGCATTCATATATAAAGCCGCAGCTTCCATTTCCACTGCCAATACTCCCATGCTTGTCCATTTTTCATTAAACGAACTGTCTGAATAAAATACATCACTTGACAGGACATTTCCCACTGTAACATGAAATCCATTCACCTTTGCATTTTCAACAGCACTACTCAATAAATCATAACTTGCAATCGGTGCAAAAGTTCCCGGCAAATTAAATTGATGTGCATAATTTGAGTCCGTACAAGCCCCCATCGCAGCAATAATACTGCGAAGAGGAACTTCTTTGCAAAAAGTCCCTGCAGAACCGATCCTTATAATATTTTCCACATTGTAAAAATTAAAAAGTTCGTATGTATAAATACCAAGAGACGGCATTCCCATACCTGCTCCCATAATTGACACTTTTTTACCACTGTATTCGCCAGTGAACCCTAACATACCCCGCACCTTATTAAAGCACTTTACATTAGTCAAGAAATTCTCCGCTATAAACTTAGCCCTCAAAGGGTCTCCTGGCATTAAAACTGTTTTGGCTATTTCTCCTTCATGTGCCTCAATATGAGGCGTTGGTACATTGCTCATCAAAAATCCTCCTAAAATATTTGTCTACACTTAATATACTAATACTTGCATTATACTACTTATAACAACATAAGGCAAGTATTTTTTTAGAAAACATATTATATAGGGAAAAGAGGCGGACTAAATCCGCTTCAATATATTCCCTAATTTATATTAAGCCAAACATTTTTCATCTTTTTCTTCAGTATTTTCAGTTTCAATTTTACACCATTTCAATAAAGTTCTGCTAATAAATCCACTAACAACCTTAATGTACGGACCTCCTACAAGCGCCGTTACAATTGTGGTAACTCCCCATACTCCATGCAAAAGCATACCAATTACACAAACCGATACGTCCCAACCAATTTTTACATATTTATAAGGGAGATTGAATTTATCGCTAGTTTGAAATGCAAGTGCATTCCATGGATCGACACCCAAATTAAGTGCTACAAATAACGCAAGTCCTGTAAACATAATTATACAGCCAACAACAGATAACCCCACTTGAAGCATTGGATTCGTAGCAAAAATCTGATTCATATGTTCAGCTAATACTTGTGGACCACCTGATTTTGGAACCTTGAACACCATTCCTGCAAAAATGTCCATTCCCACCCCTATAAATGGTGACAGAAAAAGCAAATACAAAACTGAAGCTAATTTCACATACTTACGTGCCAAAAGAAATGCTATTGCAAACATTATGATATTTATCCACGTTGACGCAATATTCAGAGGTATCCTAAGCATAAAAGCTATACCATCATAAAATACAGACACAGGATCATTTCCCAAAAGTGAAATATTGTTTATTGCTACACCAATGCCCATTGCTACAAGTCCAACTATTGCTAATGAAATTTTTTTCCAATTGTTTTTCAAGTACTTGCCTGCTCCAACAACTTTTTCTTTAATCGATGCACTAATATTTTGATTATTTTTCTCAGACATTTTTTAAACTCCTTTCATGATTCTGTCTTTAAAAGACTCACCATCCAACCTTTGGTCTATGTCAAAGTAGTCAAGAATTGTTGCGCCAATATCCGCAAATGACGATAACGTACCAAGATTCACATCACATTTGATTTTTTTACCTGCCACAATAAGTGGAGTATATTCCCTAGAGTGATCCGTAGACCAATACGCTCCAGGATCGCAGCCATGATCAGCTGTAATCATTAAAATATCATCTTTTTTCATGTGTTCCAAAAGGTTTGGGAACCATGTATCAAAATCCGCCAAAGCCTTAGCATACCCATCAATATCATTTCTATGCCCATATTTCATGTCAAAGTCTACAAGGTTCACAAAACAAAGTCCTTCAAAATTTTCATCTGCATATTCTAAAGTTTTTGCCATTCCGTCATTGTTGTCCATAGTGCGTACATATTCTGTGATTCCTTTTCCCGCAAAGATATCATAAATTTTACCAACTGCAATCACATCTTTGCCTGCTTTACTTAAATAATCAAGCATCGTATCTTTAGGTGGAGCTAATGAATAATCATGCCTTCTAGAGGTCCTAACATAATTAGGATAAATCCCCTCAAACGGCCTTGCTATCACTCTACCAACAGCATGTTCACCCTGCAATAAATTTCTTGCAATTTCGCAATACTTATACAATTGATTTATAGGAACAACTTTTTCATGTGCTGCAATTTGGAAAACACTATCCGCAGAAGTATAAACAATTAACGCACCTGTAGCTTCATGTTCTTGTCCATAATCTTTTATCACATCAGTTCCAGAATACGGTTTGTTACAGATAACTTTTCTACCTGTAGCTTGTTCAAATTTTTCAATCAAATCGCTTGGAAAACCATTTGGATATGTAGGCAATGGACTTGTCGACTTCACACCAGCAATCTCCCAATGTCCAATAGTAGTATCCTTGCCTACAGAACTTTCTGTCATACGTGCATATGCACCTAACAATTCATCTGCATCTTCTCTACACTTTACTCCATCAATGTTAAAAAGGCCAAATCTTTCTAAATTATTCAATTTAAAGTATCTACTAGCCGAAACTGACGCCAATGTATTACATCCATCATCTCCATATGCTTTTGCATCCGGCATCTGTCCTATACCAAAGCTATCCAATACAATTAAAAATACCCGCTTTAACAATTTAAACACCTCCACAAATTTTATCTTAAACACTTGCATTTCTTACATTATATCATTTTTATTCTTTTCATTCAATGCAAGTAACAATACAACTACTTAAATCTACGTATATAACAATATTGAAGAAATGACTTCCCGCGAATTATTCAACATGCTCATTAATTATTACTTTTGTGTAACCTGTCTTATATCTGTGCCTAAAAATCTTAATCGTAAATGATTTCCCATAATTCTGGACACCAACCTTTCCGAGTACACTTTTTCAAGTTCCCTTACAGAAAGATTTGTACTTATAATCGTGGGTTTTGACATCATTATCCTAGAATTTATAATATTATATATCGTACTGCTAGAATAAGCAGTGCTATACTCTGTCCCCAAATCATCTAGTATCAACAAATCACAATCTAAGAGATATTTCTCACTATCTTCATATGTACGCGTATAACGAAATCGCTCCTTTTCAAGCTTTGATAAAATATTTGGAGTCGAACCATATATCACCCCAAACCTTTTATTTAATACAACATTAGCTATTGCAAGTGACAAATGCGTCTTGCCAAGCCCCGTTGCCCCCTGCATCAATAAGCTTTGAGATTTTAATGAAAAATTTTCTGCATACCTCACACAGCTATTGTAAATATTTCTCATATGTTGCCTCGGTGACGGTAAACCCTCACGTATAGGTTCATCCGAATAATAGTTGAGTGAAAAATCATCAAATGTAGATAATGACAACGGGGACAAACTATTCATACGATCATACGCTTCATCACGAAGTGCTTCTCTCATACACGCACACATTCTACCGTCTATATATCCTTCATCAGAGCATTTTTTGCAAAAATATTTAATTTCTTCATAATCAGGTGGAAACCCTGCTTTACTTATAATATCACGAAATTCCCTACGAAGAAGTTCATTTTGTTTTTTTAGAAATTCAAATTCTTTCTTAACATCTGACCCACTAAGAACTGCTTTAGCAACTTTTACAGCTGTCTTAGAAAGTTCCAAATTTATCTCTTTTGCCCTCGGAAATCTAGTATAAAGAATATTCATTTTAAATTCATGTTCATCTAATGCTCTTTTTTTACGTAACTGAATTTTCTTTTCCGCTGCAAAAAAAACATCCTTACTATATCCCAAATAATCACCTCCTACTAAATCTACATACAACATTTAAATTATATCATAACCTCATCAAAAAATTCAACTTTTGTATTTTACCCCCACTACATTATTTTCGAATATATTATAATTATAACACATCATTAGCTTTACAGCAACAAACTTTTTTACAATTTAAGTTGCCACATTTTTCACTAATACACATAAGTTTACCAACGCACATGAAAAATTATTTCAATTACAAAATTTCTTTTATATTTGTTTTTTTATTTTTTTGTGTTATAATAATACATATAATTAAATTAAGGAGAAATAAAAGCAAATGGGTTATAAAATGAATTTAGGCAGTTGGAACTCAATATTTGCAGTACCATGTGCTGTGGTGGACGACCATATAAAACTCGCCGGTTCAGCACAACTTAAAGTTCTACTATGGTTTTTACGGCACGCTGGACAAAACGTAAGCATAGAGGAAATTTCCAAAGCATTAGCAATGCACCCAGCAGACATAAAAGACGCAATGCAATATTGGATCGAAAATCGCATAATAGAAAACAATTCTGGTGAACTTTCACCAACGAAATTAACTGAACATCAATCATCAAAAAAAGTTCCAACAAATGAAACAGTCATAAAAAATGACATCGAACAACCACCAAAGAAAAAACAATCGAAAATTCTACGGCACCAAGTCCCGGATACATCATACGTAGTAGATCGAATCGCTTCATCAAAAGAGTTTGAAGCACTAGTGCATGAATCGGAGATTATCCTATCAAGACCTGTATCCAATAACGATCTTGCTCATTTTATAATGTTTCATGACGATTACGGATTACCCCTAGATGTAATATTGATGATACTGCAGTATGCAGTCAGTGTAGAAAAACCAAATATAAACTACATAAATAAAATCGCACTAAATTGGGGTGAAGAAGAAATTGACACAATTGAAAAAGCCGAACAAAAAATTCGGAAACTAGAACTTTCAAACAAAGCTTGGTCCACTGTGGAGAAAATCATTGGTCTTGATCACAGATCTCCTACTTTATCAGAAAGTGAAATGGTAAACCGTTGGATAAATGACTGGGGATACAGTGAAATACTTATAAAAGAAGCATATGATAGATGTGTAGATTCCAAAGGAAAGTATATAGCAAAATATATGGATGGAATCATAAAAAAATGGCACGCTGACGAAATATATACAATAGAACAAGCCATTCAAGAAAGAAAAAATACAAAAGAAAAATTTAACAAGAGAGAATCTAGAAAACCATCGTATGACATAGATAAATATGAAAAGACAAGTATGTTCGACTACGAATACATCTAATGCAAGACAGAAAGGATTTTTCTCATATGAGCAACACTATATTAAATGTTTCACATGGTGTACCATTTTTAACATTTAAGCCACTTGAATCAATTGATTTTATACGCCATGCATTCTCCACTAAGTTCGGCGGAGTGAGCACAAACGAATTTTCTTCAATGAACTTAGGATTTAATTCACATGAAACTAATACAAATACTGATTCAAAGGAAAACGTTCTTCAAAATTACAAGATCTTTTGTAAAGCAACAAATATACCAATTAATGATATTGTAACATCAAAACAAGATCATAATACTTTTGTAAGACATGTCACTGAAAAGGAAAAAGGTATCGGAATTTTCCGTAATCATGATATGATGAGTGTAGACGCCCTAGTAACCGATACAAAAGGTTTAGCACTTGTTACGTATCACGCTGATTGCACTCCAATTTATTTTGTAGATACAAAGAAAAAAGCAATTGGCCTTGCACATGCCGGATGGCGTGGAACCGTTGGAAAAATTGCTGAAAAAACCATACTAAAAATGAATGAATGCTTTTCAACCGATCCTAATAACGTAATATGTGTAATCGGTCCAACTATTGGAAGTTGTTGCTACGAAGTAAACCAAGATGTAGCTCAGCAGATTTTTCAGATAGAAAAAACTGCAGTAAAAAAAATTGGAAATTCAAAGTATATGCTAGACCTACCTCTCGCAAACAAAACTATATTGGAAAAATGTCACGTTCTAAGTGAAAATATATTTTTATCTGGAATTTGCACAAAATGTCGTAGTGACATCTTATTTTCTCACAGACAAACTGGAGGTAAACGCGGTACAATGATAGGTATATTGGAATTAAAAAAATAAACTTAATTTATTACTATTTAATCGCCTGACCTGATAAAAAATAAAGACAATTCTAAAAAAACTTGCATTATACAATCATTAAGTAGTATAATTCAGATATGAATTATAAACTCATTACTGACTAATTAGTAAACTATAATCTTTTGGTAAATAACTACTATCAATGGTATAACAAATACTAATTTTAATTAAAGATGAAGACTTTGAAGAGAGTCTATAAAAACTACTAATTTATTATAAAAGGATGGTTATGTTGAGTAAGGTAAATATTAATTTTACAAAGGATTTTATAAAAGAGAGAAAGCGAAAAGAATTAGGATTACCAAAGTATTCTACGTTTGAGGAAGTACTAAATGCACTTACTCACGGTATAGGAGCTCTTTTAGCAATAGCCGCAATTGTCTTACTTGTAGTGTTTTCAGCACATACGCCAATGACTATCACATGTGTGTCAATATATGCATCAACTCTATTCATCACGTACATCGTATCAACCATATACCACGCACTAAAAATCAACTACGCTAAAAAAGTTTTTCGTATCCTCGATCATTGCTCCATTTTTTTCCTAATCGCTGGAACATATACCCCACTTTCCCTTGTACTAATCGGTGGAACAGTCGGATGGGTTTTATTTGGGATAATATGGGCATCTGCCATTTTTGGAGTAATCATCAATTCCATTGACATGAAAAAATTCTCTAAATTGTCATCCATTTGCTATATTTGCATGGGATGGTGTGTATTATTTGCATTTAAACCGCTTATTAATAAAATTTCAGTAATGCAATTGGTACTATTATTAGTCGGTGGCATTGCATACACTATTGGTGCTGTAATATATAACATCGGTAAGAAAAACAAGTATATGCACTCAGTGTGGCATGTATTTGTACTCATTGGAAGTATATTGCATTTTTTCTTTATATTTAATTACTGTATAAATTTATGAGGTGATATTTATGAAAGACCAACTAATTAATATAGAACACGAGGCTAAAAAAGCTTTCGAACAATCAGAATGTTTAAAAAGTTTAGAAGAACTAAGATTAAAATATCTTGGTAAAAAAGGAGCTCTCACAGCAATCTTAAAGCAAATGGGCAAACTTTCCCCTGAAGAACGTCCTGTAATGGGACAACTTGCAAATGAAGTCAGAACTAAAATTGAAAATATCATAACTGAAAAAACATCAGCTCTTAAACAAAAGGCTTTGGAAGAAAAACTAAAATTAGAGTGTATAGACGTAACTTTACCCGGAAAATCACATAAACTTGGTCACAAACATCCTCTTTCTATTGTCCTAGATGACATGAAAGAAATCTTTATAGGTATGGGATTTACTATCGCGGAAGGTCCTGAAATAGAAGATAATTATTTTGCATTTGACGCTCTAAATATGCCAAAAGAACATCCTGCACGTGATGAACAGGATACATTTTACATAAATGATAACACAATCCTTCGATCACAGACATCATCGGTCCAAGTTCGTACCATGAAATCACAAAAACCTCCAATAAAAATAATTGCTCCTGGTCGAGTTTACAGGACAGATACTGTTGACGCTACACATTCACCTACATTTCATCAAATCGAAGGCCTTGTAGTCGATAAGGGAATCACGTTTGCACATTTAAAATATACACTTGAAACATTCGTAAAGAAACTTTATGGTGAAAACTCCGTAGTGCGATTTAGACCACATCATTTCCCATACACAGAACCATCTGCAGAACTTGATGTACAGTGCTTTAAATGCGCCGGAAAAGGCTGTCCTCTATGTAAAGGCGAAGGGTTTATAGAATTACTCGGGTGCGGTATGGTACACCCTGACGTGTTATCTAATTGCGGAATCGATCCTGAAAAATATAGTGGATTTGCTTTTGGCATTGGTTTAGAAAGACTTACCATGCGCCGATTCAAAATAAATGATTTACGATTATTTTATGAAAATGACGTTAGATTTTTGCAACAGTTTTAAGGAGGTATAAACCATGAACTTATCAATGAAGTGGCTTTCAGATTATATTAATCTTCCGAACATTAGCATGAAAGAATTTTCAGATGCAATGACAATGAGTGGTTCAAAAGTAGAAAAGTATGATCAAGAAGGCAAAACTTTGAAAAATATAGTAGTAGGTGAAATATTAAAAATTTCCCCACACCCTGACGCAGAAAGATTAGTTGTGTGTTCTGTAAATGTCGGTTCTGAAAACCAAATTCAAATAGTAACCGCCGCCAAAAACATGCAAGAAGGTGACAAAGTCCCAGTTGCACTTGATGGGTCAATTTTGGCAGATGGAAGCAAAATAAAAAAGGGGAAACTTCGTGGCGTACTTAGTCAAGGAATGTTCTGTTCAATTGCAGAAGTTGGTGTAACTACAGAAGATTTTCCATATGCCATAGAAGATGGACTCTTTATTTTGCAGGAAAAATGTGTGCCTGGACAAGATATAAGAGATGCAATCGGACTTGATGATAATATAGTGGAATTTGAAATCACTTCTAATCGACCAGATTGTATGTCTGTAATCGGTCTTGCTCGCGAAGCTGCCGCTACATTCAATGTGCCACTTAATCTACCTATTCCACAATATCAACAAAAAAATGAAAATTCAACTGAACAACTAAAAGTTTCAATCCAGGACAAAAAAGCTTGTCCAATGTATAGCGCTGCTATTGTAAAAAATGTAAAGATTAAACCATCACCAAGGTGGATTCGAGAAAGGCTTCGTGCAATGGGCGTCCGTCCAATAAATAATATCGTAGATATAACTAATTACGTCATGCTCGAATATGGTCAACCAATGCATGCATTTGATTTGCGCGACGTGTCAGGACATCAAATTAACGTACGATATGCAAACAACGGCGAATTTATAACAACACTTGATGATAGTAAATTGAAGTTAACTGAAAAAGACCTTGTAATATGCGATTCCGAAAAACCATTGGCATTAGCCGGAGTTATGGGAGGAAAATTCACTGGAGTAAAAGACGATACAACAACCATAATATTTGAGTCTGCAAATTTCAACGCTTGCACTGTACGTATGTCTGCAAAACGACACGGATTTCGTACAGAATCATCAGCTCGCTTCGAGAAAGGGCTCGATCCAAATAACTGCATACCTGCACTTTCAAGAGCACTCGAACTAATTTGTGAACTTAACGCCGGTGAAGTAATATGCAACATTATTACCCAAGGTTCTCCTGACACCAAAAAAATAGTTATTGATCTTGATGTAAATTGGATAAATAAATTTCTTGGTACTAACATTGAACGTGAATTTATGGAAGAAGTCTTAAAAAAAATCTCTTGTGAAGTGAATGATGATAAAATTATCGTTCCATCATTTAGAGCCGATTTGAAAACCAAATACGACATAGCTGAAGAAATCGCAAGATTTTACGGGTATAATAAAATTTCTGCAAATCCAATGAAAAGTAGTTGTATTGGTGAATATTCCAAAATTCAAAAATTTAGAAAAGCCCTTTGCGATAGCTTAATAAGTCTAGGATTATCTGAAGCAATGACATATTCATTCATTGGACCAAATAGCTTCGATAAGATGTTACTACCACAAAATGATAAATTGCGTGATTGTATAATCATTAGAAACCCACTTGGGGAAACAACAAGCATTATGAGAACAACAGGATTTCCTTCTATGATGGAGACTTTGGCAAAAAATCTTGGAAATCGAAACGAAAATGCTAAATTATTTGAACTAGTAAAAGAATATACAAAAGAAGAAAGTACTACTCCAGCATGTGAAAAAGAGAAAATTGTAATTGGAATGTACGGCAATGATGTAGATTACTTTTTACTCAAGGGAATCATTGAAGAACTCATAGATAAATTTTCTACCTGTGAGTACCATGTGGAAGCTGTAACCAATATGCCATCAATGCACCCTGGTCGTACTGCAAAAATATTAGTAAATGAAAAAACTTTATGTTTACTTGGACAGGTGCATCCTACTGTTGCAGAAAATTTTAAACTTAATATTCCAGTATACTACATGAGCATTGACTTAAGTGTATTTTATGAAATCTTAAACCAAAATGTACATTATGTTCCACTTCCAAAGTTTCCTGGAGTAACACGAGATCTTTGCCTGATTTGCAACAAAGACACAACTGTTCAATCATTAGAAAAAGTTATCTCAAAATCAGCTGGTAAATTGCTTGAAGAAACAAAACTCTTTGACGTATACGAAGGTTCAAATATCCCTGACGGTAAAAAAAGTGTAGCATTTAGAATTAACCTAAGATCTAATGAAGGAACATTGACAGATGAACAAATTTGTCGTATAATAGATAAGATAGTAAAATCTTTCAATGAGCTTGGAGTGACTTTGAGAGATGCATAATTTTTGGGAGGGGCTTAAATGAATCATACTATGCTATTTTCTTGCAATAGAAAACCAGAAGATGATATACGCAAAACTTTGACAATCGTATATGACGCATTACAGGAAAAAGGGTACAATCCAATTAATCAATTACTTGGATATATATTATCGGAAGATCCAACTTACATCACTACATATAACGACGCACGCAAACTTATAACTAAAATTGATAGAGATTATCTACTGCAAACCTTAATTAAGTATTACCTTGATGTGCAATAACATTAATCAGCCAATAAGGATTCTTACTATGTCACAAAACTGAATGACTGTGTATCGATACTTGTGAACTAGTTTCAAATAAGCATGCAGTTTGTTTTATATCTAACTTATTATCCAATTGTGAAAAAACTATAATTTAAAACAAAGGATGATTATATGTCAAAAAGAAAAAAACTTGCACTGAAAATATCACTTGGGATTGTGGTTTTTCTGATAGCATCCGTAATAATAAACTTTATTCCCACATTTAATTTAAAAACTTCAAATATGAAAGAACTAAATGGTAATTGGGTAAACGTTTATTATGAGTCAGAAGAAAGTGCTGCAAAAGATGTGTTTCAATATGCTGATAATTCAACAAATGATGTCGCCAAAAAACTCGGTTTCACAGAAAAACAGAATGTCAACGTTTACATTTATGACCATCAAAACACAATGCAGACAAAAAAATATGGACTTGTCGCACCTTTATTGAAATTAGATTGGTATATCGGAGATAACATCGGAACTAATGTTATACTTACATCACCTGCAAATCCCGGTAATACCCACAATTATGACAGCATTAAAAACGCTGTGCTACACGAAATAGTTCACGCGTATGTCAGTGTAATTAACAAAAATATTGACTTATGGTTAACTGAGGGAACAGCTTTATATCTGGCTAATGGTTCACCATTCTATAAAAAATATGTGGATCAAGGTATCCCATCATATAAAAAAACCTGTTCAAACAATCCTATTACATTTGAAAAATGTCGTGGATATGTATTTTCGCATACATATATTGAATATCTCGATTTAACCTACGGCTGGAACGCTGTATTATCCCTTATCCAAACAGAAGACTATGATAAATGCTTCGGAAAATCAAGAAAAGAAATATATGATGAATGGGTAAACTATATATCAAATTACCACCAGTAATTTTTTGAATTAACCATATCTCAAAAGTTTAGAAAATTTTTACCCCGGTTCGTAAAAAAACGAGCCGGGGTATTCTGTATACAATCTTGCTTTTCTCACTTTTGAGGGTTACAGGATCAATCCCATATGTCAATTCTTCTGATACTGCATTAGTAATATTTCAGTCTCTTGCATCAGGGGACGCTTTGCGCCCCCTGAAATATACCTTGTTTCCCAATTTTTCATTTTGGCCTCACGCCGGCCGGGCGGTTCCTTTTCTTCCAAGCGGAGAAGAAAAGGAACTAAAAGACTCCTTCACCCATTCATTTTTTCAATTCGCCGCAATTTCTTTTACCATCTCTGGCACCAGACATCTTGTTATATCATGGCCGCACTTCGGCTCAAGCTTCGCTAGCCTTCCGTGCGGGTCCACATCACACGATCGGGCGAAAAGTGAAAAAATAAGTCTTCTCGTACACATACGTGCTTGTTCCATTCACATATGGAAAACTTGTGCATCCTTAATTTTTACATTCCTCATACCAACTTCTATTTTAACCGCGCTTACTCTAATAATAAAACCAATAATTGTTAATTTTCACGTTTACTTATCAGTTCTCCTCTTGAATTATATATCTCATCTGGAAAATTGTGATAATTCAACTCATATAAATGGTCCTCTTTAAACCACTCATAAACATTTTGACAATTTATAGATTTATCAGGAAATAAATTATCGTTTAAACTTATTTTTTTTATCTTAATTATTTTTATAGCAATACCTACAAAATCTTCATAATCTGGATCATCTAGATCTAAATTATTATCAGATTCATAACATGTGTCATATTTAGCAAGGATTGCAGTTCCTCCCTTCCACTTAATAAGAAAAATATCATTAATATTAGCTCTGCTTAAATGAACATACCTGTAAAAAGGTTCAACTATTTTTTCCTCTATATTGGAAAAGTTCATATTTCCACTCCAATCATTTTTTATAATAAGAATCAGGATCAGATGGCACTATATGCACACCATCCTTCGAATACCTAATTGTTCCCCACGTTGTATCTACTGATTTTTTTGCAGATTCATCAATATATCTACCAATTACTCTATTAAAGTTCACTCGTTCTGTTGTTCCCATTTTATCTGTCAAAACTCCTTTTCCAGCAAATTCATCAACAAGTCTTTGTGCATCCTCCACTGTTCCATAAAACACACTTGGATTTTTACCTCTTCTAATTGCATTTTCATAGTTATTTTGTCCAAGCATGTGTTTTCCTTGTCGCCATGGATGTACTCTAAGATTTCCTGGTTCCCCATGAATTAACCATTTATACGAAACAGTATCTCCATTTGGTCTAACATAAAAATCTGCCTTAGGAGCATCAACGTGAGACACTACACTATCTTCACTGCCAGCAGACATAGCTCCATTTACCGTTTTAGCAGCACTTTCAGTTTTCTCGGAAGCATTCGCTACCTTAACTACCTCGTCGATTTTCTTAACGCTCTCAGAAACCATCAACTTTTACAAACCTAACAAGTATTTAATATCTTTATTATGGCATCTGTTTTTTATAAATCAGCGCAACTCTTAATTCTCGCTATTTATACTATCAATCCACTCTATGTCAATTTTATTGTCCAACAAATATTGTTCAATTTCTTCATGCGTCAAAAACCAATTATCATACCCTTTTCCATTAAACTTATTGTCTTCAAATAATATTACTAAATAACCCCCTGTATTTTCCAAATCATCCTTAATAATAATATACCAACCATTCATTTCACCATTAACCACTCTTCCCAAATTATTTATCTTAATACAAATCACCCCTTTAATGGTATATGGTTATTAACAATTACTCTTCTATTTGAATTTAAAATTTCTACATGAATATGAGGAACTCTCGGAGGATGTGTACCAGATAAAGAACTTATATCTATTCTAAATCTGTACGTATACTCACCTACAGATTTCTCAAACACTCCACTTCCTAACTTTCTAACCTCTTTATATCCACTCCCTAATAACTTTTCACCCAACTGCAACGCTTCATCACAATTTAAAGTATACTTACTAATTATATTACCTCTGCTGGATAAAGTTTCACTAATTACATTGTCTACTAAAAGTGGTTCATTGTAACATGAAATAGGACACATAGAAAAGGTCATAGCAGACGTGGTATAATTGAAATAACCCAAACAAAAAACCAAGGAGGTCC
>CATZCM010000010.1 GCA_958417225.1 uncultured Eubacteriales bacterium | reverse complement strand
ATATTATGATATATCCGAAGCGTACAAGTCTATGCACTTAATATGATTGAACCGCTGTGTACGGAGCCGTACGCACGGTGGTGTGAAAGGTCGGCTACTCCACTAATGGCTAGCCTCCTACTTGATTTAAGAACTACGTAATTTTGAATTTACTGTAACCCAAACCTCACATTTGTAATTTGGGTCTTGTACATTTTTTGATGGATAAACCTCAATTTCAATGCAACTACCGTATTTATAATTAATTTTGCTAAAAAGCTCTGTAGAAATCTGATCATATGTATTCTTAAATACATTCGTTATCCTCTACTTTGTACGTATATTCAAAAATACTTATAACATGTAAACTCTGTTTTTAACGTACACTTTTATTTCATTTTAAATTCACAAGAAGATTTTGGTTTCATCGTATCCCTTGTTTAGCTTATACCAAACATTTTACGCATGTTCACACTTTTTTAACAACATCGGCATTTTTATATTTTTTTTTAAATTTAGAATTTTTTTTCTTTTATCTCAATCTACACATCATTTTCATTCTTTGTGCAAATACTAATATTACATTGTATAATGATATAGTACACGTTATTACTGAACATTTTAGAAAAGTTAAATTCTTGCCTAAAAGCATATATGAAAAATATTATAATTTTTATCAAAGAAGCTCCTGGAATTATTTTTCGATAAATAAATACATTGTTTTTTATAAATTTGCCAAAAATAATAATATTTAATACTACATTTTCTCATTATAAAACTCTTGATTTTATTTATTATTTTGTGTATAATATATTTGTAAGTGGATTACTTACAAATTTTTAAAAAAAGGTGGTAATTATTATGGAAAACAAGAAAAATGAAATCAACAAAGACATTGATCAAGTTTCTGGTGGTTATGATGAAGGGATTCGCGAAGCAGAATCCGTTATTCCACGTAACGCTGTATTACGTGGACTTTTTGGAATAGCTACACGAGATCCTGAGAGATTTGGTGACCTTGGAAGAACAACAGGTGATATGTCCGAAAAAAGAAAACTAGATTTAGAAGCCATTGAAGACTGGGCACATGTAGTTAGAAAAGATAAAAATGCACGACGGGAAGTAATAGATTATCTTAATAAACTTGATTAAATAACCATTAGTTGAATAGCCGACCTCTCACACCACCGTGCGTACGGTTCCGTACACGGCGGTTCAATCATATTAAGTGCATAGACTTGTACGCTTCGGATATATCATAATATCCCCTGCGTGCAAGTCTTTCATTTGTTATGGTATGTGTCAATATACCACTTCCTGCAATAGCCTAGTACCCTTTTCGGGTGTTGCCGTTTCGGTACGCCCACCATTCGGGCATTCCCAATTTCTTTAAGTTTGTTACACTTGTTCTCGGCTTCTTCCACTGTTTCCAGATATACATTCGTATTCTTCGCCGCAACCAGCCGTTCCATTCTTTCATTAGGTTTTCGATTTTCGCTACAGCGTAGTATTTCAGCCATCCTCTCATATATATCTTTATGTTTTATAACACGGTATCGAGTTTCCTGCCCCCGACTACGGAAAGTTAGTTTTCGCAGTTTGTCTTTGGTTTTCTTCTTCGACTTTGCGTGAACTCGAATATATGTACCCTTTTCGTTCTTTCCCAACGCAAAGCCGAAAAATCGAAATTCCGGATTGAATATACGCTGACCGCTCGGCTCTTTTCGATATTTACCTTGAGCTTTAATTCCTTCTCAAGATACGCCGTACTTATTCCAAGCAATCTTTCTGCCGCTCGAATACTCTTTGCTAAAAGTAATATATCATCTGCATATCGGATTACCTTTACTCCTCTGCCCTCGAACTCCTTATCGAATTTGTCAAGATAGATATTGGCTAGTAACGGAGAGAGATTTCCTCTGTCAAGTACCTTTTCAAGCAAGTCTGCACCGTCCTTTCGGTCAACCTCTCGACTTTCGGTACTATACACTTCTGCATACTCTCCGTGTTTCACACTATCCATTTGCAGACAACCGCATTTATCGGCGTATTCTGTTTTCATCATATCGGTCTCCTTTGGTCACTTACTCAGGACTTATGGTTGCTCGGTCCTCCCCGAAAAAAATTTTTCCCCTCGGTACTATGACTTCTGCTGACTTCTTGCAGTTCGTTGTTACTACAGTTTGCTCTGCCTGCAAGACCTCCTCGGGTAAGCGTAATCACCTTCACCTCATATATCTGCTACATTTACACCTTGAAACTCGGGCAGTATCGGACTTTGTTTTGCAAACTCGTCCATTTCAAAATGCCTTATATGTAGTTTCTGTTCGTCAGACCAAGGTTTTGCCCGCAGGAACTCTTATAAGTCCCCACATCCGACTTCTTTCAGACTCCGCCTCACAACGGACTCCCTTGTCTTCGGCTAACAGTTCCTACTGCCAAGCCTGTTGTGGACTTTCACCACAAAGTTATTACGTGTTCCGAGCACACTAAAAAACTTCTAATTAAGTTTTTACTTAATTAGAAGTTTTTTAGTTATTGGTTAATCTCGGGGAGTATTTGATTTGGTATCATTAGATGGTAAACAAAAAGGATTACCTGGGTGTTCTTGTAATTTTTTATCAATTGGTTTTATTTTTTTGACGGTATAACCTTATGATTATTCAACTCTATCCCTAGTTCCATTTCATGAAAGAATGCATTGTAAAATTCGATATTTCTTTGAATCACTCTTGTTACCACCAGAGACTTTATTAGTGTCTTTGGTGATTTCATTTTTTATTTTCTATAATAACTACCATTATTTTTTTATTTGTAAGTATTTTACTTAAAAATTTATTGTACACAAAGAGGTCAATTAAAACCAAGCGCTTTATGGTGAAAAAATACAATGTTGAGCGCAACTTTTTTGTCGAATTTATAAAGAACAATGTATTTATTTATCGAAAAATAATTTTATGAGATTTTTTTGATGAAGATTCTGGTGTCACAATACATGCTTTTGGTTAACAATTTAACTTTTCTAAAATATTCAGTAATAACCTGCGCTACATCATCGCACAGTGTAATGTTAGTGCTTGAACAAAGCATTTTGTAACCATCATTTCCATCGGCCATAAAATCACTAGTAACAACGTTATAAAGTTTATCTAAAATTACAGGATTTCCAGAAATTTTTAAATTATGTACAATTGGGCCCTTATCGCCGAAACAAACAAAACATGTAAGCCCAGCTACTTGTGGAAATTTTCCAGCAGGAATAGGATATTTTGAAAGTCCATGTTCAATTGCATGCTGTATATCTATTCCGCGGATTTTGATCATACTTACTTTGTTTCCGAATGGAAATACATTTTTGACATGTTTTAGTCTAATAACACCATCTTCAGGATTTATGCTATCTCTGATGGAACCAGCACTTATAAAAGCAATATCTATATTTTCAAATGAATGTAATAATGCATCAGCGACGAATCTAGATAGGTTAGTTTCCTGAACTCGAACCAAATCGCCGTTTAGTGGAATTTCTGTTCGTGCTATTTCAGTTCTTTCCAAACTAGCAACTTCAGAGCTAACAGTGTATATTTTTGAAACGAGTTCTTTATTTTTACAAACTACATCGTCTTTTTCGCAATGAATTTTTGTGCAAATTTTGACAACATGTCCGCAGTCATCAGTATCAATAGAGATAATACCTATATTGCGAAGATATGCGCCGGTTGATACTATAGGAGGTAATCCATCTTTTTGTTCTATTTCGGAACTGGTAGAATGGCTATGTCCATCGATAATAATATCTATACCACTTACATTGTCGCGTACGTCATACGATCTATTCCCAATATCGGCGGCAATACCTAGGTGTGTTATAGCAACAATGAAATTAGCTCCTTTTTCGCGGAGTTTATTAACTTGTTCTTTTGCAGCTTCAACTGGAGAGGTGAATTGTAGTCCTACAGTATTTTTAGTTTGCGTGGTCATAGGAGTTTCTGGGGACACAAGCCCAAATACTCCTATGTTAAGATCCCCAAGCTTAATTATGTCATTCTCTAAGAAAAGTCTTTCACCGTTATCGTACAAATTACTTGCTAAAATCTTAAATTTCGCCATTTGCGCAAGATGAATTAAATGATCTTTTCCATAATCAAATTCGTGATTTCCCGGAACTAGGTACTCGTATCCGAGTATATTCATAAGTTCGAATGCAATCTTTCCCGATGAATAGCTTACGAATGTGTCACCCTGAATGACATCTCCTGCGTCGATAAGTAAAGTATAATCAGAAGTTTTCTTTGATTGTTCGAGAACCTGTGATATTCCTACGTAACCAAGACTTTCAGTTGTACAGTCGATCTTTCCATGAACGTCGTTTGTATGGATAATTGTTATTTTGGTTGCAAATACGTTTTGATTTTGAGTAAAAATAAAAAGTATTGCACTTGACATTAATAATATAAATTTTTTCATTTTATAACTAGTCCTTTCAATGTTTTTAAAGATTTTAATAGTATAAGTTTATTACCTATTTAGATGTTGTTTAATTTGTTTAAAAGTAAGTAATATAAGGGCAAAGCATAGAAGTATTTTTATAGTGCAGTGATAGTATCACGCTGATAAGAGATTTTTAGTAAGTGCTTTGATAAGTTTATAATGATGGCCAACTTTATAAAATAAAGACGATACATTCAATATATTGTCTTAACTTACATTATAAATATATCATGGATTAGTATGTGTGTCAAGTTTTTCAAATTACACAAAATATATTTTGCATTTTCTGTAATCAGTAACAAGTTGGCTGTAGATTTTTTTTTTATTATTTGGTATAATATAACCACTTAATATTTCAGGAGGTTTTTTTTATGAACAAAAAATATGTTTACTTATTCTCCGAAGGAAACGGTTCTATGAGAGAATTACTTGGAGGAAAAGGTGCCAATTTAGCAGAAATGACTGTACTTGGCATGCCAGTGCCGCAAGGATTTACTGTAACCACAGAAGCATGTACTCGTTACTATGATGATGGCAAAGTTATTGCTGATGAAATTCAGGAACAAATTTTTGCACATCTTTCAAAGATGGAGGAGATTGCAGGAAAGAAGTTTGCAGATCCTGAAAATCCTTTGTTAGTTTCAGTACGTTCTGGAGCGAGGGCATCAATGCCGGGTATGATGGATACTATACTAAATTTGGGCCTTAATGATACAGTTGTTGAGGGTCTTGCTAAAATAACAAATAATCCACGTTTTGCTTATGACTCTTATCGTAGATTTATTCAAATGTTTTCTGATGTCGTTATGGAATTACCAAAGTCGTACTTTGAAAAAGTTATCGATGAGATGAAGGAAGCTAAAGGCGTTAAACTCGATACAGAATTAACAGCAGAGGATTTAAAGGAACTTGTAAATAAATTCAAAGCAATTTACAAAGAGCAAAAGGGTACAGATTTCCCGTCAGAGCCAAAAGAACAATTGCTTGAAGCAATTAAGGCTGTGTTTAGATCTTGGGACAACCCTCGTGCGAATGTATATCGTAGAATGAATGATATACCATACAGCTGGGGAACTGCAGTTAATGTTCAAACAATGGTATTTGGTAATACAGGGGATACTTCGGGTACAGGAGTTGCATTTACACGCGATCCTGCAACTGGTGAAAAGAAATTATTCGGTGAGTTTTTGATTAATGCTCAGGGTGAAGACGTTGTTGCAGGTATACGTACACCTCAGACTATTGATCAGTTGAAAGATGTAATGCCAGAAGTTTATGAGCAATTTGCAGATATTGCAACTAAACTTGAAAATCATTACGCAGATATGCAAGATATGGAGTTTACAATTGAACGTGGTAAACTTTATATGTTACAAACCAGAAATGGTAAACGTACTGCAGCTGCTGCTCTCAAAATTGCAACAAGTCTTGTTGATGAAGGAAAAATATCTGAAGAAGAAGCTGTTCTTCGTGTTGAACCAAAACAACTTGATTCTTTACTTCATCCACAATTTGATGCTGCTGCGTTGAAAGCTGCAACTCCTGTTGGAAATGGATTGGCTGCATCTCCAGGAGCTGCTTGTGGAAGAATTGTATTTACAGCAGAGGATGCTAAAGAATGGGCTGAAAGAGGAGAGAAGGTTATACTTACTCGTCTTGAAACTTCTCCAGAAGATATTGAGGGAATGGTTGTGGCTCAAGGTATATTAACAGCACGTGGGGGAATGACTTCTCATGCTGCTGTTGTGGCTCGTGGTATGGGTACGTGCTGCGTTTCAGGTTGCGGTGATATTAAAATCAACGAAGAAGCTAAAACATTTACTCTTGGAGGGAGAACGTTCAAGGAAGGAGATTATATTTCTCTTAATGGTTCAACTGGGGCTATTTATGGCGAAGCAATCAAAACAGTTGAGGCTTCTATCTCGGGAGACTTTGAACGCTTGATGAAATGGGCTGATGAGAAAAGGAGACTTAAGATTCGCACTAATGCTGACACTCCTCAAGACACAGAACAGGCTGTTAAGTTTGGTGCAGAGGGAATAGGTCTTTGTAGAACAGAGCATATGTTCTTTGAAGGTGAACGTATAAAGGCTATTCGTGAGATGATAGTAGCAAAAACTGTGGAAGCACGTGAAGCTGCTCTTGCTAAGATTTTGCCGTATCAAAAGGGCGATTTTGAGGAAATGTATCGTGTGTTAGAGGGCAAACCTATGACAATTAGATTCCTCGATCCTCCACTTCATGAGTTCCTCCCAACTAAGGAAGAGGATATTATTGAAATTGCTGGTGAACTTAATATTTCAGTTGAAGAACTTAAAAATGTTATTTCTAGCTTACATGAATTTAACCCAATGATGGGACATCGTGGATGTCGTTTGGCAGTATCGTATCCGGAAATTGCTCGTATGCAAACTACTGCAGTTATTTCAGCTGCAATCCAGGTAAATAAAGAACATCCTGAGTACAATATCGTTCCTGAAATAATGATTCCACTTGTTGGAGAAGTAAAAGAACTTAAATTTGTGAAAGATATTGTTACTGAAACAGCTGATAAACTTATCAAAGAAGCTGGTAGCGATATGAAATACCATGTAGGTACGATGATCGAAATCCCAAGAGCTGCACTAACTGCTGATGAAATCGCTAAGGAAGCGGAATTCTTTAGTTTTGGTACAAATGATTTAACTCAGATGACGTTTGGATTTAGTCGTGACGATGCAGGTAAATTCCTTGACTTCTATTATGATAACAAAATCTATGAGTCAGATCCGTTTGCAAAATTGGATCAAGTTGGTGTGGGCAAGTTAGTGGAAATGGCAGTTGAACTTGGACGTAAAACACGCCCTGATATTAAACTTGGTATCTGTGGAGAACATGGAGGAGATCCTTCAACTATCGAGTTCTGTGATAGAATTGGTTTAAATTATGTTTCTTGTTCTCCGTTCAGAGTTCCGATTGCAAGACTTGCTGCAGCACAGGCTGCAATTAAAGCAAGCAGAAATTAGTATAGTTTGATTATTATGCATAAAAGATATCTAGATGAATTAGTAATGATAATTGATTAATTTTGATGAATGACGGTTTTATTATCCATGAAAGTAAAGATAGAGATTTTAAAAGCATAAAGTAAAATGCGCAGCACATAACTTTTCCGAATGAAAGTTATGCAGCTGCGCTATGTTTTTTTGTTTATATGAAATGTAGCCAAAAAGTTGATTTTTAATTTTTTTTAAATGTATAGTGGAAATTCGTATATCAATGGGATTGTATGTTTTAAATAAATTTTTTAATTTTCGTTAGAAATCGATTTTTCCATCATTAAAATGAAATATAATACTAATGTTTTTGATTATTTTTTTACTCTAATGCTTTCAAAGTTTCTAATTTATTTATACAATCTTCCTTTTATAAAATAGTGATTTACCAGAATGAAAAGTCGAAAAGTTTTGAAAATATGTGATTTTTTAAGACTCCTTTTCAATTGATAATTTGTGACTGAGATTTTAAAAGTGATTAGTTTACCATACTCATTGGGCTTGTATGATAATTTTATGCGTTTATAATAAGTTAGTTTTCGGTTATAAAAATAGATTTTCTTATATGTTTATGGTATAATAGTTTTGTAAGGATGTATAAGGGGGATTGTGATGAATTTATTACATATGAAGTATGTTGTAGAAGTTGCAAAGGAAGGGTCAATTAATAAGGCTTCAAAGAAAATTTTTGTGGCTCAACCGAATTTAAGTCGTGCTATCAAAGAATTAGAAACTAGTATGAATGTTACTCTTTTTGATCGTAGTACTAAAGGAATGATTTTGACTCCAGATGGCGAAACATTTGTGCGTTATGCGAAATCGATACTTAAACAAGTGGATGATGTTGAAAGAATGTTTCATGAAAAAATTGTTAGTAAAAGACGTTTTTCTATTTCAGTCCCAAGAGCAAGCTATGTAGCAGATGCATTTGCAAGATTTTCAACGCTATTAAATCCACATGAAGAAGTTGAGATTTTCTATAAAGAAACTAATTCTATGAGGGCTATTAAAAATATATTACAGGAGGATTATAAGCTGGGCATTGTGAGGTATGCAGAACAATTTGATTGTTACTATAAAGTTATGATGGATGAAAAAGATCTTAATTATGAATTGATTACTAAGTTTCACTATGTTTTAATGATGCGATATGATAGCCCTCTTGCTGTGAAAAAAGAGGTTAATTATGAAGATTTAAGGGACTATATTGAGATAGCTCATGCGGATCCGTATGTTCCGTCGCTTCCATTTGCTCAAGTGAAAAAGGAAGAATTACCTGATAATGCAAGGCGTAGAATATATATTTTTGAACGTTGTAGTCAGTTTGAACTATTGTCTCAAAATCCTGAAACTTTTATGTGGGTTTCACCGATTCCAGAAACTTTACTTAAAAGGTATGGATTAGTGCAGCGTGTGTGTGGAGAGAATATAAGGACGTATAAGGATGTACTTATATATCAGAAGGACTATTCTTTGTCGGACTTGGATAATTTATTTATAGAACAACTTATAAAATCTAAACGCGAAATTTTGGGTTAGACAATAAAGGGCATGATTAAACCAAGAAAGCTAATTAATTTTTAGCTCCTTGGCTTAATTTTTTGCGAATGATGTGTTGGCGTTTAGTCTGTGAAATTTAGTTGTAGGTTTTGTGGTATGGGTTTTCAATTAAAGATAATATGGAGAGATATAAGAAAAAATTTTTATGCAACTGGTTTTTAAAGACTTTTTGTTTACTTGAACAGGAGATCGATTAATTAACTAATGTGAAGTAATATCAGGTTATATTTATATAATGTTTAATAAAAATGCAAATACGTAAAAAAAGACATCAATCTTTAGATCAATGTCTGTAATATTACGAATATGAAATTCGTTAAATTGACTTATTTTCATATGTAATAAGTCAATGTTGATTTTATAGATAATTTTAAAACATGTTAAATAGATACACTATAATTCCATATACTACTGAGGCTGTAATTCCAAAGACTAAAACTGGTCCTGCTATAATAAACATTTTGGAACCGATCCCCATTACATGTCCTTCGCTTTTAAATTCTATAGCTGGTGCAACGATAGAATTTGCAAATCCGGTTATAGGGACAATGGTACCAGCTCCAGCGTACTTTGCGATGTTGTCGTAAATCTTCAGAGCAGTTAGTAGTGCACCGAGACCGATTAAAGTAATAGATACAGTGGCTCGAGCGTCTTGTTCATTAAGGCCGGCCTTTGTGTACAGAAAAAATAAAACCTGTCCAATTGTGCATATAGCTCCGCCTATTAAAAAGGCAAGTATAGTATTTTTTATTATTGATGACGGTGGAGATGCCTTATCTGTCATTTTGGAATATTCATTTTTACTTATCTTCAAAAAAATCACATCCTTTTGAATTTATTATTTGTTCAAAGGATGTGATTATGCGTATATATTTTTAGTTAATCGATATTGATGAGATTTTTTTTAATTTAGCGTAATTTGAAAGTATTTTCTTTGTTCCGGCTTTATCGAATCTAATTTCGAGTAAATTATCATTTCCTACTGGAGTACATGAAACAATGATGCCATTCCCAAATACTTTGTGTGCAACACTTTCACCACTTGAAAATTTTTCTGTGATATTTTTTTGAGTTTCTTTAGTTTTCTTATGGTAGAAATTTTTAGCGTAAACCATAGCTTGAAATTTAGCTTCGCGTTCACGTTTCTGTGCGGATGATTCTTTTTTTATTATGTGTCCAGTAGATTCGGTTTCCAAAGTTAAATCCACTGGGATTTCTTGCAGAAAACGAGATGGTTTATTGCGGGACGTGCTTCCGAACAACATTCTCGTTCGTGCTTTAATGATGTAAAGTTTTTCTTTAGCGCGCGTTATTCCGACATAGGCAAGTCTACGTTCTTCTTCCATATTTTCTGAATTATAGATAGTTTGAATACCCGGGAATATTCCATCTTCAAATCCAGGTAAAAACACAACTGGAAATTCTAGGCCTTTGGCAGAGTGCATCGTCATTAAGACAGCGCGGTCGGTTTCGTCATCCTTTGAATCAAGATCAGTTAATAACGATACTTCCTCTAGAAATCCAGATAAAGTTGCATTATCAGGGTTTTCCTTTTCATATTGCAATATGTTGCTTGCGAGTTCATTTATATTTTGTATTCTGTTTTCGCTATCGTCTTTTTCTTTTTTTATTTCATCGATAATTTTAGTTTCCTGAATAATTGTTTCATAAATCTCATGAAGTGAGTGATTTGGATTTTTTGCGAAATCAGTTAATGAATGGATTAAATCAACAAATGCGCCAGTTTTAATAATTGATCTATTTAATTCCGGGTATAGGTAAGCAGTTTCTAACACTTTAAATACGGAGACTTGTTGTTGTGAAGCAATTTCTGAAGCTATGGCTAAAGTTTTGCTTCCAATAGATCTTTTTGGGTAATTTATAATTCTACGCAATCTTGTATCATCAGAGTGATTTGCAATAACACTCATGTAAGAAAGTATGTCTTTTATTTCCTTACGATCGTAAAATCGCATTCCACCAATCACTTTGTATGGTATGCCAGATTTAGCAAATATGCGTTCTATAGTATTTGATTGGGAGTTCATTCGATAGAGAACTGCAAAATCGGAGAATTTTTTACCGTTTGATACGAAATCAAGTATTTGTTGAGCAATGTACTCGGCTTCATCCTGTTCGTTTACGGCGGTATGAACTGAGATTTTTTCTCCGTTTTTATTTTCTGTCCACAAATTTTTTCCTTTACGCTCATTATTATTTTTTATCATTGCATTAGCAGCGTCAAGTATTATTTGAGTAGAACGATAATTTTGTTCTAGTTTGATTATTTTTGTGTTTGCGAAAGTTTTCTCGAAATTTAGGATATTATCTATTGTGGCACCACGAAATTTATATATGCTTTGGTCGTCATCGCCTACTACGCAAAGATTATGATGTTTGAGAGATAACAGCCGAATAAATTCGTATTGAGTAAAGTTGGTATCCTGATACTCATCTACAAGTACATATTTAAATTGATTTTGATAATGTTCAAGTATATCTTGATTTGAATTTAAAAGTAGTACAGTGTTGTATATGATATCGTCAAAATCCATAGCATCTGCGTCTTTTAATCTATTTTGGTAAGTTTCATATACTTTAGCAATCTCACATAATCGACTATCATTTTTTGCGTTTTTGATGTATTCGTTGACTGAAATCATATTATCTTTAGCTCGAGATATTTCTTTCATGATAGATTTATGAGAAAGTATTTTGTCGTCTATTTCAAAAACACGCTGGATTTCTTTTATAAGGCGCTTGGAGTCGTCGGTATCATAGATAGAGAAGTGTTTCGAAAATCCTAATCTGTCGGCATATATCCTAAGTATTCTTGCGCAAGTGGAGTGAAATGTGGAAGCCCATATGTCGTTAGCACTGTCGGATAACAAATTAGTAATGCGGGATTTAAGTTCATTGGCTGCCTTATTTGTAAACGTTATTGCCAAAATTTCGTATGGTCGGGCAAGGCCGGAATGGATTATATTTGCTATTCTGTTCACTAAGACAGTCGTTTTGCCACTACCAGCGCCTGCTAGTATGAGTAAAGGACCTTCTGTACACTTTATTGCTTTTTGTTGCTCTGGGTTCATTTTTTCGAAATTTTCTTTTAGTAAATTATCGTTTTGCATTATTCTTTGATTCCTCTCTTTCATGTGTTTGGAACTACTTAAAAACATTTCACGACACGTAATGTACAAACCATATTTACTATATCTAGTATAACACATTTTGAAAAAAAGATCAAACCACAAAATATAGATTTGTTCCAGGGATAAGCAAAGCAGAACCTAATTAATATGAAAGTGAAAAATTTATTTTGCGCGATTTTCATATATTTATCTAGGAAAAATAAAAAAACTGGCCTGTTTTATGTTTAGTTAACAGACCAGTGGATTTTTTTGTATTATAATCGTTTCTTTTGTTGATGTGGTTATTTTTATTTGTTTGGTGTAAAAGAGGTATTATAAAAAGATTTGATTATTTTTAATGGCGTTTTTTATCGGGATTCATGTATCGATCAAGATCATATGCTTGGTTTAAATTATCATATGTCTTAATGATTTCTCCAGTATCGTCTCGAGTTACATCGAACTTTCTATACTTTTTAAGATTAAAAAGTCCGCCTCTTTCAACTCTTTCGTTTATTGCGCCACCCGATACTTGATCAATGTCTTCAGGATTAAGTTCTTTTTTACCTTTTTTGTCTTTTTTATCTTGCATTAAGTTTTCCTCCTTTTTTTTGCTACACAGACATTTATATCTGTAATTTTATGTTGTGCAATTTGATTCTTTTTACTCTAAAGTAAAATTTCTCAGTAAAAATAGCATTTCCCAAAAAAAAGACATATACTGAGCACAGAAGCTATATAGAATGGAGTCTATGTAAATGTGTGTTAAGTTAAGTGAACTGAAAGTGGGAGAAAAAGCATACGTTATATCTTTGCGGACGGATGAATCTAAGCAGCGCAGACTTTTGGATCTTGGATTAGTAATTGGAACAGAGATCGAAGCAGTGTACGAAAGTCCATCAGGTGATCCAACTGCATATAGTGTGCGCGGAAGTGTGATAGCACTTAGAAGTGAAGATGCTAATGAAATTGAAGTAGATTTTGTAGATGAATGTGTAGTTACAGATGAAATGCCAGGGAAGGTTATAGCTTTAGCAGGAAATCCAAATGTAGGAAAAAGTACAGTTTTTAATGCTCTGACTGGTATGAATCAACATACTGGAAATTGGCCTGGAAAGACGGTTTCTCATGCTCAGGGTACGTACACGTATAAAAATCAAAACTTTACATTGGTAGATTTACCAGGGACATATTCTTTGATGGCAACGTCAGTTGATGAGGAAGTTGCTAGAGATTTTATTTGTTTTGGTGAATCGGATTGTGTAGTAGTGGTTGCAGATGCTACCTGCCTTGAACGCAATTTGAATTTAGTTTTACAGGTTCTTGAAGTTACAAGCAATGTTGTATTGTGTGTGAATCTTTTAGATGAAGCTAAAAAAAAGAAAATTAATGTTGATTTGGATGAATTGTCTTTACAATTAGGGATTCCTGTTGTGGGAACTAGTGCAAGATCTGGTAAAGGACTTGATAAATTGAAGGAAAAAATTTCAGAAATGACAAATACGAATAAAAAAGTGTATTTTCAGAAAATTGCATATGATAGAACAATACATGAGGCGGCAAATATATTAACATCTGGGTTTGATAAAATAATTGAAGTAGAAAAATTAAAAAAATTGAATACGTTTTGGTTAGCAACGAGATTTTTGGATCTGGATGACGCTTTCTTAAAATCTGCTACTGAGTATATCGGATTTAATATAATGGATAATGACGATTTTAAAAACATGTTGTCAAGAGCACATAGTGTGCTTGAGGAAGGACAAATAAGTAAAAAAGATTTGCAAGATAAAATTATTTCAGCTATTGTAAAGCGTGCTGAGCACATTTATAAAGTTTCAGTTACATTAGAGGATGAGGAATATTACGAAAAGGATAGAAAAATAGATAAATTTTTAACATCAAAAACAACTGGTATACCAGTTATGATTCTATTGCTTGGTGTAATATTTTGGCTTACTATTGTGGGGGCCAATTACCCATCTGATCTTATATCAAATTTGCTTTTTGGAATCGAAGATAAATTACATGAGTTTTTTGCGTGGATTAATGCCCCAGCATGGCTTGATGGAATTTTGGTGTCTGGAATGTATAGAACGCTTGCATGGGTTGTCTCGGTAATGCTTCCTCCTATGGCTATATTTTTTCCACTGTTTACTTTACTTGAAGATTCTGGGTATCTTCCAAGGATAGCTTTTAATATGGATAAGTACTTTAAACGGTCTGGGGCCCATGGTAAACAGGCTTTGACAATGTGTATGGGATTTGGGTGCAATGCTTGTGGTGTTACGGGATGTAGGATAATTGATTCTCCGAGAGAAAGATTAATTGCAATATTAACTAATAACTTTGTGCCATGTAATGGTCGATTTCCATCTCTTATTACGATAATTTCAATTTTTTTTGTGGGAACATTAGCGTCAACTGGGGCAGTTTCTCTTTTATCAGCATTGCTTCTGACTGCTATAATTGTTCTTGGGGTAATTATTACACTTGCAGTGTCAAAATTGCTGTCAGTAACTTTTTTGAAAGGAATCCCATCTTCGTTTGTTTTGGAATTACCTCCGTATCGCAGGCCACAGGTTGGAAAAGTGATAGTAAGATCTATTTTTGATAGAACACTTCATGTGCTTGGTAGAGCAGTTGTAGTAGCAGCTCCGTCAGGTGTGCTTATATGGATTATGTCAAATGTGTTTGTTGGTGATACTAGCTTACTTATGCACTGTGCTAATTTTTTGGATCCTTTTGCGAATTTGATCGGACTCGATGGCGTTATATTAATGGCTTTTATATTAGGATTTCCTGCAAATGAAATAGTTATTCCTATTATAATAATGAGTTATATGAATACAGAAAGTATCCTTAGTTTGTCAAGTTTGGATGAATTGCAACAGCTTTTGTTAAATCACGGTTGGACTTGGGTAACAGCAATTTGCTTTATGCTTTTTGTATTAATGCATTTTCCATGCGGCACCGCATGTTGGACTATAAAAAAAGAAACTGGTAGCTGGAAATGGACTGCTGTATCTTTTGTGCTTCCAACAATTATTGGTATAGTAGTTTGTTTTGTGGTTGCAAATATAGCAAGGATTTTTATTTAGAATTTTTGACTTCCCTTAAAGTATACATTTTTAAGGGAAGTTTATTTTTGTGCTTTAATGTGCAATTTTAGGTTTATTTTTGGAAAAAAATGCAATATATGTAGTTTTGTTGAAAATAATTTGATAAATCAATTTTGATATGATATAATACAATTAAATTATATAATAGGGGTGGTGTGTAAGGCTAGATTGATGTTAGTGATTTACGATGTGAAATAGGAGGTGAAAAATAACTGATTTATGTAAGTATATTTAGCGATTTAAATTGTGATTTTAGAAAAACAAATTGATGAGGCAACCCTTGGCTTAATAATATTTATATATAAAACTAATTATTAAAAATTGATAGGTGAAATGAAAAATTCTGAAAAATTTTATCTGCTAAAATGGATAAGGTATATGACTACAGAAAGTTTGGGAATTTGCTTAGAAAGATTTATGTAGTAAGAGTATGGAAATGTCTTTGAGGAGATATATGGAAGGATTATTGTTCTGATTGACATAAGATTCAATTCTTGAAAAGTTATCAAGTTCAGCAAAAATAGATGCTACACTAGTATATAATAGTGTACCTAGATGATCTATAAATATGTTTGCTTTCAGTTCCAATTTCATCCATTATAAAACTTTTTGCAACATCACAGAATCAAACAGCTGTTTTTTTGCTGCAATGACATTTGAAAATCGTTGTTAATTTTGTGAGATTAATGTTTGCAATATACCTTTGTGGACGAAAATTTTTAAATTAGTGTATATACAAAAAATGTAAGTATTATAGAAGCTAATCTTTAAAGCTATGGATGAAATTGTAACCATACTTGAAATAAAAAGTCTCGTACTTGCGTGATTTAAGACCTGAACATGTATTTTCATTATGGTATAATGTTTTTATGTAGGGCTTAATATTTATACAAGACATTAACATGGAGGCATTTGTGAAAACATCTACCTTGTTTGTATTTATTTTATATAATGGCAAACTTTCACAGTGAGGATTGATGTGCGGAAATTTTATGACATAATGATAATGCTATTATCAAGTAAAGGTTTAAACAGATTATATAAAGTAGTATTTTGCGAATTCAAGGCATATTTTTATTCAAATATTTTGAAATATGTTTAATTTTATGGGGTAGTTTATTGGAAACTATCAAGAGTGTTTAAAATAGTGAATACGTCAGCAACGCTTTGCTATCAAAGTTAATAAAAAAGCAATTGTGTTTATCATTAGTTGCATAGATTTAAATAAAAATTATAAGAATACTTCATGTGAAAAGCAATACGGTTTTGCTTAATTGTTACACTTATAATCCCTTTTCAAATAAAACATTGTGAGGCATATAACGAATTAATAAACCGCAAAGGAATTATGGTTGGATTATTTTTTTAACCATCAAATAGAATGAAAACAAAATAAATCCATAGCATATAAACAATTAATTATAGTTCCTAAGTTAGAACTATAAAAACTATTATATTTATTATATAAGGAGAATTAGAATGAGTATATTAAAAAAATTGATAACAATTGCGATGTTAACGGCAATGTTGCCAGGAACAGCGATGGCAACAATTGGTAGAAAGGGAAAAGAAACTTCAAGTACACTAGAAGTTCAAGAACCTAGTAGAAAAGCATTAAAAGTAGAAACAGATAAGAGGGTATTGCAAGGTACTCAAGGAGAGGAAATGGTAAAACGTGAAAGAGGAGAAATTGAGTGTTTGCAGAGAGCAGCAGCTTTAGGAAATGCAAATGCGATGAATAATTTAGGTATACGTTTTGATACTGGTAGAGGAGTGGAAAGAAATGCAGAAAAAGCTGTGGAATGGTATAAAAGGGCAATGAGCTTAGGGAATGTGGGGGCAATGGTTAATTTAGGTACATGTTTTGCGGTTGGCAGAGGAGTAACTAAAGATGAAGTAAAGGCAGTTGAATTATATCATAAAGCAGCAAAATTGGGAAATGTAGATGCAATGTGTAATTTAGGTTTGTGCTTTGCAAATGGTGAAGGAGTAGCAAAGGATAAGAAAAAGGCGATGGAATGGTATCAGAAGGCAGCAGAACTAGGAGATGCAGCTGCAATGGAAATTTTAGGTAGTCTTTTTGAGAGGCGTGAAGAGGACAAGGATAAAGAGGAGGCAGTAAAATGGTATTTTAAAGCTGCGAATGCAGGCAATGCGGTTGCTATGAGTAGTTTGGGCAGATGTTTTAAAGATGGTATAGGAGTAGCTAAAAATGAAAAAATAGCATTTGAATGGTATCTAAAAGCTGCCAATGCAGATGATGCAAGGGGGATGAATGGTTTAGGTTGGTGTTTGCAAAATGGCATAGGCGTGGAAAAAGACGAAGAGGAGGCAATGAAGTGGTATCAGAAGGCGATGAAATTAATGTACTTATAGATTAAAAAATTTGGTAAAATAATATTTAGAATTGCAAAAACGAAAAAAGCACGAATTTCACAGTATTAGTAAAAACTTTTGTAATTGATGTTAATGGCGTGTACAAAATAGCCCTACAATTATAGCGACAAAGTAGTGCGAGTGAGGGCTTAATTAGTATAAATATAACGGATGTTATTGTATTTGGATTATAACTATTTATTTAGGAGGTAAGTAAATGAGCAATTTAAAAATATTTACTGATAATGTGGAGGTTGATGCGGTAGATCAAATAAACACGTTGTTAGATCAGCCAGCGTTTAAAGATTGCAAAGTTCGTATTATGCCAGACGTACATGCTGGGAAAGGTTGTGTAATTGGGTTTACTGCAGATTTAGGGGATAAGGTTATCCCTAATATTGTTGGAGTCGATATCGGTTGTGGTATGATGACAGTAAATCTAGGTAATATTAAGTTAGATCTAGAGAAGCTTGATAAAGTAATCCATGAGTTTATACCTAGTGGATATGACGTACATGATGGACGTATTAAACGATTTGATGAATTAAAAGAGTTACATTGTTACCGCGATTTAAAGGGTACAAAACGATTAGAGAAGGCGATTGGATCACTTGGTGGGGGTAATCATTTTATAGAAATCGATAGAAGTAGTTATGGAGATTATTATTTAATCATTCATACAGGAAGCCGAAATTTAGGTAAACAGGTTGCAGAATATTATCAAAATTTAGCGATCGAACTTATGCGAGGCAAAGAGGATTTGATTAAACAAAAAGAGTCAATAATCGCTCAATATAAAGCTACAGGGCGTAAAAAGGAAATACAGAAAACGCTTAAGGAGTTGGATAAGTTATTTAATGCCAAAGAGTTAAGTATACCTAAAGAATTATGTTATTTAGAGGGTAAATATAGGGATAAATATCTTCATGATATGAGAATATGTCAGGAGTATGCGAATTTAAACAGAAGGACTATATGCGATATTATTCTTGATAAAATGAATATTTCAAAAATTAACTATTTCGAGACAATCCACAACTATATAGAACATGATACCAATATTGTAAGAAAAGGAGCAATTTCAGCTAAAATAGGCGAATTGTTACTTATTCCTATCAATATGAAAGATGGTTGCATATTGGGACGGGGTAAAGGTTCTGAGGACTGGAATTATTCAGCACCTCATGGAGCCGGTAGGCTTATGAGCAGGTCTAAAGCTAGGAAAATATTAAACGTATCAGATTTTAAAGAGTCAATGAATGGAATTTTTACAACTTGTGTATCTGAGAAAACAATAGACGAAGCTCCAATGGCGTATAAGTCGTTAGAGGACATCGTAGACAATATAAGTGATACAGTTGATATAATAGATATTCTTAAACCTATTTACAATTTTAAAGCTAATTAATGGTGTTGCTATATGGAAATTTGGGAATAGTTTGATGGGATGTATTTGTCATATTCCCCTGAAAACTAAAGCATTTGAGAGAAAAACAGCTAAAACAATTACTAATATTTGAACATGAAGTAATAAAGGTCAGTGGTGATTTGCCACTGACCTTTTGACTAGTGATAATTAGCTTAATTTTAATTAAATAATTCGTTATGATGTAAAAGTTATGTGTATGCATATCTGTAGTCATTATATCGCTATAAGTAAAAGTATAATTAGAGTTCTTGGTATAGTTGTGCGATTTTATCCCATACTATTGGTCCCACCACGTCACCTTGTGGGAGGTTATATTTAGTGCGCAAAGCTTGGACAGCGTTGTAGGTATCTTCATCGAAGGTACCAGTAACTTGGACGGGTGGAATGCTAGGATCTTTTATAGAGATAGAAGATAGGAATTTTTGTAAAGTTTCTACATCACTGCCAGATATACCACGAGCGAGTCCTCTACCCGGAAAAATATATTCACTAAAGGTAATATACTGCTGGGGTAAATTCCTTATGGTGTTGCTATAAACAAAAGAAATTCGGTTCCATGTATCCCTGTCGACGATACCGGTAATAGGTAGGCCGTATTCTTTCTGAAATGTATATACGGCATCGCGAAGTTCGTCACCATAATATCCATCGATAGCTACTACAGGTATGTTTTGATTAAAAAAGCCAATTATATCAAGGTAATACTGAATTACTTTAACATAATCTCCTTCATCTCCTGGTTCGAGTGCGTTTTTAAATATACGGTCTACCTCCTCGAGTCGGATTCCCTCAGAATTAAGTTCGGAGAGGCTTTTTACGTTATTGTAAATGAACCGTATTTTATACCATGTAGCTTCATCAACGATTCCGGTAACAGGCAGATCGAAAATCTCTTGAAATTTTCTTACAGAATTTTCGGTGTTTATGTCATATAATCCGGTAGTTTCAGGGATAGTAGGTATGGCTGGATAATTTTCAGCGATACGGTTAAGTTCGCGCTGCATAAGTCTAATAGCCTCTAAATATCGTCCTACGTATAGTTCTGAACCAGGATAAGATGAAACCTTTTGTGTTACGGGTGTATTGTAGATAATGTTAATGTTGTCACCATAATAATTTTGCAATATTTCATATGGAGTAAGACCCTGTTCGGCAAGTGAAACAGTGCCCCATTGAGATAGTCCGGGGCAAGTAACAGTAGTACCGCTGCAATATTGGGTAAAGTACGGATTTACTTGACCTTCTTTTACAATGTATTCATTAAAGAGTTCATTAACAAGCTTATCAATTATATCAAAAGTTTCCTTTTCAGGAGAGTACTGCTGATCATATCGCGTGGTTGAAGTTATATCGAAATCATACCCAGCAGATCTGTACCATTCTGTGTATATACGATTTAAGGTATATGTTATAATTGCTAAAATATTTGCACGAAGAGCATTTTCGGGCCAGGTTGGATAGATTTCATTAGAAGCGACGTTTTTGATGTAATCGATAAATGAAACGGCGACATTAGGTGCATCCTCATCAGGAGCGCCGAGATGTACGGTTATATACTCAGGAATAGTTGGGAGGTTTGCGCCGGAACTATTTGAGTTAGATGATGTACTAGACAATAGGGACAACCTCCACATTCTTTATGGATTTTACTCCGTCAAATATTTCTACCGTTTCTTTAAGTGGTAATTCAGTTTCATTAATATATAGTGAAATGTCATATATCGTATAGGGTAGAAATTTACTATCTGGTGAATCAGAATATTCTCTTATAGGAGCAGGGAGTGACATATTGTCAATAATGCCACTTTGGTCGGTAAACAGCGAATAAAAGACCGTTTCTTTATTTCCGATGTCTTTACTTATTACAATACGAACGTTAGACATTGGCATAGCGGATTTTGCAGTAGTTACTTTCACCTTCAAGGTACCCTCACCCTGATTTTCCTGTAAAAATTCATCGTAATTGGAACTGGGGTCAGGGTCAACAATATCTTCTGGATGTGTAAATTCTGAGTTTAAAGTATATGGTTGTGTGGGACCGTTATTTTTTATTAAATTTTGCATTTCCAGCATGTATTTATTTTTTAATTTCTCAAATTCATTTTGTTCCATATTACAACTCATCTGCCTTTGCTATAATGTAAGTAAATTTTTAGCATTGACTTAAAATTTCAAGGGTAATAAAAAGATTACAAAAGAAAAAATATAGTGATCAGTTAATGCTATATACATAGTATACACAGGTTGAGAGTTTTCTGTGAACCTTTATTTAATTTCAGACCCTGGCATAGATTGAATAGGATCATTTTTTTTGGAAAGGAATTTCCAACTAGTGCGTATCAATACATCTCTCATGTCAGAAAATCTAAATGGTGAAATGGGTGCACTAAATGGTATACCGAAGTTGTTTTTTGAACAAATATTAATTAAAATAGCACAAAATAGAAGGGTTATCCCCCACATACCAAATAATCCGCCAACTATGATAAACAATATTCTTAGGAATGATATAGGTTCATATAACGATGGGATGACATATGAAGAAATAGCAGCAAGTGCAACTACCATTAGAGTTGGAGCACCCATAAGCCCAGCATTTACAGCGGATTCTCCGATAACAAGTGCTCCTACTATACTTACAGCGTGACCAAGGGCTTTTGGTAACCTAAGTCCTGCCTCACGCATTATTTCATATATTACGTGAGTTAGGAGAGTTTCGATAGCGAGAGGAAATGGAGTAGTAGTGATGGATTTAGCAACCTTGGTAATGAGTTCTTGAGGTAAGATTTCAGGATTAAATGAGCCTACAGCGACGTACAAACCTGGTAATATAATAGCAGAAAAGAAAGCAAAATATTTTATCCATCGGGTTATCGTAGCGAAATATGGCCGTACAGAATAATCGTCAACAGCTTGAAAATATTCAGAAAATAGGTATGGTACAATAAGTACATTGGGGGTTCCGTCTATGAGTATGGCTATGCGTCCTTCTGAAATTTTCCCACATACAGTATCAGGACGCTCAGTTATACCTATACTGCTGAATATAGCGACGTTTTGTTTTTCTTCAAGAAATGGGGAAATATAACCAGATGCAAGTACATTTGGAATATCTATCTCGCAAATACGTTTACGTACTTCTTTGAGGATTGTTTCTGATACGACGTTAGTTAAATAACAAAGGCATATATCAGTGTGACTTTGTTTTCCAACGTTCATTGTTTCAAATTTCAAGTTAGGTGTTTTCATACGTCGCCTAATTAAAGTCATGTTTATGCGCATAGGTTCGGCAAAACCCTCTCGAGGTCCAATTTGAGTCATTTCCCCACTAGGTTCGTTAATCCCACGGAAATTAAAACCTTGCACACCGATTGCCAATATACAAGGATTTCCATCCACGAATAAAAGTGCAAATCCAGACATAAGTAATTGAAATGCGTCATTATACGAAGAAACTTCGATTTGTTCAACACTTTCTAGTATACTATCTCGAATTTCAATGTACTTTTCAGTAGCGCTTTTACTGTGAATTGTGTGTCTTACTATAGGTTGCACGATTGATTTAGATAATACATTTTTGTCTACCATTCCTTCCATAGTGAAAAGTGCGATTTTAGTGTCAGAAATTACAATATTTCGAATAGTTAGATCTGCACTTGAATGGAATTCCTTTTTAAAGTGGACAAGAACTTTTGAGATTGAATCCTCGATCGGAATTTTTTTTTCAGAAACGGATTCCTGAGGATTGGATTTGTAAAAAAAATTACAATATATATCTTTAATATATCTGAACATAAAATGCACTCCATATCTTTTATATAAAACTTGACTTGAATATTTTTTTATAGTATAATTATCATGAAATTTGTAATTGGAGAAGGTGGGGAGTGTGAATCAAGATAGGTATTATCGCAGTAAATTTAAAGAGATTGCAACTTTTTGTAATGTAGTGCAATCTAAGAGTAAAATTGTAGAATTTTTATTGTATAATCGAAAAAAGTACGGTCAAGGTAAATTGTTTCCAGAATTAAAGAGAATATTCATTCGTAAGGAAATCATTCCAATAGCAGCACATCTAGGTTATTACTTTACAGTAGACGAATTTTTGATGTATGAAGAAAAAATCATGGAACTTTATAGTAAGAAGTCTTTGTCAGAAGATGAGTTAAAAGAAATAAGTTCGGGAACATGCTTGCCTATTGTGAAAAATCCATATGTCTTGAACGATATTTTTAAAGATGCAAATTTAGGTGGATATTCGATGTCTCCTACAGTTGAGGCGCGTAATGATATGTTTTACTACGAAAATGATGATTTATCATGTACACGTATAAAAAATGGCGATATTGTGTACGATATTGATTTGACTTCTATGACAGCTAAAGTTGCTAGATGTTCATCCAAGCTTTCTGGAAAAGTAGTTGTTCCAAAAGTTCTACAAGGCAAATATTTAGTTGTGGGTGTTAAAGAAGGTGCTTTTTGTGCTAAAAATATAGTATCTATCGAATTGCCAACCAGTGTTAAATCAATTGGAGATTATGCGTTTGAACGTTGTGTGAATTTAAAGTACGTTAGTGGATGTATTAATGTTTCTTGCATTGGTGAAAGTGCATTCGAAGGTTGCAAAAATCTTGAAATGATAGATTCTCTTGGAAATATTACAAATATTCAGAAAAATACGTTTAGGGATTGTCGTTCTCTTGATTATGTCAATATAGGAAGATTGGTTTCTTATATTGATGATACTGCTTTTTGTAATTGTATAAATATTGTGCATCTAAATGTCTCTAATAGTAACTTAGTTTATGTATATAGAAAAAACATAGGAGTAACAAAGTTTGATGATTTAATGCACGTTGTGATAAAAGTGGACGAGGCTGATTTGAATAGAAAAAAGGTTATGGCAGATAAATTGCATAAGGGATTTGAAGTACTTAAAGGAAACTTTTTTGAACTGCATGCCAAACCTTCATATATATTTTTTTTGAGGTATGTACGCAGTTGTATGAATAATATTTTGTCATCGTATGAACTCAATAATGATAGTGTTAAAAATACTCTATTGAATTCGCCCAAAATAATGTATAGAGTTGAAAATAATAAAAAAGTTAAGAATAAACTACCGATGGAAAGATTTGATTTAGGTGTTTGTGCTTTTGAAAGTATGAAGTATGTAAAATATTGTTGTGAGAATAGTTCAAAAGTATGCAAGGTTCATTTGTCATCGGATTTAAATATAATAAATCAATCAGAGTTAGATGATATTAAGTATTTTATTGAAAAGCAGTATAAAAGCGATGGCTATATAGATAGTTATAGGTCTTTATTTAAAAAGAGCAGAGATTTAAAATATAGAATGAGTACGTTGTTGCTAAATAATGATTCGTTAATAGCGATGCTTCTTGGATATAATGCGATTTATTATAAGAGTTATGTTGTGGAAATAGATAGGGGTGATGGCATTTGTGAGTCCATTGATACAAGTTTTATGCGTGTCTTGGATCGTAATAAAATTTATAGCGAAAAGGCAAATTAAATGTGAATTTTCTGAACGTTTTAATAAATAAACAAAAAAATGGGGCTGTAGTAAGACGATTTAAAAATCGAATTGACTACGGCCCTTTGTTCATAACCTGATTAGATACTACTGCATCTCATTTGTTTTTGATGCCATATTTCTCTTTTATTCGACCTGCTTTGACTATTGTCTCTGCCTCATCTTGAGATATTTGATTGCCATAGAAAAAATATTTATCTTTAGATAAGATATTGTGTTCATGTGTTACACGGAATTTATTGTACTCCGCGGTAGTATACGGGTCGCGTCCTGCAAATCCCCCTCCTACATTTTCAAGTGAATCATCGCTAAGTTTTTGTATGTTTTTTTCTTCTGCCATAGTAAATTCCTCCTTTTAAAAATTAAGGTGATTTTATTATATGTAATTTATCAAAATATGTCAATATTTAAAACATAGAATTTTTTACATAAAAAAAGTAAATTTAGTTTATTTTTGAAAAACTGGTATAATATTGATATAAATTATCGAATATTGTTAATCGGGTTGAATGATTAATTTATAAAGTTCAACATCGAGTAGATCCAGGTATTCAATGTAATCTATTGGATCAGGGATGAGTTTTAATTTAGGGGATTCTGGAATAGGGATTTCAATGTTTTGACTAGCAGGTTCAGTGGCATGAACTGTATCAATGTTAGAAAAATTTATTAATGTAAGTAATGTTATTAGTAGTTTGGTTTTCATTGTGAAAAATCCTTTCTTGAATTTATTATACAGCAATTATACAGTATATACCACAAAAACTTTGTCGAAGGTTGATTTTTGAATTGCTTACCTGTTGACTTCAAAGGATTCTTCTTTTATAATAAACTTATATAGATTATAATGGAAAAGAAATTATAGCAAGGTGAAAAATAAATATTTGGGAAGTGAAATATAGTGGCAAAACCAAAAATTTGTGTTGTAGTAGGGCCTACGGCAGCTGGTAAATCAGATTTTGCAGTGGAATTTGCAAAAAAAAATAATGGTGAAGTAATATCAGCGGATTCTATGCAGATTTATAAAGAAATGAATGTTGGAACGGCTAAACCAACAAAAGAACAAATGCAAAATATACAACATCATTTAATAGGAATAGTTAGTGTAAGTGAAAATTTTAGCGTTGCAGAGTTTGTTGATTTAGCAAACGAGTGTATTAGCAAAATAACTGAAAAAGGTAAACTTCCAATCGTTTGTGGAGGTACGGGCCTTTATGTAGATTCATTGCTTAATGGTATAGATTTTTCTAAAAATGAGGTTGATTTTGATTTGAGGCGAAGTTTGCAAAAAATGGTGAATCAAGGAAAGGTAAGTAAACTTTATGATGAATTAAAAGAAATTGATCCTGAGTATGCTGCACGTGTTCATCCCAATAATGAAAAAAGAGTGATACGGGCAATTGAATTTTACAAAACTAATGGTATCACTATGACTGAACAAAAAAGGCTTTCTTTGCTGAAAGAGCCAAAATACGACGCAAATATAATTGGAATTACATATAAAAATAGAGACATTTTATACGATAGAATCAACAAACGAGTTGACTTGATGATGAAAAAAGGGCTTTTAGATGAGGCGAGAAAACTTTATAAAATGCAACTCAGTGATACGGCCAAAGGAGCTATAGGGTATAAAGAACTATTTGAATATTTTGATGGAAAATGTACTCTTGAAGAGTCCGTTGAAAATATAAAGCGTTCCTCTCGAAGATATGCGAAGCGTCAACTTACCTGGTTTCGTAAAAATGATAAAATAAATTGGATTTATAAAGATGAGTGTAGTTTGGGGGATTTGATGTGAAAGGATCAAAGAAAAAAATTTTAATATGTACGTGTGTAATAGTTGTATTGGCAATGATTTTTTTTAATGTGAAGAAAAAAATGGAATCTTCTGTTGAAACGCAAATTGCATATTCTGGAAGTTTTGATGATACTATTCAGATACGAGATGTGCTTTTGGTTCGGGATGAAATGATTTTACCGGATGGTAATTTTTCTGGAGTTGCTTCGTATTTGATTGAAAGTGGCGATAGAGTTTATGTAGATGAACCAATTGTGGCTTTTTATGGCGATCAGGAGGCTGCGGTAAATCAAAGTAAGTTGAGCAGAATTGATAAAGAAATTGAAAAATTAAAACAAACGTTTTCTGGAATGCTTGCTGCCTCAACTACTCCAGAATCTATTGACAAACAAATTTGTCATAAATTACGTAACATGGTTCTGGATTTGAATAAGCGTGATTATGAGTCGGCAGTTAATGATGGTAAAATGATGCAATACTTGTTAAGCAAAAAGTGTGTTACTACAGGTGAATCGGATAATTTAGAAAATAAAATAAAAGAACTTTATGATGAACGAAAAAAGTATGAAAGTTTTTCATCTAATGTTTTATCGGAAGTTAAGGCACCATGTTCGGGTTATTTTATGAAAAATTTGGATGGATATGAAAATATTGTTTCTAAAGATGAACTATGTTCATTGACAGCGCTAAGTTTGAGAGAACGTATAGCGAGTCGCAGACCTGTAAATGAAAATTCCGTTGGAAAGATAGTATCGAGTTACAATTGGTATGTGGCATGTAATATTTCTAGAGAAGATGTCGGAAAAATAAAACAATATGAAAATGTGAGGATTTGCCTGTATACAGCATCTCCAGTGCCAATTGAATGTAAGATTGTATCGGTAAATGAAAATTCTGATGATGATATAGTTTTGGTATTGAAGTGCGATCAAATAAGTAGTGATGTGTTAGCAGCGAGAAATTACGATACAGCGAAAATCATCTGCAATACATTTGATGGATTTAGAGTTCAAAAAAGTGCATTTTGTGAAAAGAAAATTAGTAAAACAGTGAAAAATGACAATGGCACAGAAGATATAGTTACCAGGAGTGTGCCCGGCGTGTACGTGATGAATGGTGCAGACCTTGAGTTTAGACAGATAGAACCACTTTTTTGTAGTGATAGCTTTGTGATATGTACAAGTGTGCCAGATGAAGATTTGTTTGCAGATGATTCTTTACAACTTTATGATAGAGTTGCAGTAGGAGGGAGAAAATTTGAAAATAAAAAGATGAAAAGTTAATAAAAAAAGAAATTATTACTTGTGATTTTCATGAAAGCGTCAATTGATTATATTCATAAATTGAATTATAATAAAAATCATGATAGTTTATTTTTAGAATTAGTTTTTTTGGTCAAAATATTTTTTTCAAATAGATCGCCTTAGGGTCTTGACTTTTGAGGTGTTTTTGTGGATAATTATATTATGGCCTAATACAAAAAAACTTTTGTTATAGACGAATTTTAAAGTAGGAGGATGTAGTATGGGCAATTTAGTTCAAAAATTAAAGAATATGTGGATTCCACCAGAAGATGAGTATGAAGATGAAGATTACGGTTACGAGGAAAGTCGTGCCGAATCTCAAGATGTAGATACAAACGACTCAAATGAAAGAAGATCTGCGATTAGACGACCAGGTGCGTACCCCAAAAATAAAGTAGTTAATATTAATACAACAGCACAGTTGCAGGTTGTTTTGTTTAAACCGGAAAGTTTTGGTGAAGAAACGCGCACTATTGCGGATGAACTCTTAAAGACACATACTATTGTATTGAATCTTGAGAATACTAGCAAGGAAGTTTCTAGAAGAATAGTTGATTTCTTAAGCGGTGTTACATATGCTATAAGTGGAAAAATTAAAAGGATAGCAACGTGTACTTTTATCATTACTCCATATAATGTTGACTTGACGGGCGATGATCTTTTAGATGAACTCGAAAATAGTGGAGTGTATTTTTAATGTGAGTACATAAGATGCTATTACATAGACATAAAAAAGTGAGCCGACGCATTAAGTGCTGGCTCATTGCTATATTTTTTTAGGTGAATATTTTATAGAGAGGCGGATAAATCTTGAGTACAGAAAATAAAAAAGACTATAACGATACACTTAATCTACCAAAAACAGAATTTCCTATGCGTGCTGCTTTGCCAAAGCGCGAACCTGAAATGCTTACTCAGTGGGAAAATGAAGACCTTTATGAACAGCTCATGAAGAAAAATAATGAAAAACCATTGTATGTATTGCACGATGGACCTCCGTATGCAAATGGAGATATACATTTAGGACACGCACTGAATAAAATATTAAAAGATTTTGTAGTGCGCTATAAAAACATGAGTGGATTTAAAGCACCTTTTGTTCCAGGTTGGGATACGCATGGATTGCCGACTGAACTTAAAGCGCGTAAAAAAGCTGGTGTGGAAAAAGCTAAAAGTATGACTGATATTGAGCTTCGTAGAATCTGTAGAGACTTTGTTCTGTCTTACATAGATGACCAAAGAAAGCAATTTAAACGCCTTGGAGTTTTGGGTGAATGGGAAAATCCGTATATTACACTTCAAAAAGAGTTTGAGGCGGTTCAGATAGAAACTTTTGCAAAAATGGCTTGCGATGGACATATATATAGAGGTTTAAAACCAGTTTATTGGTGTCCTGATTGCGAAACAGCTCTTGCTGAGGCGGAAATTGAGTATTCTGAAGACCCATGCTATTCTATTTACGTAAAGTTTGCAGTAAAAGATGATTTAGGAAAATTGTCTAAAATGGGAATTGACCTTGGTAAAACGTATTTTGTGATATGGACTACTACAACGTGGACTTTACCTGGAAATGTTGCAATATGTGTGGGACCAAAATTTGAATATAGTGTTGTAGAATGCGATGGGGAATATTATGTGATGGCAAGTGAGTTGTACGACAAAGCAATGAAAGCGGCTGGTAAAGAAAATTACAGAGTTTTGGGTTCACTGTTAGGTTCGGAACTTGAGTATATGACGACTAAACATCCATTTTTAGATAGAGAGTCGGTCGTTATTGTAGGTGATCATGTGACCCTCGAATCTGGTACAGGATGTGTTCATACAGCTCCGGGTCATGGTGTGGAGGATTTTGAAGTTTGTAAAAATTACAAAGATATTCCGATTATTGTACCTGTTGATTCACATGGAGTGTTAACTGACGAAGCAGGCGAATTTAAAGGGTTGAAGACGTCAGATGCAAACAAACCTATAGCTGACCACTTAAAAGAAACTGGTAATTTATTTGCTGTACAAAAAATTATCCATCAATATCCACATTGTTGGAGATGCAAAGAACCAATTTTATTTAGGGCTACTGAACAATGGTTCTGTTCAATTGACAGTTTTAAAGAAGCTGCACTTGAAGCGATAAAAGGTGTAAATTGGATTCCTAAGTGGGGTGAAGATAGAATAAGCGCAATGGTGCGTGATAGAAAAGATTGGTGTATTTCAAGACAGAGAAAATGGGGAGTACCAATTCCGATTTTCTTTTGTAAAGACTGTGGCGAACCGCTTATTGATAAAAATGTTATGTTTACAATTGCCGACATTTTCAGAAAAGAAGGGTCTGACGCATGGTTTATAAAGTCAGTTGAGGAACTTTTACCAGTTGGTACGAAATGCAGTAAATGTTCGTCAACACATTTTGAGAAGGAAAAAGACATAATGGATGTGTGGTTTGATTCAGGAGTGTCACATGAAGCTGTATGTGAGAAACGCGATTACCTATCATCTCCGGCTGACTTGTATTTGGAAGGTGCGGACCAATATAGAGGTTGGTTCCAATCATCTTTACTAACTTCAGTGGCTATGGGCAAAGGTGCTCCGTATAAAAATGTTGTAACACATGGCTGGGTTGTGGATGGTGAAGGCCACAAACAGTCAAAATCACTTGGTAATGGAATTGCTCCAGATGAAGTTATCAAAAAGTATGGTGCTGATATTTTGAGATTGTGGGTAGCTTCGTCTGATTATCACTCAGATATTAGAATATCTGAAGATATTTTGAAACAATTATCGGAATCATATAGGAAAATCAGAAATACGGCTCGATTTATTATAAGCAATCTGAATGATTTTAGTCCGGATACTGATATGATAGATTTGAATGAGATCGAACCAATAGATAAATGGGCTCTTTGTATGGTAAGAGAATTAAGTGAAAAATCAATAAACGCATATGAAAAATTTGAATTTCACCAAGTATATCATGGCATTCATAATTTCTGTGTGGTGGATATGTCAAACTTTTACTTAGATGTATTGAAGGATCGCTTATATGTAGAAAAAAACAACAGCCATACCAGACGTGCTGCACAAACTGCAATGTTTATAATTTTAGACACAATGACGAGAATTATTGCTCCAATTCTCGCTTATACTTCTGAGGAAATTTGGTCGTTTATGCCACACGGCAAAGATTGTGATAACTCACACGTTATTTTTAATGATATTAGAAAAAATTGCGATGTAATGTGTGATGATGAATTTAAGCAACGTTGGAACAAATTACATTTAATTCGTGAGAATGTTTCAAAGGTGCTGGAACTTGCTCGTAAAGAAAAATTGATAGGATCGTCGTTAGAAGCAAGTGTTGAGTTACACTGTACAAGTGAGTTATATGACTTTATGCAGTCGACAAAAGAGGATTTAGGTCATATTTTGATAACTTCAGAAGTGGATATTATAAATGGAAACGATGGAGAAATTCAGTGTGAAACTTTACCGAATCTTTCGATTACTGTCAAGCGCGCAAAAGGACAAAAATGTCAAAGATGTTGGAATTACAGTGAAACAGTTGGAATGAATGAGAAATATCCCGACGTGTGTGCACGATGTGCAAGTATTTTAAATTAGTGATAATTAGAAAAATTCTGGTATGTGTGATTTATGAGAATTTCGTTTGTTTACGATGAGTAAGTGTTTGTGCCGCTAAAATTAAAATTAATTAATAGGAGGCATTTTTTATGAAAAAATATGTTTTGCTTTGTAGACAGGTATTAATTTTAATTTTGTTTGTGATGTGGTTAAGTCCTTGTTCAGCGGCGCAGACCAATTTAAATTGTTCTTATGAGACGGGGTTGTTTAGAGAACAACTGAACGAAAATTCAAGAAAATGTTATGATGCTATTGAATGCATGTGCAAAAAAAATCAACTTGCGATTAATGACCAAAATTACGTTAGTGTAACAATTGATAGAGGGCTTGGCGAACAAAGTGATTATTGCTTTGAAATGAAATTGATTGAGTGTGATAATGAAAGAACCCTTACTTCAAACGGTCAAAGAGCTGTAACGCGGGAATTAAATCGGATTTTTGATGCGTTCGTGTATGATCATCCGCAATACTATTGGATAAAAGAATTATATGGTTGTGATGATTCTTTGTCAATGAGTGACGTAAAATCAATTGATGGTAAAAATTTTGGTACTGCGTCAATGAATGTAAAAATAAAAGCAAGTTATTGGGATAAGGTGACTCCGAATAAACGAGTGAGTTTCTTAAAAGCAGCGGATAGATATTATAGAAAGTGCATTTTTGGCAAAACAACTAATTATGAAAAAGTTAAAAGTTTTCACGATAAACTATGCAAGGATGTAGAATACCGCGATGATTACAGTTCAGAGTATGATCAGACAGCTGCAGATGTTTTTTTGCCAAGTTATGATGGAAATAAAAATATGAGTGAAGGTGTATGTGAAGCATATGCAAAAGCAATGAAGATATTATGTGATAAAGCTAAAATTCCATGTATTATCGTCTCTGGGTATGCGGAAAATGAGGATGCGGTTGGAAATCATGCTTGGAATGAAGTGAAGATGGATGATGGAAATTGGTATGCAATTGATCTTACTTGGGATGATGTTGGGAAAAATTGTGTTTATGACTTTTTCTTAAGTGGGAACAATACTATTATAAATGGATCAAAATTTTCTGAATCTCATATTGCTGGAAAGTTAGAATTAATTCACGGTGGTTTTCTTGATTTGGACTTTGGGTACCCTGAGCTTAGTGAATCTAAGTTTGTTTTGGACAAGTAGAGAAGTGTATAAGTTTTGATAGAAAAAGAATGGTGGTTGATTTGATGAATAAACGTGGCAAAATTATAACAATAGAAGGGCTTGATGGCAGTGGAAAAGCTACCCAAACTAAATTGTTAGAACAAAAAATTGCAAGTATGGGTATCAACGCAAAATATGTAAGTTTCCCCGATTATGACCAACCATCGTCAACGCTTGTTAAAATGTACCTTAATTCGGAATTTGGAGAAAAGCCAAGCGACGTTAATGCATATGCGGCGTCGTCTTTTTTTGCTATTGATCGGTACGCAAGTTACATGAAATCCTGGAAGAAATATTATAATTCAGGTAAGATAATAGTAGCGGACAGATATATTTCTTCTAATATCGTTTATCAGATGGGAAAATTGCCACGTGATGAGTGGGATAACTTTATCAAATGGTGTTTGGATTACGAGTGTATAAAATTAGGGCTTCCTATGTCAGATGCTGTTGTGTATTTAAGCGTTCCGATTGATGTTTCCCAGAGTCTGATGAGAAAGCGATATGATGGTTGTGAAGAAAAAAAAGACTTACATGAGAAAAATATTGCTTTTTTGGAAAAATGTTATTTAGCAGCGGATTATGCAGTAAAGAAACTTGGTTGGTTTAAAATCAATTGCATGAAAAACGGAATTATGCGATCTCGAGATGATATTTGTGAGGATGTGTTTAATTTTGCAAAAGAGGTGATTTTAAGTGGAAACTTTTAAAAAAGTTCTCCTTTCAGATAAAAATGTCATAGAACCATTTTTACAAAAAGGCGATAAGTTTAGGCCATCGGATGCCTTTGGTACGATGTTTTTGTGGAAAGATGTTTTTGATGTATCATTTTGTATTTGTGACGACACTTTGTTCAGATGTTATCAAAAACTGGATTTAGCATATTCGTTTCCTTTGGGCGATGGCGATAAGAAAAAAGCAATTGACCTTTTATTAAGGGAATCACATGATAAGGGCAAAAAGTTAAAATTTACTGGTATTACGGAAGATGAAATGCACATAATGGAAAACCTTTTTCCAGGTGTATTTGATTTTATAGAAGTTAGAGACAGTTTTAATTACATTTATAATGTTAGTGATTTAGCAGAGCTTTGTGGCAAAAAATATCACAGTAAACGAAATTTTATTTCTAGGTTTGAAAAGTCTTATGACTGGTCGTATGAGGGTATTACGAGTGAAAATTTGAATTTGTGTAGGGGAATTTCGAAGCGTTGGAGTGATGCTCATGGTTATGTAGACGAGGAAATTGCACTGAACTGTGCTTTTGATAACTTTGAGGAACTTGGTTTGTTGGGTGGTATTCTTTATGCAAATCATGTACCTATTGCCTTTACAATAGGTGAAAAATTAAATGATGAAGTTTTTGATGTGCACTTTGAAAAAGCTTTATCTGAGTATGTTGGTGCTTTTGCGATGATAAGAAATCAATTTGTGAAAAATGAATTAGTAGAATATAAATTTGTAAATCTTGAGGAGGATCTTGGAATAGAAGGTTTGCGTAAAGCAAAGCTATCTTATCATCCGGTGACTTTGCAAGTAATGTATGACGCTATTGAAAAATAGTTTTAATAGGTGAATTTATGTATGAAATTAAGTTTGCAATACCATATATGGAAAACGGATTGAAATATCTTTACAAGAGAGCATTTCCACTAGATTCAAGTGATATAGTAAATGCTTTTTTTGAGAGATGTGTATCATATGACAATTGTTTAGTGGTTTTGGATGAAAATAGGGTGGTATCAGCATTGTATTTCTTTTGTGCAAAAATTTGTTTGAATGGAAAGAAAATACCGGCATATTACATTTATGCTGTAGGAACCTTGCCAGAGTATAGAAATAAGGGATTTGTTACGTTGCTACTGAATCAAGTACGTAAAGTAGCGGCACAGAGAAATATTGATTATTTGTTCTTATTGCCACAGACAGAAAAACTTTATACTTTTTATGAAAAGAGAGGCTTTTGTAGATTCTTTAAAAAGTGTGAGTATTCGATTTCTAGGACTGAGTTGAGTAAGTATTCAAAAAATGGGACTATGAATGTGCGATTTGATCTTTCGAGTGAAAAATATAATCAAATTCGAAAGGTTTGTTTTTCAAATGATGGTAACATATTGTGGGATAATAAGCATTTTAAGTATTCTGTGTTTTTAAATGAGAATTCTCATGGGTTTATGATCCTTAGTGAAAACGGTTATGCAATGTGTTCTAAACCTGAAAATAATTGTGTGTATATTAGTGAGTTGGCAGTGTTACCAAATGATTTTTGTAATTTAATGACGAATATTTATGAGAGTGTAATTTGTGATATGTATATTTTTAGGACAAGCCAATGTCAACGCTTTTTCTCAGAGCAATGTGTGGTATCTGATCAAGGTATGATTTTATGCGTTGACGGTCATGAAAATATTGTAAGTGCAAAAGATCCATACCTTGGTTTGGCTATGGAATAGCATAAATCAATTCTAAGTGTATTTTTGACTGAATAATAATTTTTCCAGGGGACGGTGAGTTGGCGTGTATGAAATCAAAACAGCAAATAAACAAATGCGAATAGAGTTAAAGGATGTTTTAATGGAATCTTTTAAAATGAATCCTGATGCAATAATGGATGCATTTTTTCGTGAAAGAGTAGAATATGAAAATTGTTTGATTGCAGTTTGTGATGGTAAAATCATATCCGCATTGTATCTTTTTTATTCAGAGATTTGTTTTAAGAAAAGAAAAATTCCAGCATATTATATCTATTCTGCTGGGACTTTGCCTAAGTATAGGAGCAATGGAGTAATGACAGAACTTCTTATGTATGCTCGTGAGATAGCTAAACGCAAAAAATGTAAGTATTTGTTTCTATTGCCTCAAACGAAAGATTTATATAAGTTTTATGGTAATCGCGGATTTTGTAAATTTTTTAAGAAACGTGAATGTTTAATTTTGCGAAGTGATCTTGAACGATATGCGAAGGGTGGGCAAATTAATACATCAGTTGTGTTGAACATAGATGAAGCACATGAGATTCGAGAAAAAAGTTTTAATTTTGACGGAAATGTGTCCTGGAATAAAAATCATTTTGAATATTCTATTCTTCTAAATAATTTAAGGCAAGGATTTATGATTTACAGTGAACGTGGTTATGCAATGTGCTCTAAACTCGAAAATAATTGTTTGGTTGTAAAAGAATTGGCTGTACTTGAATCAGATTTTTCAAATTTAATGGCAAATATTATAGCAAGAGCAAATTGTGAAATGTACCTTTTTAGAACTAGCGCAATGCATTCGTATTTTGGGAAAACAGGGGTAGTATCGGACTATGGCATGCTGCTACCAGTTGATGAATTAGATCAAGTTCCGGAAATGGAGGATCCGTATATTGGATTAACGATGGAATGATGAAAGAATTTTTGAGAGAAAAGTACAAGTTTATTAGAAAAAAAATTTCTGATGATGAAAATAAAAAAATATCTTCAATAATACAATCAAGGTTACTTATGATGGATGAGTATGTAAGTGCGAAATTAATACTTTTGTATGCAGCTAGGGATAAAGAGTTGAGTATGAATAAGTTTGCTAGAAAAGCTTTACAAGACGGTAAATTGTTAGCATTTCCTAAATGCTTGGATTTGAATGGAAATATGAGATTTTACCTTGTTAAGACAATGGATGACTTGAATCGTGGATATTTTGGATTGTTAGAACCTATGGACTACTGTATGGAAGTAAGTACTTTTTTTGATAGTATTTGCATTGTTCCTGGACTAGCTTTTGATGAATTGGGATATCGATTGGGGTATGGAAAAGGATACTATGATAGATTTCTTAGTGAAGTTCACACAGTGTCAATAGGGATATGTATGGATTGTTGCGTTGAATTAAGTTTACCGCATGATAATTTTGATAAAAAAATGGATTTTGTAGTTACAGAGAGAAAATTTATATTATGTAATTGAAATAATGAAAGGATTTTTTATTTATGGATCAGGGGTATAATAACTCTAAACAAATAAATGAAGTAAGTGTTTTAGATATAAAAAAGAGCAATATAAAGTTTTTTAAAAGAATGTGGATTGTATTAGTTGTAGTTTTGAGTGCGCTTATGATTAGATTTGTTATTGCAGGGATTAGTGATATACTTGCAATTGACAGGCCAAACGAAACTGTAATAATTGAGATACCTAAGGGATCTGGTTTCAAAGGTACTGTGAAAGTGCTGAAAGAAAATGGTGTGATAAAGTATGAAAATTTCTTCAAGATGTATTCTATACTAAGAGGTTCATCGAGAAATTTTATATCAGGTAGTTTTGAAATAAAAACAAATTTGGATTATGAGGCAATCATAAATTATATACAGTCTAATTCCAATAGGCTTGATAAAGATTTGACAAAGGTGACCATAACTGAGGGGCTTAGTGTGCTTGAATGTGCGAAGCTTTTAGATGAAAATAATGTTTGCGATAAGGATGAATTTATTGCGGCGTGTAATTCAAATGGTTTTGATGAAGATTTTAAATTTATTGCAGATCTGGGTGAATCAAAAAATAGGTGTTATAAATTAGAAGGATATTTGTTTCCAGATACGTACGAATTTTATAAGGACCAAAAAGCATCACGAGTTATTTCTAGAATTTTGGGAGTGTGTGAGGACAAATTATTTACTAAAAGAAATGTAAGCGGATTTGACAAAAAAGTAGATGTAAATGAAAGAGCACAAAGTATTGGAATGACATTAAATGAAGTTATGACTTTAGCGTCAATAGTACAGTCAGAAGCTGCCAATAACGAAGATATGTATAATGTTTCTTCAGTTTTGCACAATCGCTTAAAAACTGAGAGTAATGGAGGGGTCAGCCAGTATGGTGATGCTGGAATGACACTTTTATCTATGGATTCGACAACATGGTACCCATATCGTACCAAAAGTTCTGTTCCAAGCGATATTTTAAAAAACTTTGATGGAAAATATGACACATATAAATATGCAGGTTTGCCAATTGGTCCGATATGCAGTCCAGGTATGGAAGCTATAAATGCAGTGCTTAATCCAAATAAAACTAATTATTATTTCTTTTGCCACGATGCTGATGGTAATGCGTATTATGCAAAAACATTTTCTGAACATTCAGGAAATTTAAAAAAGGCGGGGTTATTGTAATGAATTTTAATTTAATTGAAGTATTATCTCCGGCTGGGGATATGGAAAGACTTCTTGCGGCTGTGCATTTTGGTGCAGATGCTGTGTATCTTGCAGGAAAAGAATTCGGTATGCGCACGAATCCTTCAAATTTTTCAAATGAAGAATTGAAAATAGCTGTAAACTACGCACACGATAATGGAGTAAAGGTTTATCTTTGTTGCAATACTTTGGTCAGAAATGATGAGTTAGATAGGTTACCTGAATTTGTGCAATATGCAGGCGAATGTGGCATAGACGCTTTTATAGTAGCGGATATAGGGGTTATGGCGTTAATACAAAAATATGCTCCAAATGTTGACATACATGTATCTACTCAATTTGGAATTACCAATTATGCAGCAGCAAGAAGACTTTATGATTTAGGTGCAAGTCGAGTAGTTTTAGCAAGAGAGTTGTCGTTGCAGGAAATTGAATGTATTCGGGCAAAAACTCCGAATAGTTTGGAAATAGAGGCATTTGTTCATGGAGCTATGTGTATGTCATTTTCAGGACGTTGTATGATTTCGGCGTATTTAACAGGAAGAGATGCTAATAGAGGTGATTGTGCGCAACCGTGTAGATGGGAATATGCATTGACAGAAAAGAATAGACCCGGCAATTATTATCCAATCGAAGAAGATGAAACTGGTACGTACTTTTTTAACTCAAAGGATATGTGTATGATTCAACATATACCTGAACTCGTTAAAGCTGGAGTTACAAGTTTGAAGATAGAGGGAAGAGCAAAGTCTGCATATTATGTTTCGGTGATCACTAATGCATATAAGAGTGCTTTGAACAGGTACATAGAATCATTGGAGAAGGGTGAGAATTTTAAACTTGATGATTGGATAGCTGATGAAGTTAACAAAATCAGTCATCGTGAATATAGTACAGGATTTTTCTTTGGCGATGAACCTGGACAGGTGTATAGCAATGGAGGATATATTAGGGAATATGATGTAGTTGCTGTATGCGACAAAACGGAAAATAGATTTATTTATATGACACAAAGAAATAGATTCTACAAGGGGGACGTACTAAATGTATTGGAGCCCATGAAAAAACCATATGACATAGTAGTTGAACATATGTATGATGAATTTGGAAATGAGATAAGTGTAGCTCCACATGCGATGCAAAAGATTAAAGTTAAATCAGATAAAATTATACAATCTGGGGCTATATTCAGAGTTAAAAGAAAAAGTTAGTATATAAATCATTTCTTTAGTATGTTACTGAGGAGGTGATTTTTTTGTAATTAAAACAATTATATAAAACGTGAAATTTTTTGTTAGTTTCTGTGATGTAACAGAGTTGTATTTGATAACTATTGTTAGTATTAAATATGAATTCCTAAGGTTTGGATGAATTTGCTCTTATATTTTCGATATCATATGAGGTAAAACTGATTTTCTGTTGTATGGTTAGTTGGCTATGAAAAATGTGGAATTTCAAAAAAAGTAGGTTGATTAATCGGTATAAAATGTAGTATAATATTTTTAAAAGCAATGATTGGAGGTAGCACATTTTTTGTGCGCAAGAAATGAAAGTAGTATTATTAGAAGATGTAAAAAGCAAAGGAAAAAAAGGTACGATAGTAAACGTATCGGATGGATATGCGAGAAATTTTCTATTTCCGAAAAATTTAGCGAAAATAGCGGACGCAAAAGCAGTTGCAGACGTAAAAGCTGCTAAAGAATCAGAGGAGTATCGTCAAAAGATTGAAAAAGAAAAAGCTGATTCAACAAAATCTAAACTAGAGGGTCAGACGATACACATTTTTGCAAAAGCGGGTTCTAATGGTAAACTTTTTGGATCAGTTACATCAAAGGAGATAGCTGAGCAAATAGCCAAAAATTATTCAATTTCAGTAGATAAGCATAAAATAAAAATTCAGGGCAACAACATAAAAAATTTCGGAGGATACATGTGTTCTATAAAATTACACAGAGACGTTATTGCGAACATTCAGGTAATGGTAGAGCCACAGTCATAAGCTGATTGCATGTAGGCAAAGGAAAGGATGTATTGTACATATGGCCGAATTGAACGTAACATCTGGCTACGATGGATTAAAACTTCCGTTTAGTGCGGAGGCAGAACAAGCCGTATTAGGGGCAATTTTATTAGATTCATCATGCATCGACAGAATTGCAGAGATAATTCCAAATTCAGATTATTTTTACTTAACGATGCACAAGATGATTTATGCTGCTATGATAGACATGTTCACACTAGGAAAAGCAATAGATTTTATTACGTTATTAGATGAGTTAAAAAAAAGCAAAGAATTTGATGAAACAAATGGGAAATCGTATCTTTTGCAATTGGCTCAGATTGTACCATCAATATCGAATGTAGAAGTATATGCAAATATTGTACGTGATAAGTATGATATACGTATGTTAATCATAGCATCGAGAAATATAATTGAAGGAGCTGCAAGTGAGTCAACTGATGCGACTTTACTACTTGATTCGGCGGAACAAAGCATATTTGATATTCGTCAGGGGAAAAATATGCAGGGCCTTCAGCGCATAAACGAAGTTATTATGCAAACATTTGATAGATTAGATATGTTAAATTCAGATGAGGATAATATGTACAAAGGTATCCCAACAGGAATTTCTGATCTTGATAATACTATTACTGGATTGAATAGATCAGATCTCATTTTGTTAGCAGCAAGACCTGGTATGGGTAAAACGAGTTTTGCACTAAATATTGCAAGAAATGTCGCAGTTAACGCACAGAAACGTGTAGCATTTTTTTCTCTCGAAATGACAAAAGAACAACTTGTGTCTAGATTATTGTCAACTGAAGCGATGGTTGGAGGTGTGAAGCTTCGTACTGGAAAACTTGCTGAGGACGAATGGATTAGGCTTATAGAAGCTGGCGACATTCTCTCAAAAACTCAGTTATACTTTGATGATACTCCGGGAATTACGGTTCCGGAAATGAAGGCAAAGTTGCGTCGTCTTAAGGGTGTTGACCTAGTGGTGATAGACTATTTACAGTTGATGGCAAGTGCACGACGCATAGACAACCGCGTTCAGGAAATCTCTGAAATAACGCGAAATCTGAAAATTATGGCTAAAGAGATAAATGTTCCGGTTTTGACGTTGTCGCAGTTATCTCGTGCGAGTGAGCAAAGAGCGGAACATAGACCTATGCTTTCCGATTTACGTGACTCCGGATCAATAGAACAGGACGCTGATATTGTAATGTTTTTATACAGATCGGACTACTATAAGGATGGAGAAGATCCAGATGAATATTCAGACAGAAATAGCGGTGAATGCATCGTAGCTAAAAACCGACATGGTGAAGCCCGAACAGTTCCATTACACTGGCAGGGTGAATTTATGCGTTTTACTGGCCAGGAGGTACGCCATGTTGAAGGATGAGTTTAAACGTGAGATTATGACTACTATATCTCGTTTTCACATGATTAACCCCGGAGATACTATTGTAGTAGGCATATCAGGCGGAGCTGATTCGATGGCACTCCTTTTGGTACTTTATGAACTTAGTGATATTTTGAAGATAAACATAATCCCAGCACATGTAAATCATAATTTACGCGGCGATGAGTCTATGAGAGATGAGTGCGTTGTAAAGGAAATATGCAAAAAGCTTGGATTGCAGTTAAAATTACTTAGTTTGGATGTGGCAAAGCGTGCTACTGTTGAAAAATTAGGAATAGAGGAATGTGCACGAAAGGTTCGGTATGAGTTTTTTGATAGTTTGTGTAAGAATTGTACATTTAAAATTGCAACGGCACATACTTTATCTGATAATGCAGAAACGGTGTTATTGAACATGACTAGAGGTACTGGACTTGGCGGATTATGTGGAATTCCAGTGAAACGTGGGAAGATTATTCGACCATTTTTGTTTATAAAACGATCAGATACAGAAAAATACTGTTTTGACTGTAATGTGGATTATGTTACTGATAGTTCAAACTTATCAAGAGATTATGCCAGAAATAAAATTCGCCTTGACGTGCTCCCAGTATTGAAAAGTATTAATCCTGGATTTGAAGATTCGATTATGAGGATGATAAAGTCGATCACAGAAGACGAGAAATATCTACAAGACATAAGCAGCAAAAATTTATCATATGATATAACGAACTTGAGACAACTTCCAATTCCAATACTTATTCGAGTACTTAGGAAGTTTTGCTTGGATAGATGTAATGTTAAAATAGAACAGAAACATGTTTTGTTACTTTTGGATATAATTATAATTGGGGAGGGTGTACTAACTTTACCTAATGGTGTCCATGTTGGAGTGCAAAATGATATGTTGTCGATTATTGAAAAAAAAGCAAATTTCGTTGTATGCGATTGGAGTGTGTTGTTTGAAAAGGATGCCTCCTTTACGTCTCCTTATGCAGAAAAAATATCTGTTGAGACAGTAAATTATGAATTTGTTGAAAATTTTTCGATAAAAAGAAATTTGGTATTCCAAAATGTTCTGGATTATGATACAATACAAAAGGGCGCAGTTTTTAGATACAGACATCCGAATGATTTTTTTGATTTACCGAAAAGAAAAATCAAAAAAAAATTAAAAAAACTTTTCAATGAAATGAAAATTGACAAAGAAAAGAGAAACAAGATACTAGTCCTAGCATATGAGAATCAAGTTCTGTGGATAGATGGAATCGGTCCAGCTGCTGGAGTACAAGTATCATGCACTACACAAAAAATTGCTATCATAAACAAAAAAGGGGACGACAAATGATGAAAGACATAACAGAGAAGGTTTTATATGATGAAGAAACTTTGGCTAAAAGAGTAAATGAACTTGGGATAGAAATCAGTCGCGATTATATTGGAAAGAATTTATTACTAGTGAGTGTTTTAAAAGGATCTGTGATTTTTATGGCGGACCTTATGAGAGCGATCGATATCGAATGTGAAATTGATTTTATGTCAATTTCAAGTTATGGAAATGAATTTAAATCAAGTGGTCAAGTGAAAATAATAAAGGACCTTGATAGAAATATCGAGGGGTTTGATATTTTGATTGTGGAAGATATACTCGATAGTGGATTAACACTGAGTTACTTGACAAAGTTGCTTTTAGCGAGAAATCCACGTAGTATAAAAATATGTACATTACTTGATAAGCCTGCTAGACGTAAGGCTGATATTGTTGCGGACTATAAGGGGTTTGAAGTCCCAGATGAATTTGTGTTTGGATATGGGCTCGATTACCTGCAAAAATATAGAAATGTCCCGTATATCGGTATACTGAAGCCAAGTGTGTATATGAATTAAAATTACTTTATATTTAAGAAGAGGTGAAGTATACTTGGAAAGTAAAAACAATAAGTGGAAAAGTACATTGGCGTATGTTCTGATACCGCTCATAATTTTATTATTAATTTTTTCAATCAAGAGTTTGTCTGCTGGACAAACAAAGTCACTTAAGTATTCTGAAATTGTGTCTTACTTCAAAAAAAATGAAGTAAAAGAGTATTCGATGGACTTAGGTAGCGGAGAAATGATAATTAAATTGAGAAATGAAAATGTGGTTAGATACACGGCTCCAAGTGTCATTTGGATAAGAGATGATATTAAAGAGTATATAAAAGCATATGATCAAGAACATCCAGATGATACTATTATTCAAGACTTTAAACCAGCAAAGGATTATACAACTATTATCAGTACGGTGTTGTATTTAGTTGGTCCGCTTTTGATCATTGTGATTTCTTACATGATGTTGAAAAAGAACTTTAATGGTCTTATGGACGGTACAAAGTCATTTGGTATAAAAAATTCAAAAATTAAAAATTTGGAAGAGGACAAACGAAAAACTACTTTTGAAGATGTGGCAGGTGCATATGAGGAAAAAGAAGAACTTGCTGAAATTGTTTGGTTCCTAAAAGAACCTGAAAGGTTTCAAAAAATGGGTGCCAGAATTCCAAAAGGTGTTTTATTAGTAGGACCTCCGGGAACTGGTAAAACGTTGCTTGCACGTGCTATTGCAGGTGAGGCAGGAGTTCCATTTTACCCGGTATCTGGATCGGATTTTGTAGAGCTTTATGTCGGCATGGGCGCATCTAGAGTAAGAGACCTATTTGAACAGGCTAAGGCGTCTGCTCCGTGTATAGTGTTCATTGACGAAATTGATGCGGTGGGTCGTCAGAGAGGTGCCGGTGGGCCAGTGGGCGGCCATGATGAAAGAGAGCAAACCTTAAACCAACTTTTAGTTGAACTCGATGGATTTGACAATAATAGTGGTGTTATAGTTATAGCTGCAACAAATAGAGCTGATGTTTTGGATGCTGCTTTGTTAAGGCCAGGGCGTTTTGATCGACAAGTTGTAGTGAGTTTGCCTGATGTGAAGGGCAGAGAGGATATATTAAAAGTACATTCTAAGAATAAACCTTTTGCTCCTGATGTTGATTTGAGCGTTGTTGCAAAATCAACCGCGGGATTTTCCGGTGCCGATCTTGAAAATTTATTGAATGAGGCTGCATTAATGGCTTTGAAAAAGGGAAAGAAGGCTATTACGAAAGAACACCTTCAAGAGGCTACTGTGAAGGTTGTTATGGGTGCGGAAAAACGTTCGAAGATTTTAACTGAAAAAGAGAAAGAATTAACTGCGTATCATGAATCAGGTCATGCTATTGTTACGTATTATTGTAAAACACAGGATCCAGTGCATCGTGTTTCAATTATACCAACTGGAATGGCCGGAGGATATACAATGTCATTGCCATCCCATGATAAGGACTACAGGTGGAAAAATGAAATGCTTGAGGAAATGATAGTGTGTATGGGTGGTCGAGTTGCTGAAGATATCGTAGTGGGTGATATTTCTACAGGGGCATCACAGGATATAAAAGTTGCAACTCAGATTGCAAACGCTATGGTAACTAAGTATGGTATGAGTGATAATATAGGTCCGGTATTGTATGATTCCGACAGCGAGCATAATTGGTTTAAAAAATACTCCGACAGAGTGGCGTCATTGATTGATGATGAAATTAGCAAACTTCTTTCAAATGCCCAGAAACAAGCCAAGGACATTTTGACAGAGCATATCGATAAACTTCATAAATTGGCAAAGTGTTTGCTTGAACGTGAAAAAATCGATGGTGATGAATTTAAACAGTTGATGGAGGAAGATGCATAGGTCAAGCATAAGTAGCGGCGAGAAACTCTCGCCGCCAAAATTGTTTTGTGAAAGCTTTTATTCATGAGGAGAGTTGTAAATGGGAAAAAACATTGAATATGGTAACGAAAGCATTTCGTCTCTGAAAGGTGCCGATCGAGTACGAAAACGTCCGGCTGTTATATTTGGTTCGGATGGTATTGAGGGTTGCCAGCATGCTGTATTTGAAATATTATCAAATTCGATCGATGAGGCAAGAGAAGGATTTGGTAGTGTAATTACGGTAACTAAATTTAAGGATGATTCCGTTGAGGTAGAAGACCACGGTCGTGGTATCCCAGTTGACTTTAATAACCGGGAGAATTGCTATAATTGGGAATTGGTTTTTTGTGAATTGTATGCTGGAGGTAAATATAACACATACAATGCGGAAAATTATGAGTATTCGCTTGGACTTAATGGTCTGGGGCTCTGTGCAACACAGTACGCTTCTGAATATATGGATGTGGAAATTCATAGGGATCATATGGTGTATAAATTAAATTTTGAGCATGGGCAAAATGTAGGTGGGCTTTTTAAGGAAAAAAATAAAAAAAGTGATACTGGAACGAAAATTCGTTGGAAACCTGACCTTGAAGTATTTACGGACATTTCAATTAGTAAAGAGTATTTTCTTGATATATTGAAAAGACAAGCTATTGTTAACGCTGGGGTTAAATTTGTATTAAAAATTGAATTGGAGAACGGAACCTTTGAAACAACAGAGTTTTTATATTCCAATGGTATAAATGACTATGTGACTGAATTTGTTGGCAATGACTCTATGGTACCTGTTATATTTAAAACTGCTGAACGTGAGGTTCAGGATCGTGCTGACAAACCCACTTATAAAATGAAAATGGAAGCAGCATTTACTTTTTCTAATAAGAAAAAATTGGCTGAGTATTACCATAACTCAAGTTGGCTCGAGCATGCAGGTGCTCCTGACAAAGCTGTTAGAAATGCATTTGTTTATCAGATTGATTCGTTTTTGAAAAAATCAGGTAAATATAACAAAAATGAAAGTAAAATAACTTTTGCTGATGTAGAGGATTGTCTTGTTATTGTAATATCATCATTTTCAAATGTGACTTCATATGAAAATCAAACGAAAAAGGCTATTACAAATAAGGGCATTCAAAATGCTATGACTGATTTATTTAAACATTGGTTAGAAATTTACTTTATAGAAAATCCAATAGATAGTCAGAGAATTGCAGACCAAGTGTTGATAAATAAGAGAAGCCGAGAAGATGCTGAAAAAGCTCGTGTTACGATGAAAAAAAAGCTTACTTCTAATATGGACATGGTAGGGCGGGTTGCAAAATTTGTCGATTGCAGGAGTAAAGATAAGTCTGAAAGAGAATTGTTTATTGTGGAGGGAGATTCTGCTCTCGGGGCGTGTAAACAAGCTCGTGATCCTAATTTCCAAGCAATTATTCCGATACGTGGAAAAATATTGAATTGCCTAAAGGCGGATTACAACCGTATATTTAAAAGTGATATTATAACAGATCTTATTAAGGTGTTAGGTTGCGGAGTTCAGGTTAAATCTAAAGCTAATAAAGAGATTGCAGCATTTAATATGGATTTGCTTAGATGGAATAAAATCATTTTATGTACGGATGCTGATGTTGATGGATTCCAAATTAGAACTTTGCTGCTCACGATGTTGTACAGGTTAACACCGGATTTGATTGAAAATGGCAAAGTTTTTATTGCTGAATCACCTCTTTATGAGATCAATACAAAATCTGAAACATTCTTTGCGTATACTGAATCTGAAAAAGAATCCTTTCTTAAAGAAATTGGACGCGAAAAGTATATTATTCAGCGTTCTAAAGGGCTCGGTGAAAATGAACCTGACATGATGAATCTTACTACTATGAACCCTGCTACTCGTAGACTTATTAAGGTTATGCCAGATGATGTGAAGCGCACTGCACAGATGTTTGATGTTTTACTGGGAGATAACCTTTCTGGTCGCAAAGAGTACATTATAGAAAATGGACATTTATATCTCACTGTTGCTGATCTTTTTTGAAGTTGCAAGATGTTGTTGTTAATTAATTTCTTTATCTTGATTGCATGTTCTATAGAAAAAAATGCAGGTGTTATAACGATATATCGTGGTACTTGATGTGCGCGATATGGTATAGTTATAGTATTTTACGTATATGGCAACCACTGATATGATCCAACTTGTTAACAAGATATATGTTACCCAAGCAATGGTTGATGGTATGCCAATATCAATTAATGTGGATTTGAAATCTTCACCATAATATAATTTTTTCTTGATTTCCGAACCGAAAATTTTACCAGTACCGTTTATGATCGGAATTAAAATTAATAGTCCGGTTAATGGATTAGATCCTATTAAAGCTTTTTTTATGACTTGGATTTTATTAGCCTTGTAAATACACGTTTCTTTCTCAACTGGAAATATGCTTTCAAGTATGGTATTTGCAAATTTTTGTGATATGATCAGACTTTCATCAACTTTTTTTTCGTTTCCTGCATTGGTTTTAATATCTACTTTCACTATGCCGAGTATTTTCTTTATTATAGATTGATTGAATTTAACGAGAGTCACATTTCGTAACGGAATATGTGATTCTCGTTTTATAATTATGTTTCTTTTTATAATAATCTCGTTTGGTGATATTTTGTATGAAATATTGCGGTACTTTAAAAACGCTAAAACTAAAATTATGCTTAGAACCCATGTGCTTGACGATAATAAATTCATGCCAATCAATATTTGAGGAATTATTGGAATGGGTAATAAAAGTACGTATTTTCTTGAAAAATCGAAAAAACTATATATATGAACTTTATTTTCTTTTGTCATATTTTGTACCTTCCTTGCTGTATTTGATGTTTGTTGAGATAATAGTGTTAATTTTGCTATAATCTATTTCGGGAATGTGAACTGATTTTTTGGGAAGTCTTAACACTATTGAACGTGTGAAAAATAATTTCTGTATTGGTGTAGAGTAAACTGTGATTGTTTGAATGTTAGTATGCGAAATAATAACCTTTTTTTGTTTCAGAAATCCTTTGTAAATAATAAATTCGTTTTTGTTTACTTGCAGGTCGAAGTTGCGGTAGAACCGTACTGTGTATACAAAACAAAAGAAAATGTATAGTGAACTAAACAAAGTTAAAAATATAATTCCAAATAGGTTATTTATCGCTATAATCATGCCACCAATAAAAAAGATAATAATTAATAAGCATGTAGCGTGTAGCCTTGAAACAGTGATAAATTTCATTTTTATGACCATTCCTTTTTTCTATTGATTTTAAGAGTTTTTAGTTGGTATTAAATTATGACGTATGTTTATTTATATTAATCTTTGAGACTTAAGTTTGACTGTGGACATAAAATGTGAGTTAAATGTGATAGTAGTTATGGAGGGATAGATTCAAGTATTTTCTCTGATTGAAAAATACAGTGCAGCCATAATAACTTTTTGTTTAGCAAATGTATGTGCTGCACATTAAAGTTTTCTTTGGTTACTTTCCTTAGTTCGAAAGAGAGGATTTCACTTGATTAAAGAACATAGTGCAGCCACAATAACTTTTTGTTTAGCAAATGTATGTGCTGCACATTAAAGTTTTCTTTGGTTA
>CATZCM010000009.1 GCA_958417225.1 uncultured Eubacteriales bacterium | reverse complement strand
TAGCTTGCCAGCATCATTGCATTGACGGTTTTTCCAAATCTTCGTGGACGCGTAATACAAATGTATTTATATGGGGTTTTTATTTTTTCATTGACTTTACTTATTAATCTAGATTTATCGATAAAGTACTTACAACCTGCTGCTTCCGTGAAAGGATTGCTTATTATGTTATCATTCCAAAAATACGACATATAGTTCTTTCCTTTCTACTAAATCTCTTCAGACTTTTTCCAAAGCTCGCATGAACGGGTAACATAAATGTGCTACGCATTGGAACCAACTAACACGTTAATTTTGCTTATTAATCTCAACTTATGCACAAAATACTTACAACCTAATATCTCTGCAAAATGATTGTTTATCATGTTATCATCCCAAAAATACGATATTTTATCACTTTTCTCATCATAGACATTTCAAATTTAGCCCTATACTTATTATACCATATTAAGTACCCCACGGCAACAACAAATTATCTTGAAAACTCCACTAGAACACATCAACAAAAATTCAATATATCAAAATAAACACAGTTTATCATTACTGCTCAAATTTTTCAATGCTTGTACATTGTTTAAAGTTATCTTTTCAAGTATTTTACAGTTCATTATTCTATTACACTCTGCACAAGTGTTAAACTTTTTCTCTCTAACACATTTTCTAATTTGACACATCTCTTCACAAAATTGGGGTTTGCCCCCTTGTATACGACATCCAGTACAATTAATCATCTTTGATGTGATCTTTACACCATTTAATTTACTCCATAAATCTGCTGTTTTTTTCGTAGTTTACCATCATTGTGAAGTGTTGCAACCCTTGCATCGCATTTTTCACAATCCAAACCACAACAAGCAATTAGTTTATTCATATTATCTTCTCCTAAACGTTACATCATCAACATAACGTAATTATATTTTTCTTTAAGTATATTAATTTTATATACATAAACATTTTGATCTAATAGTTAAATTGCAACGAAAAGTTCTAAAAATAAAATTTCGTCTTAAAATCACAGATTTATTTTATCGAAAAGACTTTTAATAAAAAATCCACTTTAAATTAAGTTTTTAAAACCAAATGCTAAATCCTGAAATTCATTAAAAAATTTACTTACATGATACCCATCACACGTAGCATGGTGAACTGAAATAGAAACCGGCAATAAAAGTTTGGCATTATCCTCAAAGAACCTTCCTACCATAACAAACGGTGGCAACCAAACAACGTCATGTGTAGGAGAACAATCGAAACTTGTAAAACTACTCCAAGGAAGTGAACTCATATCAAAGCAGTTTGGTGGGTAAAGTCCTTTGGCAGCCATACTACGTTTTTCACCATAAGTATTAACGTCATTAATAAATCTATTGTAAAATACTTTAAATTCATCCGAATATTCCGTCCATAGTATTGAAATTCTTTTATCGATTTCATGAAATATCGGATATCTAGGGTAAATTACGTCATAAATTCCAAGATTTCCTTCTTCATCATAATTCATTTTAAATTCATCACTTGCGTTTAATACCTTAGAAACGATATATGTAAAAATAGGATAACACCTAAGTCTATTTTCTTTAATTATTTCAACGAGTTTGGTAACATCAATATTCATAGTCATATTAATTTTACATCGATTTTTCTTGGTAAACCAATTATAATTTTCTTTTCTATCCCAGTTGTTTATATCAATTTTTTTAGAAATCACAGCCACACACTTCCTTCAATCGAAATCATTTATTTTTTTACCTGATTTTGAAAACATGCATACTTAACTAATCATAACATCAAAAATTAGTTGCTAAACAAACTTATTTTTTGTCATAATAAAATTTTTCATGCAGTTAATCGCAATAAAGTAACCATACACAATACAGTAATTTTCCATTAGTGAAATTTAGTTAATTACATTATACCACATTTGAAACTGTTTTGCACTATTCTTTGTATTTTTTATTTTCTCCCTTTAAAATTCACCGTACTTCGGATAATTTCAAATTTTAAAAATTATATTTAAAAGCTACTCCTTGATAAAAAAATACAACCACAAATGAAAAATATAATTCTATAAAATAGATATACAACACCACTAAAAAGCAAATTAGGTTTTTCCAATAAACCAAATTTAGAATAGACAATAAAAAATAAGTAACCTTCAAGCATTCTAAACAACGCAAAAAATATAAAATTTAAAGAAAAAAACATTTTCATTTATTATTTTCCGCTTGATAAAAACCAAATATCAAATCCCTCTCGTTTTATTTTTATTTAATACGGATATTCTAGCAACACATATTGTTCTTTGGAAATTTTTATATTATAATTATTATTATTCTAAATAGTTCTATGTGTATGTCTTATTTAACCCTCAAAAAACAAACCCTTACGTACTAAGCACTTGACTTAATTTATTAAAATGAAAGGACAATGCAAATAATGAAAGATAATTTAAAAAAATACATAAAGAAATTGATTTTTATTTTTAAGCAAATATTTAAATCAAATCCACTATTTTTAATTTTTGTTATTTTAGTCATATTGGTTAATGGTTTAAGTCCAGTATTGACAAACTTTATTATTGCCAAAATTATATCTGTGTTAGAAACAAATGACGTTCAGTCTTTATCTAATCAATATAACTATTTGATACTTTTAATTACTTTTATGCTTGTTAGTATCGTTTTAGCCCTTTTCACAAATGGTATAAAAACGATTATTTCCGAATTAACAAGCCATAGACTTACACAAAATATTCAAAATATGATATCAGAGAGATTTCAGAAAATCCCTCAAAAAACTATAGATACTCCGGAATTTCAAAATTTATATAAAATAACTACCGAAAATGTTTTAACTGCACCTATGAGTGTAGCAGAAACGTTATTTAATCTTATCGCTTGCGTAACAAGCATGATTGGTTATATTTACATTCTTTTTACCCTTAATCCATTTACCGTCATATTTATTTTAGGAATCACTATTCCGCTTTACTTTATAAAAAAAAGAAGCCTCGATCTGGATTTTAACTTTACAGATAAATATAGTACAGAATATCGTCAAACATATTATGATTATGCCTTAATGTCAGATGAGCAGTTTACAAAAGAAATAAGAACACTTAATTTATTCCCTTACTTAAAGAAGAATAGAGATAAAACGTTCGAATACTTAATGTCTATTAGACAAAAAAATGCAAGAAAAAAATATTTAAATCTTATGTTTGGAACATTGCTATTTTTAATAGGTGCTTTCTTCTCAGAATACATACTCATAAGTAATCTTATAAAAGGTAAAGTGCCTATATCTCGATTTGTTTTTTACAATACAGCAATTACTTCATTAGTATCTAATCTTTTTACGTTTGTTGATTTTACCATTCTAAATAATAAGAGTTTACGATTCTTAGATTACTTAGTTAAATTTTTCGAAGTACAGACAGAGGACGTACCAGTTCCGTCATCATATAACAATATGTCTCTTGATAGTAATGCAGCCACCAATAAGGACTATTATGAAATCGAATTTTCGAATGTATTTTTTAAATATCCGGGCGCAACCAAAAATAATCTGGAAAATATAAATTTTAAGTTTCATACTGGAGAAAGAGTCTGTTTAGTTGGCGAAAACGGAAGTGGAAAATCTACCTTAGTAAAATTACTTCTTAGAATTTACGAACCGACAAGTGGCAAAATCCTGATAAATGGACATGATATCCAAACATACGATATAACTATTTATAGAAAAATATTTGGCATTATATTTCAAGATTTTATCCGTTATTTTAAAACCGTACAAGAAAACATCGGATTTGGCAATACAGACGAACTCGAAGACATTGAAAAAATTAAAAGGATTGCTAAAATAACCAATTCAAATGATTTTATAAAAAAATATGAAAAAGGATATCAAACAGATTTAGGAAGGCTATTCTTTGATGAAGGGATTATGCCATCAGGTGGACAATGGCAAAAATTAGCTATATCACGAGCATTTTTCCCGGATTCCAAAATATTAGTTTTGGATGAACCAACAGCTTCACTAGATCCAAAAGCAGAAGACGAAATCTTTCAAATGTTCCATAAACACGAAAGTAACAAGGCAGTATTCATGGTCTCTCATAGGATGTGCAGCGCAAAATTAGCAGATAAAATCATTTTACTAGATGATGGTAAAATCGCAGAATATGGTTCACATAATGAACTCATGGCTAAAAAGGATCTTTATTTTGAAATGTATAAACTCCAAGCCGACAAGTACATTTAAGTTATACAAATCTAGATACAACTAAATTTCAGCCTGTAGACAAAGTCACGCAAGAGAACTTATCTACAGGCTGTTAAATTCTTAATCTATGGGTAAAATTGCGGGCGTTATAATTTTTTATTACACATACTTTAGTTGCGCGAATTAAAAGTTTTTTGCCTTCTTTTTTTCAAAAAAGAAGGTTTTTTAAAAAGAGTAAAAAGGTGTTACCATACACTCCACTCAACTCCTGTTCAACACTTTCAGCAGAATACTCAGATTCACTTATCAAAAATTCTCTGTTAAAACATGACGTTTTTCTAACCGCATTTTGTACTGTGCTAATTCTAACACAAAGTGCATTAAACTGTTCGATAGACAACAAATCCTTCATTATTTTTTTTAACTCTCCTAAATTCACATTAAACAATTTTTCAGCAAACTCCTTACTCAAATGCGGAAGATTAATTTGATCATCGCATGTCAAAAGCGGAGCATCCGCATGCCAAAATCCATGTTTCAGATCCGTACACAAGTCGAATGAATTATCATTATCAAATACCATAAAACTTCGCAAAACACTATCCTTTGATACATCAAAGCACATATTCCATTGTGAATGGTCAGTATCCATACAAATAAAATCAAAAACTTCCAATTCATTCATCTTAGCCTGAAAATAAGGAGAAATCCCTTTAATTTGAATTTTTTCCAACTTATGTGCATTAATACCCCTTGCATCATCTATCAATAATCCTATCTTATCTCGCTTACCTCGACAAACCAAATTAACATACTCAGCATGAGCCACTATATCCGAAACTCCTAACAATTTTGCCATTTGAATTGTTGCGAGTTCATTTTTAGCCATTTGCTCCTGCCGATCTCCAACCGAAACTCCATCGTGGATACGGAACTGACATAATTCCCTAGATACATACACTAAAAAACTCTTCACATCTATAGATAAGCCTTTCTTTAAACCCAATTCCTCCACACTAGCTGACCCATTTAAAAATCTAAAAAGCGAAGACTTTTTATCCAATCGTTTCCCCATTCTAATAAACTTATCAAAATTTTTTTCATCATCCAAGCACTGCAAAATACTCAATCGATCACAAAAAAACTTTTTATCACATAAAACCTCAAAAAAATAATCATCAATTGTTCGCTTCACTTCATCGCGTATACTTAATCTCACTTTACTTTCTTTAAAAAATCTAATCCGTCCTTTATCATGAATCACCATAACATTGCTATGACACCCACCCGTGTACTCCACTGGCATATTGCTAATATCAAACACACTTGTAGGAACTATTGCAAAACTCACCTGTTCAGATACCAGCGCAATAAAAACTGCCACTACTACAAAAATTATTTTTTTCAAAAAAAGCACCAACCTCACCACGCACTTTGAATTCGAAGGATTCTCACCGCATACCCATACAAAGCAGCTATACTTTGAAACACTTGAAAAAAGAATAAAAAACAAAAAAAAGCAAAAAAATCACTTTTAAAAGGAATACCTATTGACAATTGAAATCTATACAAGCTATAAAAAAGAATAAGCGAAATACCAACTGCATACAAAGTAAACACACTCACAAAAAACGGATATCCCAACACACACATCACAACCCCGGGAACAAATCCAAAAACGTACGCTAAATCCAAAAAGATAACAAAAACATTAACCGAGGAAAAAAACTTTGAATATACAGAACCTTGTTGCCATGGTTTCACATAAGCAAATCCCTCCAACATTCCTATTGCCCAACGTTTTCGCTGTCTAATAAATGTTCTCATAGTTTCTGGCACACCTGTATATCCTACAGCTGTCGGCTCATATGTTGATGGAATATTCCTTTTCAGCATCTCATACGTCAGCACTATATCCTCACCGAGACACTTTTTCCATCCACCAAACTTTTTCACACACACAGTAGAAAACGCGCTAAACGCACCTTGAGCTACAAGCGTAGACTTATAACTCCCCTGAAATCTTTTAATCGCAGCAATGCTCAACATATAATCATAAATCTGCATTCTACTAATCAATGACCTTCCACTTTTAGCAAATAAGTTTCCTGCTACGCAACCACATTTTTTATATGTAATGTGATTCATTATGTTCTGCACCGCCCTACGATCCAAAAATGTATCTGCATCAACTGTAATAAAATATTCTGTTTCAATCATACCTAATGCACAATTAAGAGCATTGCACTTTCCACACTTTGAGCACAAAACGTACCTAACTTCTCTATTTTTGCTGCTATTTCTCTCATATTTTTCAATTATTTCTTTTGTTTTATCCTTAGAATTATTGTCCACCACCAAAATTTTTATTTTCCCTTTATATGTTTGATTTACAAGACATTTTATTGAACCAGACAAAGATTTCTCCTCATCTTTAGCGCACATTATCACACTCACACAAATGTCTGTATCTGGACACTTTAACACATTTTTATTCATAACATTAGAAAAAAACATCGTGCCCATTAAAAAACCTGGCATTAAAGCAATTCCAAGTACAACAAACCAAACATATACCTCTGGTAAATAAACTGATATGTCATTCACCCACGAAACTGCAAAATAAGTAGAAATCCCTAGCCAAGACAATCCAAATAAAATAGATAAATAAAACTTTTTATTCATCACATTTGCCTCCTACAATTCAAATTATTGCAGAAACAGCAAATGTGTGAATAACCATCGTAAACTTCTTTTAACAATGTAAGATTAAAAATTGTATAAATCCAAAAAATTCACAAAAAATACATACACACTCAAACAAGAAGGAGATAATCGATGGAAAAGCAAAAAAATATCATCACCGTGTCTCAGTTATTTGTAACCATGTTCACAAGTCAAATGATAATGAATTTAACGTACAACCCAGTTTTATCCGGAAGCAGTGTCATGTGGGCACACATTGCCTCCGCAATAATTTCCCTTTTTTTCACATTTATTATTATTATTCCCCTGTGCAAATTGCGCAAAATTTCACCAAACAAAAATATAATATCACTATCATTTGATTTATTTGGAAAGCCTGGCAAAATTATAAACTTAATCTACTCGATTTATTTTTTAGCCACAAGTTGCATCACAATGTCATTATTCAGTGTTTTTGTATCCAACGCCATAAATCCAAACATCCCAATCCAAGTTCTAATAACATTAATTGTACTTGTTGCAATATACGGCGCATATAAAGGTATTGAAGGCATCGTTCGAGCAAGTTCTATAATATTCGTCCTTATAGTGTTAGCACTCGGTGCTTTTATATTTTCCCTAATTTTTCAGATAAACCCACTCAATTACACTATAACTCTTGAAAATGAACAAAACGATATAATTCACGGAGTATTAGTACTGATGGCGCGTATGTCAAGCCTTCCTGCAATAGCCATGTTATACCCAAAAGCCAAAGGTAAATTTCAAAAAGGAATCGGATTTTGGATTATAGCACTTTTTCTCACCATTTCCGTTATAGTAGTAATTTTAGTTGGTGCGATCGGATCATATGTAAAAACTCATATATTCCCCGTATACGCAGCTACGGGAGTCATTGAAGTAGGTATCTTTAAGCGATTAGATTCACTTTATTTATCCATTTTTACAATGGGGGTATTTGTACGTGTTTCCCTATTTTTATATCTTTTCGCAAATTCTACTTCTCAAATGTTCAAATCAAAAAAACAACTACTATTTCTATTAATTGCAGGCATCATCACGATCACTTCAGGAATACTTTTTTCCGATTTAGATAAGATACATTACTTCTCTGACAACTTTATATGGATATTTTGTTCTACTATGACCGTAGGGTTCATAATACCGTTAATCCTATTCATCGTAAAAAAATGCAAAAAAAAGTTCATCCCAAAACTTGCCGCATTTCTCGCAATCATGATGATGTTTTCCGGTTGTTCATACGGTGTCCCTCTAAATAACCGAATTTTAATTCAAGGCATCGGAGTAGATAAAGAAGACGACGTATACACATTAACCGTAGATATCTTCGATACAAACACAGAAAACACTAACAAAGAAAATGACAATTCCATCGACAATGCAGAAAATGCCAGAGCAATTACACTGCACGGACATTCTATATACGATGCCTTCATGAACATCACCAAAATGACTGGTAAAACTCCTTTATATTCTCAAAACTTAGTTCTCATCATAGGCAAAAAATCTGCTCAGGACGGTGTAAATTCATTAATGGACTTTTTTGTCAGATACTACGAATCCCGACCAGCTATTGATATTTTCATTACAAACGGCAAAGCATCTGACATTTTACACGCAAAAATAAACAATAGTTACGTAACTGCACAAACACTTTCGGCCCTGGCTAAAACTACTCAGTTAAATTTAATGCCCACCCGCTCAAATCTCGTTGAATTCATCGGAAACATGCATTCCAAAGGAACACAAGCTTATGCACTTACTCTTGACATTACTAACAACGACGACAACAATATTGAACTTAGTGGTATAGGCGTATTCCGAGAAGACAAATTAGTGGGGATCATAGACAGAAGCACATGTGAAGGCGTTAGTCTCGTCCTTGATAAAAATTCAAATGGTGGATGTATAGTTATAGACATTGACCCTATAGGAAAGGTATCGTATGACATAGAAAAAGTACACAATTCCGTTCATGCAAAATACGCCAACGATAAAGCAGAATTCGATATAAACATCTCAATTAACGCTAATGTATACGAAATTGATCGTGACATAGCAAAAAAAATGGGAACAGAATGTTTTAATATAATGAGTGACAAATTAAACGAACGAATCAAGTACATGGTAGAACACTCAATACAAACTTTGATACAAAACTACGGCAGTGATGTATTTTCGTTTGGCAAACATCTGCTCACAAAAGTTCCCTCTTTTCGTGACAAATCCCCTAATGATATACTTGACGCTTTAAAAACCGCAAATTACAACGTAACAATAAAAACCAAAATAAAGAAAATTGGACAGGAGGCTAACCCGATTTAGGTAAACATATGGAAGCTTTAATAATTATAGATTATCAAAACGATTTCGTATGTGGAGATCTTGGGTTTAACGGTGCAGAAAAAATTCTACCAAATATTCTGCAAAAAGTTAACGAAGCTTCACACGAAAACAAAGACATCATCTTTACAATGGACACACATGACGAAAATTTCCGCAAAACTAAACATGGAATAAAATCATCTAGTGTACTTGATCCACAAATAGACACAGCTTGGGATATATACGGTCCTCTCAAAGACTTTTTAACAAATGCTACACGTGTATTCAAGAAAAATACATTTGGCAGTATAGACCTCGCACTCTTCTTACAAAGCAAACAATACGAAAACATTGAATTCTCTGGTCTTGTATCCCACATATGTGTACTTGTAAATGTTATTCTAGCACAAACATTTTCCCCAAAATCACATATTATAGTCGATTCAAATTGTATTGCATCTCCCGATCTATCCCTTCATCAAAAGGCAATCGATATCATGAAAGAATTAAAAATTGATGTTATATAAACTTCACTTCATTCATATAGCATTTCCACTCTGAATTTAAAACCTCATTTCTATGTCACACACCTATCTTACCGCAAACACTAATTTTTTTATTTTATTATGAAAAAGTTACATCTGAGTGCTTAGGGTACCACCCAGGCATAGAATATAAAAAAAACGCACACAGCACAAGCAAAGCAAAACTTGCAATAGCATTTGACGAATAGAACAACACTCCACTATTAAAGCACGATAAATCCACAGCAGTTGACTGGACTTGTGGAAAAATCAATAACCCCAAGTGCGTAAATGCCGCTGATAGCACCCCATTCATAAATCTATACAAAGTAAACTTCACCCGTGAAAATGATATGTCCTCAAGCGAAGCACATATTTGAAAGTGAACACATGCTCCTGCCCATCCAAGTGCAAACGATATTAATTCTGCAGAATTTGAAAGCCTTGCCGCATTTGAACAGCCTCCTGTAACTTCAAGCAAAATTGGAAGAATTGATGCCGCTATATTTTCTGGCACATGGCACAATATAAGTAAATTAATAAACCATTTGTGCACACCACTGTCATTGATTATCATCAACAGCGCTGAAAACAAAACTACAAATGCACACATATTTATCATCCCATACGTGGAATCGATACATGAATGCACCAAGGCATTTGACACACTAGGAGGTTTCAATGCATATTTTCTATGAGGGGTTTTAGATGATACCGAAAATATCCGTTTATATTGCCCTAACGCAATGCCTATAGTCAGCGACGCTACAACCTGCGCTATAAACAGCACAAGACCAGTCTTATTACTCCCAAGCAATCCGCTTCCCACCACGCTAATAATAAATGCTGGCCCTGCACCAACTGCAAAACATAACATTTGATTTGCCTCTGCAAGAGTGATTTCCTTTCTTTCTAGAAGTGATTTAACTCCCCTTGCCCCTGTTGGGTACCCCCCTATAAAACTTATCAAAATTGTAGCAGCCGTACTCCCGGGTAAATTAAAAAGAAACTTAGTAGTGCGATTAAGAAATTTTCCTATACGCGCTGATAAACCAGACTCCACAATAAACGCTGATAAGAACATAAATGGAAATAATGACGGAATTAATATTTCAGACGAAAATAGAAGTCCCTGATTCACACCTTTGGCACATGATGATGGAAATATTAATACACTCACAAGCAGAAATCCCACTACCGTAAACAATAAAATAAATTTAATCTTTTTCACAGCCTCACCCCCATTGTAGATATATATGTGAAAAAGTGATTTTTATTTGCACATTTGCATAGATTTAAAATTGTATAGGTTTCGTGTGCAAAAGGAGGAAATTAAGTTTATGCGAAAAAAGAAAGCTTTCGGTTATCGTGACAAATTAGAAAACTTTATAGGTATACCTACTGGATCTATTACAAACTCCGCACACTTTGAGATGAACGGTAATCGTGAAGTTATTATAGAAGGTTGCAGAAACATCCTACAATATGACGAAGACGTTATACGAATCGATATTGGAAAAATGTCGGCAACCATTGAAGGCCGAAGTCTTAATATTAAAAATTTTTCTCCCACTTCACTTGTCATCGAAGGATTCATTTTATCAATTAATTTTATTACTTAATAAAAGGAGAAAAATATGATTTACGTAACAAGATATTTACTCGGATTTATTAATCTCTTAATAATCGGCCCATATGAAAACTTCCTAAACCTCATCTCCAAACGTGGACTCACTATGTGGAACATAAAAAAAACAAAACAAGGTCTTATCCTATCAATCCCACGGTCACAACTCTCACTTGCATCTCAAGCCGCTACCAAATCAGCCGTAAAACTTGAAATAGCAAGTCAAAAAGGTGTCCCATTTCTATGGCAGTACTATAAGAAAAAAATCGGTGTTTTAGCAGGTATTGTAATATTTTTTTTAGTATTACATATAATGTCCCTTTATGTATGGGTTGTACGAATTGAAGGAAATTCTACCATCCCCAGTGAAAATCTTACCACTATTGTATCTGAACTAGGCCTCCGACCTGGAACGTTAAAAAAAAGTATCGCTGTTCCTTACATCGAACACAACACCATTTTACAACAACCTGAAATTTCATGGATGTCTGTAAACTTGCAAGGAAGTATAGCAAGCGTTTGTGTGAAAGAAAAAGATACCCCACCTGAAATAATACCAGAAAAAGAGGTTTGTAATATAAAGGCCAAATGTGACGGTCAAATTATAATGATTCAGGTATTTAAAGGCGAGGCTGAAGTAAAAAATGGGGACGCTGTGTCAAAAGGCGAACTGCTCGTTAGCGGAACATATGACGATGATACCGAGGAAGTACGAATGCAACATGCCCAAGCAAAAGTAATTGCAAATACTAAACATGAGTTTAATTACGATATAGAAATGTTTCAACAGGTACCACATTATACAGGTAAACATCTTACTAGAAAAAAAATTTCATTATTTGGGCTTGATATCCCTTTAACCCCTGTATCCCCTCCAAGTAACGCTGAAACTTACGATTGTATATCTAAAGATAAAAAAATTGAAATTTTTGGAGTTTTATTACCAATTTCAATTCACACAGATATTTGGAATCAACAAGAGTTATCTACAGAAAAAATATCAAAAGATGACGCCCTTAACATGATGAACAATCAAATAAAGGAATTTGAAAAGACAGAGTTAAAAGACGCAAATATAATCTTTGCTGATCGAAACGATAATTTCACAGACGAACGTTTACATACATGCATCGTTTATAAATGTCAAGAAGACATTGCTATACAAGAATCTTCGCCTTGAAAAAATATGTGCATTTTTTACATTTCGCAAGGTTTAAATTTGCATTTTATGCAGCCAGTATACAAAAATAAATTTTGACGTGACTTTTGTTTCTTTATGTGATATAATAAAAAGCAGTGGTTTTAGTTCATGGACAGATTTCTTTTTAGGTAGCTACCTTGTCCATGTAAAGCCAACTTTACTTTATAAACTCTGCGAAATAAATTCAAAAATAATCGCGTTCTAAAGTTGAATTTACCGCATTGTGAAATATATCGTGTTAGACATAGTCAAAGCGTATAAAAATTAGGAGGGTATTAATTTTACATTATGAACAAAATCAGAGTAATTATTCGAAATGACCAGAAAACAGTAAAAATTCCTACGGGACTACGAATGATCGTTCGCCGCAGCTGCAACGCGGTTTTAAAAATGGAAGATTTTCAAGGTTCGGCAGAAATAAACGTTATATTCGTTGACAATGCACAAATTACAGAGCTAAACAAAAAACATCGTAATTTAGATAAGCCAACTGATGTATTATCTTTTCCTCTCGGAAAAGACGGTAAGTATGATGTAAACCCTGAAAATGGCGCATTCATGCTTGGAGATGTAGTTATCTCTGTAGAAAAAGCTTATGAACAAGCTAAATCATACGGCCATAGTTTCCAAAGAGAAATTGGGTTCTTAACTGCACACTCAGTTCTTCACTTGCTTGGATATGATCATGAAGTTGGCGGTATTGAAAAAGTTCGTATGCGTGAAAAAGAAGAAAAAATTATGGCTCAACTAGGTTTACCTAGCACTTCTACATATGTTATGGACGACGACATCAAGTAATGTTACGTTTTATTAAAAGTTTTAAGTATGCTTTTTCTGGTATTGCATACTGTGTATTACATGAAAGAAATATGAGAATACATACAGTGATTTCACTGTATGTACTGTTTTTTGCACAGTTTTATAATTTTTCTAAAATTCATTACATAATTATCGTTGCTGCAATTTCCAGTGTAATAACCGCGGAACTAATAAACACCTCAATTGAAAAACTCTGCAACAAAGTATCTCCGGACAAATCTAATATAATAAAAATTGTAAAGGATACAGCTGCTGGCGGTGTTTTATGTTCTGCTATAGGTTCCGCCATTATCGGACTGATTCTATTCGTCGACTTAAATGGGTTACTTGCGGTTTTTAATTTCTTTGCCAGCAACTTTACTTATTGTATTCTATTTTTAACGTCAATCGTAATTTCTGTACTCTATATTGCACTCTTGCCAAAAGTGTACAGTAAACATAATAAGGAGAATTAAATTGAAAAAACAAACTAAAAATGCATTTATTGCAATAGTCGGAAAACCTAATGTTGGGAAATCATCTGTATTAAACGCCATGCTTGGACAAAAAATTTCAATTGTCTCCTCAAAACCCCAAACTACTCAAACTAAAATTATGGGAGTACTTACACAAGATGAAACTCAACTCGTTTTCATAGACACACCTGGTGTCCATAAACCACTAAACAACTTAGGACAACACATGATGAAAGCTGCTAATGAATCTGTACGAGATACCGATATTGGATTGTTAGTTGTCGAAGCTAGTAAACAAGTTAAGCAAGAAGAAATTGATCTTTTAAAAAAATTCGCCGCAAATCGAAGTAAGGTCATTCTTGCAATAAATAAAATTGATCTTATTTCAGACAAAACTTTGATTGCTAAACAAATAAGCAACCTTTCTCAACTATATGATTTTGAAGCTATCGTTCCCGTAAGTGCTAAAACAAATTACGGTATCAGCAATTTAATCCTTGAGTTGAAAAAACTTGCTTCTTTTGGCATACATTTCTTTGATAAAGACGATATCACTGATCAACCCGAGCGAATTCTATTTGAACAAATTATACGTGAAAAACTCCTGCGACTTCTCGATAAAGAAGTACCTCACGGTATTGCAGTTTGCATAGAATCCATAAAAGAACGCAAGGATGGCATCACAGATATACATGCAATCATTTACTGTGAAAAAACAAGCCATAAAGGCATTATTATAGGTAAACAAGGTTCCATGTTAAAAAAAGTAGGTACATATGCACGACTTGACATTGAGAGATTCTTTGATCGAAAGATAAATCTAAAGCTTTGGGTAAAGGTTAAAGAGGATTGGCGCAATCGCGAAAATTTGCTAACATCTTTTATAAAATTTCAATCCTAAAAACACCTTTGAACAAATCATATAGCATTTAGAAAACGCTCTGCTACATGAAATGCTTTGGCAAGTGTTGCTCCATAGTAGATGAACACTAAAATATTATTTCTTGATTAATATAAATTTCAGTGTAATAATTCTAAAAAAATATATTTTGTAATCGTTAGTTCATATCCAACAACAAGCAACAATTTACTAAAAGGAGTTGAAAAATTTGAAAGAAATAGTATTAGCAAAAATTGGCGAACTTGTATTAAAAGGTCTAAATCGAAAAAGTTTTGAAAATATTCTCTTGAAAAACATAAAAAGAAGATTACAGCAAATCGGTCGCACTGAAATAAAATACGCTCAATCTACTATATACATTGAACCGTTAGATAGTAACATCCTACTTGATGACATAGTCGACGCAATTAGTAAAATCTTTGGAATTGTCTCGATTGCTAAAGCTGCTGTCGTCGAAAAAAATATGAACCAAATTGAAAAAATCGCGTGTGAATACTTAAAGGAACAACTTGATTCGGCCTCTACATTTAAGGTGGAAACTAAACGCGCTGATAAAAAATTCCACTTAAAATCCCCAGAAATCAGCGCACAAGTTGGTGGAGCTATATTGAAAAAATTTCCACACATTAAAGTCAACGTACATTCACCTGACATAATTGTAACAGTTGAAATTCGTGATTTTGCTGCATATGTCCGGGGTAATGCCATTAAAGGAGCTGGCGGGTTACCTGTCGGCACAGGGGGCAAAGCCGCTATACTTATTTCTGGAGGTATCGATAGTCCAGTCGCCGCGTGGATGATGGCAAAAAGAGGCGTTGAGTTATGCGCAATACACTTTGCAAGCCCACCGTATACTAGCGAACGTGCTGAAAAAAAGGTTGTATCTCTATTAAAGAAGGTTTCCGAATATAGCGGTAGAATGACCATGTACACTGTACCATTTACTGAAATTCAAGTAGCTATTCGAGATAAATGCCCTGAAGAATTGTTTACCATTATTATGCGCAGATTGATGTTTGAGATATCTACACGAATTGCTATTCAAAATAATTGCTCCGCCCTGATCACAGGAGAAAGCCTCGGACAAGTAGCTAGTCAAACTATCGGTGCTATACAATGCGTTGATGTTGCTTCTGGGCTTCCGGTATTTAGACCGCTCATCGGCATGGATAAAGACGAAATCGTTGCAATCTCTCGTAAAATTAATACTTTTGATATTTCTATCGAGCCATATGAAGATTGTTGCACCGTCTTTACACCCAAACATCCCCGTACAAAACCTATTTTGAAATATGTGGTTAGTGCTGAAAAAGATGTCCCATTCAACGACATGATCGAAACTGCATTAAAAGATTTAAAGGTAACTACAATCGTATCTAACTGAAAAAAAAATAGTCCTTGTAAGTAATTGGAAATGTTCAATCACTCAAGGACTCTTATTTTTAAATAAAAAAAAATCCCGCTTAACCGCATCGTGCTAATAATAACCTGCCTACTCTATAGCAGGTGGGTGTCCGCCAAATAAAATCATGCTCCCTTCGTCCGGGTAAACCCGGGAGGTCTGCAATCCATTACCTGAGCTAAACTCCCTAATTAAACATTGTAGGGTTATATAAGCACAGTCCACGTATCAAGCAGGATGAAAATTAAAAATTATTCATCATCATTCATATCATACATATCTTCAAATCTCTTTTCAAAGACTTCAGAAAGCTCATCAAGTAGATCATCGTCTTCTATCTCTGCAAGTTGTTTTTCTCCATCTTCTTCAATTTCCTCAAAGATATAATAGATACCATCCGCCTCGACCAAATCTTCAGGAGATTTTGCCGTAGGAATCAACGCATAAAAACAACCTTTATCATTATTTAAAACATCGAGTATTTCAAACTCATGTTCATTACCTTCATCGTCAATTAAAGTAATGAGGTCAGCTGCATATTCATTATTCATTTTCATACCTCCATTAGCATATCTTTAATATAATAGTACACCTATATAAAGATTAAGTCAAGTGAAATTTTTTGTAAACTTGTTTTTTTCTAAAAATATGGTGATATGTATATATTCACATAATGTTTTTTGTTATTTTAAAACAAAAAACACACTTCATCAATTATGTAAAAAAACAAGGAATTAAAGAAACTCAGTTTCAAAAATAAAATCAACCACAGCAAGGATAGTTATTGCCATGGTTAATACAAAAATAAATTACGATTCTTTTGAAAAATTATTTACAAATTTGAATATATTTAAAACTTTATTCATGTTTTCCTTATCGGATATAAAATTCCAAATATCATTCGTAACCGTCTTTCCTCCATTATACACCTCCTGAGCGATATTTTTCGCATCCTTTAAAGAAAAACCTCCAGACACATTACTCAATTCATCAAGTGACAACTTGCTGTTTGATGAACCAAATAGATCAGACGGTATCTCATCTAGCGTAAAATCAAGACCTTGTTTTTTTGCTTCACCAAGTACATTCGTCTCAAAAATTTTTACGGCTTCCTCTTTAGTAGAAGCTTTTGATATTTGACCAATCGCCTCTATTACCACTTTACCAATATTCTGATCTGTTTTCATCTTTTCAAAAAATTTTTTCGCATTTTCCTTTGACATTAAAACCAACTCCTTATAAAAACATCTAGGCACTTTAACATAAAGTCTTACCTTACATCAGGAAGATCACCTTCTATTAGGGCACAGTCTAATATAATTATATTCATACAAATCCTCCACCGCATCCCATAAACATCTAGCAAATTTTTTTCCTGACTTTATTAGTATTTCATCTAAATCCTTATTTATCCAAGTTTTTTCATTAACCATTTCACTCATAAGTTCCTCTAAAGTAAACACACAATCATTTTCATTTGCAATTGAAACGAATTTTATCAGTGCATATCGAATTTGATCAACATTCTCTATTTCACTTGCTCTCATTGCAAGTTTCAACACACCTATCAAATTTCTCTTTAAAGAATCATTTTCCTGAACTTTTCTTAAAAATAAACCCACATTTTCTTTTGACATTTACCCAACCCCTTTTCATATAAGATATGTTCATGACTAAATTATCTTATGCAAAAAAGATCCATATATGAAACGCAAATTCGATTTATTATAAAAAACACCTTGAAAAATTACTTAAAACATGTTATCTTATCAATAGTTATAATTTACCTTAGAAAGGAGTTCACTAATGAGTAAAAACACAGTAACAAAAAACGAAATTGATAAAGCAAAATTTCTTGCAGACAAATACCCTACAATACAAGCAGCTTCCACAGAAATCATAAATTTACGTGCAATTTGTAATCTGCCAAAAGGAACCGAACATTTCATATCAGATTTACACGGTGAATATGAAACATTCCGACACATTATAAATAGTGCCTCTGGAGTAATTAGGCAAAAAGTGGATTTGCTGTATAAAAACATACTTTGCAGTAATGAACGCTCCTTACTTTCAACATTGATTTACTATCCTGAGGAAAAACTTGAGCAAATTGACATAGATGGATTCAACACAGAAGAATGGTACCGCACAACATTAAATCGGTTAATTGAAGTGTGTAGACTAGTTGCTTCCAAGTATACACGTAGTAAGGTGCGTAAAGCCCTTCCTAAAGACTTTGCATATATTATCGAAGAATTGCTACACAACAATTATAACGACAAAAACAAAACATATTACTACACAAACATAATTGATACAATCATAAAAATAAACAGAGCCGATGCATTTATTATCGCCCTTTGTAATACCATAAAAAGACTAATCGTTGATCATCTTCATATCGTAGGAGATATATTTGACCGAGGATCTCGGGCAGATATCATTATGGATTATATTACACAACATCATTCTATAGACATTCAGTGGGGAAACCACGACATAGTATGGATGGGTGCAGCTGCCGGTTGTGATGCTTGCATTGTTTCAGTTCTGAGCACATCAATCGTATACAATAACCTCGAATTTATAGAAGAAGGATACGGTATAAATTTAAGAAAATTGGCTATTTTCGCCGCAGACACGTATCGAAACACAGATGTTACTTGTTTTATGCCGAAATCTTCTGTTTTATCATCAATAAAAAAAGAAAAGGAAGTTCTATTAATCGCACAAATGCATAAAGCTATTTCTATAATAAAATATAAACTAGAAGGACAAATTATAAAACGAAATCCGGATTTTGACATGAATGACAGACTTTTACTCGACAAAATAAACTACGAAAATAAAACTGTAACAATTAACGGTACCGAATATCCTTTAAAAGACACCGATTTCCCAACAATAAATAAGAATTCTCCATATGATTTAACAGAAGACGAATTAGAATTAGTAGAGCAACTTCGGTCAGCATTCTTACACAGCGAAAAACTCCAACGTCATATCTTATTTTTATACAATCACGGTAGTATATACAAATGTTACAATTCTAACTTACTTTTACATGGCTGCCTCCCAATGAATGATGATGGATCATTCATGACATTCACATTTGGAGAGCAAAAATATACCGGAAAAGAATTTATGGACTTTTCTGAAAAAATTGCACGTGATGCATACTTCGCAAAAAAACATTCCGATAAGAAAAAATTCGGTCAGGACTTCATATGGTTTCTGTGGTGTGGAAAAAATTCACCTCTATTTGCTAAAGACAAAATGGCAACATTCGAAAGGCTCTTAGTCGACGATGCCTCAACTTGGATAGAAACAAAAAATCCATATTATACCTTAACACAAAATGAAAATGTATGTAAACGCATTTTGGACGAATTTGGACTAAACTACAAATATTCTCATATAATAAACGGCCATGTACCTGTACGATGCAAAGATGGAGAACTTCCAGTAAAGGCCAACGGTCGATTAATAGTGATTGATGGTGGTTTTTGTAAGGCATACCAACCAACAACCGGAATCGCTGGATATACTTTAATATATAACTCTTATGAACTCCGGTTATGTGAACATAAACCTTTCGATGGTACACGTAAGGCGATAAACAATAATCACGATATCTCATCTACATCAGTTGTTTCTGAGAAAGCCAGCACACGAATCCGCGTCGGTCAAACGGATAAGGGTCAAGAAATTTTATCCAACATAAAAGACTTAGAAATACTCCTATCTGCATACAGGAACGGATTTATCAAAGAACAAGGACTATAAAACCACAAAATTCTCTCAGTACCATATAACCAAAAATGCTTATAACATATAAAAACATGTTCCCTTTTGTCACTTGACACCAATTTAAGGGAACATGCTTTATTTTACTCAAAACAAATTTTCATAAATTTATTTTTACCTTTGCTTATAACAAACTCATCTAAGTTTTCTATCATTAACGTAGGATCCGTTACAATGTTATTATTTATTTTCACACCATTTCCTGCAATAAGACGGCGTGCATCCGCATTAGAACTAGCAAATCCACAAGCTTTTAATACATTAAGAATTCCACATGATTCTCTAGGAAGTTTTAAGGTTTCAATGCTAGTTGGGATCCCACCCTTTGCCACCTGCAAATACCTATCTTTGGCATTCTTAGCTGCATTTTCATCATGATACATACTTACAATAGTTTTAGCATATAAAAAGTGCGCTTGACGTATATCTCCTTCCACTAAAGCCTCATAATCTTTCTCCTCAAGATCTGTCGTTAATCTAAAATAATCATCCAATATGCTATCTGGCACTTTCATGCACTTTTCAAACATAACATCTGCTGGTTCATCAACTCCAATATAATTATCCAAAGACTTACTCATCTTCTCAACACCATCAAGTCCCGGCAAAAGCGGAAATGTTATAACTTCTTGAGGTTCTTGATCATAGTCACGTTGTAGTTCTCTTCCCACCAAAAGATTAAAAGTTTGATCAGTGCCTCCCACTTCAATATCAGCTTCAAGTGCAACAGAATCATATCCTTGCATCAGCGGATAAAAAATCTCGTGTAATCCAATCGATTGATTTTCACTGTATCGCTTTGCAAAATCGTCACGTTCCATAATACGAGCAAGTGTATATTTTCCAGCAAGTTGCAACACATCTGCAAAGTTCATTTTAGAAAGCCAATTAGAATTATACTCTATTCTCGTTTTATCCTTATTCAATATCTTTGTTACCTGTTTTAAATACGATTTAGCATTTTCACGTGTCTGTTCAAATGTAAGCGGAACACGTGTTTTACTTTTACCCGTTGGATCTCCTATCATACCTGTAAAATCACCTATTACAAAAATAATTTCGTGTCCCAAGTCCTGAAGCATCCTCAATTTCCTTAAGGTAACAGAATGCCCTAAATGCAAATCAGGTCTACTTGGATCAGCACCTAACTTTATTTTTAATTTTTTCCCACTTTTTAGTCTTTTTAGAAACCCTTCCTCTGAATAAATTGAAATAGCATCTCTTTTCAAAATTGAAAAAACTTGTTCTGGGGTCATAAAAATCATCCTTCCTTGTTTTTATTAGAACGTTTATAATACTGTCTACCAACGAGTTCATCAGGCAAATACTGTTGTTTTACATAATGCCCCTCATAATCATGCGGATTTTTATAAAATTGACCTTTTCTCGCAACATCATCACCATCACAGTGAACGTTTTGCAAATGTCTCGGAATTTTTCCCACATGACCCAACTGTATATCTGCAATTGCTGCATTTATCCCGTTGTAAGCCGAATTTGATTTTGGTGACTGACACACTAGCACAACCGCATCAGCAAGTGGAATCCTCGCTTCAGGAAAGCCAACCTGCATTGCAATATCCACACAAGATTTCACTATAGGTATAATTTGTGGGCAAGCCATCCCAACATCCTCACACGCACAAACCAAAAGTCTTCGACATATCGATTGAAGATCGTTTGCAGTAATAAGCCTGGCCAAATAATGTAGCGCTGCATCCGGATCAGAACCTCTCATTGATTTTTGAAATGCCGATATCGTGTCGTAATGTTCATCTGAATTTTTATCATATATAAAATTCCCCTTTGCTGTAATATCACGTATAAAATCAGCCGTTATTATCACAGAGCCATCCAAACGCGGAGATGTCAACACACACATCTCAAGCGTATTAAGTGATTTACGCACATCACCAGCACAGTACCGAGCAATTGCCTTTAAACTATCTTGAGATACGTTAATTTTATAAATTTCTTCATTTTCAAGGAAACTCACCGCTCTACTAAGTGACCTAACCACCTCATCAACTGGAACCGGTTTGAATTCAAAAACCATAGATCTACTCAAAACTGCCCCATACACATAAAAATACGGATTTTCTGTAGTAGACGCAATCAAGGTTATATTTCCTGTTTCCATATGTTCGAGTAAGGTCTGCTGTTGTTTTTTATTGAAGTACTGTATTTCATCCAAGTAAAGAAGTATTCCATTAGGAGCCGCAAAAGTTCCTGTTTGAGCAATTATTTCTTTTATATCCGAAGTTGATGCAGTCGTCCCATTTAACTTGCGAAGAGTTTTATTTGTTTTTTGAGCAATTAACCTCGCCACTGTTGTTTTCCCAACACCAGGAGGTCCATAAAAGATTAAATTTGGTATATTACCAGACTCAAACAATCTTTCAAGAGGTTTACCTACATCCAAAATATGCCGTTGACCCACAACTTCAGATAAATCTTTCGGCCTGAGCCTATCTGCCAAAGGATTCATTATTTCACCTCATCGTAAATTGGGTAGCGATCGCACATCAATTTCACCTGACTCTGAATATACTGCTTATTGCTGTCAAATTTTCGAATTGCCTTATATATTAAGTCAGCTATAATTTTCATGTCATTTTCACCAAAACCACGAGTAGTAACAGCCGCCGTCCCAATCCTAATTCCACTTGTTATAAAAGGACTACGTTTTTCATTGGGAACAGTATTTTTATTCACTGTAATATGTACCTCGTCTAACCTTTTTTCTAGCTCTTTTCCAGTAACCTCTTCATCTGAAAGATCTATAAGCAATAAGTGATTGTCAGACCCATTTGAAACAAGTCTAATTTCCTTACACCTTAATTCATCTGCTAAAACTTTGCAATTAGATACAATTCTTTGCGCATACTCTTTAAAAGATGGGTCTAAAGCTTCCTTAAAACAAACCGCTTTTGCCGCAATCACATGCATAAGTGGGCCACCCTGAGTTCCCGGAAAAATAGCTTTATCGATAACCTTAGCATACTTCTCCTTACACAAAATCATTCCACCTCTAGGTCCACGCAAAGTCTTATGAGTGGTAGTTGTGACAAAATCCGCATACGGCACAGGATTTTCATGAACTCCGCCCGCAACAAGTCCTGCTATGTGTGCCATATCCACCATCAAATATGCACCACACTTGTCCGCAATTTCACGGAATTTACTAAAATCTATATTTCGAGGATACGCACTCGCGCCACACACAATCATCTTAGGCTTAACCTGCAAAGCAATTTCCAACACTTTATCATAATCTATCATTTGTGTCACAGGATCTACTCCATATGGAACGAAATTATATATTTTCCCAGAAAAATTCACAGGGGATCCGTGGGTTAAATGCCCTCCCTCAGATAAACTCATTCCAAGCACTGTATCACCATGTTCAAGCACAGAAAAATATACTGCTGAATTTGCTTGAGATCCGGAATGCGGCTGAACATTTGCATGTTCTGCAGAAAAAAGTCTCTGTGCTCTATCTATCGCAATTTTCTCCACAATATCCACATATTCACATCCACCGTAATATCGTTTACAGGGGTATCCTTCAGCATATTTGTTAGTAAGTATAGAACCCATAGCCTCAAGCACTGCACTTGAAACTATATTCTCCGATGCAATTAATTCAATATTATGTCTCTGTCGCGAAAGTTCTAATGATATAGCATCTGCCACTTCCGGATCTTGATTTTGTAAATTTTTAAATAAATAACTCAAATTATATCACGTCCTTTTATTTTGTATTATACATCAATCATCCTCAATGTAAAAAAAATTCACATATAAGAAAATATAAAAGTATTTGTCTTCACTTCACACATATTTTTAAATTACGCCATATATAAATTTCTACAACCACCGTTAGGAATTATCAAAGGAAATAAAAAAGTCCTATGACAATCCCCAACTAAAACTTCTCTAAGTAAAATTACTTAAACCATCAAGAATTCACAATCGAATTATTTTTAAGGTTATACCGAATCAAGTCATTCCAATTACGCCTAATCACAATTTCAGCTGTTAGATCTGTATTGTTATAATTTATAGACCATTGTGTATTACTAGTAATATCAGTTGGATTAGGATCCTGAGACGATGCTTTGAGAGAATCCCACACGGTACTATTTGTAAACTTTCCTTTTTGTTCACTCAAAACGTCAATAACTGCATCATACCGTTCCTTTCCGTGACCATAAACACCATTTCTTTGTTTTGGCAAAACCTTATCCTTATATTTAACAAAGAAATTCGTAACTACTTCGGACTCTGAATCAACAAGTTCACGCGTATCACTATCACAATCATATTCCACTACTCTACCGTTACCCTGGGCATCTGTAATGTAAAAATGATAATCCCTTCCCGAAGAAGCAAACATATCATACTTACGTAAAAGTTCTATAGCTTCATCAGTTGTCGCTGCTCGATCAAGAATAAGCCGAATTGCAAGAGTTGTAGCTATAGTAGGTTTACCGGTCTCGTGGTGAGTAGGAGCACTATCAAGTGTTAACACTGCAATTGAAACACCTTTTTCATTCATACCATCAAGGCAAATAAATGGTGCAGTTAAAGTCGCAAGTTTCTTTTTTAGACTTTTGTCTGGCACATTGGCAGATATATTGTCAAGTGCCGCAAATGCAACTGATTTATATCCATTCTTCGGAGCACAATAAACGAGCATTGCTGATGTGTCGTTCTTAAAATCATAATTTCGACCCATATGAAAATCCTTTTCCATATCAAGCAGTTTAAATGCCGTACATCCAAATTTTGGAGCCTTAATACTTACAGGCAACAACGGTAATGATTCTTTAATAATTGCATCTATCATAGTTTGGTCATCTTTTATGCCATAATTTATCACGTCATCAATACTGTAATTATATTTAATATCCATACGATATAAATCATAACCATCGCTATACGAACTAAGTTTTTCAATGGATGCTAATGTTCTAAATCGCCCAAAATATATTCCAACAAAAATAGCAATACAAACAAGCACAATAGCCAAAAGGACTAAAAGGACACGTTGAATGACCTTTTTCATAAAATCATCTCCTTTGTTGATTCATATAAAGCCAATTATATCATAAATTATTTTTCATAAAAAACCTTTATAGTTTGATATGTCATAAAAAGATCAATTTTCGATACAACTTCAAAAGGTGCATGCATTGACAAAACTGGAACACCCAAATCTACAACATCAACATTCAAATTAGCTACAAATTTTGCGATAGTTCCTCCTCCGCCGCCATCAACTTTTCCTAATTCTCCGATTTGCCATAATATATCATTCTCATTCAAAAGCTTTCTTATACTCGACATAAATTCAGCAGAGGCATCTGATGTCCCACTTTTCCCACCACTTCCAGTATACTTCGTGATAACAGCTCCATGGTTTATGTGACTACAGTTATTTTTTTCATATGCGCTCGAATAATTTGGATCAAACGCTGCATTCACATCCGCAGATAAACACCTTGATTTGTCTAGTACATGTCTCACATGCAAATCCTCTTTATCTGCAAGATCCGCCATAAAATGTTTAAAAAACTCTGATTTCATTCCTGTATTTCCATCGCTACCAATTTCTTCTTTATCTGTAAGCACAGTAACACAAGTTCTCTCTGGCACTTTTGCATCGATTGTTGCCATGATAGCAGCATACGCACACACTCTATCATCCTGTCCATACGCACCAACCATACTTCTATCAAACCCTATATCTACAGCTTTGAACGCCGGTACTGCTTCCAACTCAGCTGATAGAAAATCCTCTTCTATCATGCCATACTTTTCATTTAAAATTCGAAGAACATTTAACTTAACCGACTCTGCTTCCTTTGATGACTTAAAAGGCCTGCTCCCAACGAGTATATTAAGGTCTTCACCTGTAAATGCCTTTTTCATAGGTTTTTCCATTTGTTCGCTAGCCAAGTGCGGTAGCAAATCTGTAACACAAAATTGCGGATCTCCATCATCTTCACCAATATTCACATCAATTGACTTCCCAGACATGGTAATCACTTTTCCATGCAAAGACAAAGGAGTAGCCATCCACTGGTACTTTTTTATGCCCCCATAATAATGAGTTTTAAAAAATGCAATTGAATCGGATTCATAAAGGGGATTTGGTTTCAAGTCAAGTCTCGGAGAATCCACATGAGCAATTGCAAAATTAGCTCCACGAGATAACCCGTCTTTTCCTATGATTGCAAAGATAATTGATTTATCACGATTGATTTTATAAATTTTATCTCCAGCAGAATATTTTTCTTCATAACTAAATTCTCTAAACCCTGCATCCTTTAACAGCTCTAAACAAGCTTTTACACTTTCGCGTTCCGTTTTTGATTCATCCAGGAATTTTTTGTATCCATTAGCAAATTTATCAACTTTCTTTAATTCACTCTCCTTAAGTCGATTTGCTCCGTGTTCATGCTTCATACAAAGTTTTTCAGAAAGATTTTCAGATTTAATTTTTTTATCACTCATGTTAAATACCCCTTTATCAAAGATTTTTTTCAGGATACAAGTCCCGATATATTTTTCTATATTTCATCACTTTATTTACATAATTTCGAGTTTCGTCAAATGGAACATTTTGAAGCGATTTTCCATCTCGAGAGCACTCCTTATCATTAAGCCATCGATCCACCGTAGATGGACCTGCATTATATGCACATATAGCAGTTTTCTCATCCGCATATTTTTGCAACAACATCGAAATATAATACACTCCATATTCAATATTAATTTGAGGATCATTTATACTATCTTCACTAAGTAACTCATGTTTACTTTCTTGAAGCCATGTAAACGTCTGTGGCATTAATTGCATAAGGCCTCTTGCTCCTACCCGAGACTTTGCGCCATTTCGAAATCCACTTTCAGTTTTTATCATAGCATATATTAAAGCTGGCTCAACCGCATGCCTTCTAGATGAAATTCTAACAGATTCCTCATATTTTATCGGATACGCCTTTGAATAGTACATTTTATATCCAGCAGTAACTATTGACGCAATAAACACAAAGCATAAAAAACTTATACTAACCATCTTTAGTGTTCTCCAAAAATTACTGCATAATCTTTTAGATTTCTTTTTCTTCTCATTTTTCATGCACATAAACCCCTAATTTAATCCAAATACACAGTTTTAAAACATCAAGACACAACAATATTAAAATTATTCTTCATTGCAAAAACTTAGTCCCATCTATAATATACGGTGTTTTAGATTTATAGAATTCATCACTACTTTGAACTTCCAATCTCATTTTTGCATCATGTTCACTCATATTATCGCGATTCATAATGCGTTCGAGGCGAACCCTATACGGGGCAAGCACTGCTATCACCACATCGCAAAACTTATCAATTCCACTTTCAAACAACTGCGCCGCATCAATAACACAAACTCTTACACCATTTTTCTGACACTCAAATAAATCATTAGCTATTTTTATAACTATGTGTGGATACATAATATTATTTAAAATTTCTGTCTGAGAAACATCCCGAAACGCCTTTTTGGCAAGTTTTTTTCGATCAATTTCACCATCATTATTTAGTATTTCCTCTGAAAAACTTTTAATAATATCTTGTTTACACTCAGGGTTATTTTTCAATATATCATGTGCAATTTCATCTGCATCAATGATTTCACAACCACTTTTCTGAAATGACCTACAAACAGTACTTTTACCTGCTCCGGTTGGTCCTGTTATTCCAACTACCTTAGTTTTTTCACTCAACTTTAATCACCTCAAATCCTGCTGCCCGTATCAACCGGTTATAAGTAGCAAGCCCTATCCCACTAGGCGAAGGAGCATGTGCATACACACATTTCACATTATACTCATCCACTTCACGCAACACATCGAAAAGTTTAGACGCCTGTTGTTTTTGATTCTGGATACTACCGTAAGACAAAGTCTTTGCATTAATCATTGAAACCTCTTCATCAAAACACAATGCAATAATATCATTATCATGTTTATCATTGATATACCTCACAAAAGCTTCACTGGATCCATTTACCATCACAACACGCACAGACGGTGCATAATGTTTATATTTCATTCCAGGTGAACTTACGATTGATTTTTCCTGAAGCTTATTTAACACTGCCTTGTCCATGTCAACTTCCCCTAAAACACTTCTAAGCTGTTCTAATGTAACACCACCTGGTCTTAAAAGTTTAGGAGGGTTCGTCGCAAGGGTTATTACAGTCGATTCGACACCAAACTCACAAGGTCCTCCATCAATTATTCCATCTACACGCCCATCAAGGTCATGAACAACATGTTCAAAAGTAGTTGGGCTTGGTTTGCCTGAAAGATTAGCAGAAGGTGCAGCTATTGGAGTCTTACAAAGACAAATAAAATCCCGGGCAATCTTATGACTTGGCATACGAACTGCTACTGTATTAAGACCTGCTGTAACTTCACCTGGAACTTTATCTGACTTTGGTAAAATTATAGTAAGTGGTCCTGGCCAAAAGCTTTTCGCTAATTTTTCAGCTTCACCTGGCACACTACTAACTAGACTATAAATTTCACTAAAATCAGATATATGGACAATAAGTGGATTATCACACGGTCTGCCCTTCACCTCAAATATTTTTTTTACAGCAACGCCATTTAAAGCATCCGCCGCCAATCCATACACAGTTTCTGTTGGCATCGCAACCAACCCACCACTTCGAATTATCTTCGCGGCTTCCTTCAAATCACTATTTTCCTTAAAAAATTTCGTTTTCATTTTATCACACTTTCCTTACCCAAAAACAAAAACTTACTCCTCTTGGCTCAATTGTTTCGCACGATCAGCCGTAATAAGTGCATCTATCACTTCATCTATGTCCCCATTGAGTATACTCTCAAGTCGATAAAGCGTAAGTCCTATACGATGATCTGTCATACGACCCTGAGGGTAATTATATGTTCGTATTCGCTCTGAGCGGTCACCAGTCCCTACCTGCATCCGTCGTTCCTCGGCTACTGCAGAATTTTGCTCTTCTCTCTTAGCCTCCAATAACCTTGATTTTAAAACTTTCATTGCTTTGTCCTTATTTTTGTATTGACTCCTCTCATCCTGGCATTCTACCACCAAACCCGTTGGTAAATGAGTAATACGAATTGCAGAATCAGTTTTATTTATGTGTTGCCCTCCTGCTCCGCCTGCACGAAACGTATCTATTTGCAAATCATTAGGATTTATCTGTACTTCTACATCCTCAGCCTCCGGTAAAACTGCTACAGTTACAGTTGAAGTATGAATCCGACCCTGTGTTTCCGTCTCAGGGACGCGTTGTACTCTATGGACTCCACTTTCGTACTTAAGCCGAGAATATGCACCTTCTCCCGAAATCATAAAACTAACTTCTTTAAATCCACCAAGCTCAGTTTCATTAGCATTTAGGATTTCGCATTTCCAACCTTGAGATTCCGCATACATGCTATACATACGATACAGCACACCCGAAAACAAAGCCGCTTCTTCTCCGCCTGCGCCACCTCGAATTTCCACAATAACATTTCTATCGTCATTTGGGTCTTTTGGCAACAATAAAATCTTTAATTCTTCTGATGACTGTTCTATTTTTTTTGTTGAATTGCGAATTTCTTCATCTAACATTTCCTTAAATTCAGCATCAATCCCCCCTTCAGATAATAACTGCTTAGCTTCATTTAGCGCAGTTTTAGCATTTTTATACTCATGATACTTTTCTATTATAGGAGTAAGTTGTTTATGCTCTTTCATAATTTTCCTATATTCATCCTGATTTGAAACAATATTAGGATCATACAGTTTCTTATTTAATTTATCGTATTTTTCTTCAATAGATTCCAATTTCTCAAACAAAAAAAGACACCCCTTTTTTAATTAATGCTATTTTAATATACCACATAACGCATGAAAAATCAACCACTTCACATTTTATATTTCATACAAAAAATAAAACATCAAGAACAAAAAAAATTTCATCCACACATAACAAAAAAACTTAAAGCAAACCGAAGCCTACTTAAAAGAATTAAACTCCAGTTCACTTTAAGTTTTTACAAAATTGAAAACACCCTCTAATTGACACCTTTATTTTAATAGGCAATTTATACAATCTATACCCCGTTTTGATAAATCACCAGTCCTCAAGTATAAATTTATTAATTCTATCTCCTGCTGCATCAAGATTATACGTCCAAACCCATCCAACTGCATTAGAAAGGATTCCGCCCCAAGGATCATCTTCTTTAAGGTCAGGAACATTCATTTCCTTTACAGAATCATTTATTTTCACTAACATATTTGCAAAACTAACCATTTCTCCATACGAAAGAGATGTTTCCACATGAGACATTGCATCTTTTGCTAAACCTACATATTGCGTTGGGCTTACATTTGTCTTTACTTGTTTCAACATTGCCTTAAGAACTGTTTTTTGACGATCCGCCCTTCTATTATCCGTATCGATCATTCTAATACGCGAATACGCAAGTGCTTGTTTTCCATTCATATGCAAAACGCCAGCACCAGTTGCATCTGGAATAGAACCACTTTCTTTTTCAGTTATTTCCACATCGACACCACCAATTGAATCAATTATGTTCGTCATTCCTTCAAAATTCGTCGTTACATAATCTGAAATATTCAAGTGAAAATTTTGGTTTAATGTCTTAACTGCAAGTTGTGCTCCACCATGTGCATACGCGTGACCAAGTTTTTGTTTATCATGGCCCTCTATTGCAACATAACTATCTCTAAGTATAGATACAAGTTTTACTTTATTAAGTTTAGTGTTAATTACAAGCAACATAATTGAATCTGATCTTCCATTTATACTAGATTGATCTCTCCCATCAAGACCAAACATAGCAATAGCACGAATTTCCGCACCTTCATATTGCTCAGCGGCTTCAGGAGATATTCCCAATTCTTCCTTATTTTCAGATAATTTGTTCATTTTCAATCCGCTAAACATGTGAATAGCTATACCCAACACAGCTATTATAGCCACCAATATAACAGCTGTAATAATTATCAAGGCCTTTTTCCAGCCCTTCATCTTTTTTCTTGTGCCACGTACATCGTAACCATTATCATTTAAATCCATAAACTAACCTCCTGTTATCATTACTTTGTACCAAACAGCCTGTCCCCTGCATCCCCAAGGCCAGGAACTATATATCCATGTTCATTTAACCTCTCATCTCTTGATGCACAGTAAATCTGAACATCTGGATGTGCTTTACTCAAGGCCTCCAAACCCTCTGGGGAAGCTATGATACACATAAACTTAATATTTTTAGGTTGTTTTTTCTTAATAATACTAATTGAATCGATTGCTGATCCGCCTGTTGCAAGCATTGGATCAAGCACAATAACTTCACGTTCATTAATATCGCATGGTAATTTGCTATAATATTCAACTGGTTCAAGTGTCGCGGGATCACGATATAAACCAATATGACCGATTTTCGCAGCCGGTACAAGACTCATCACTCCATCAACCATACCGATCCCCGCACGCAATATAGGAACAAAAGCAAGTTTTCGACCAGCTAACGTCTTAAATTTTCCTGTAGCAACGGGAGTTTTGAGTTCTATGTCCTTCAATGGCAAATCCCTTGTTGCCTCATAACACATAAGCATTGCAATTTCACTTACAAGCTCTCTAAATTCCTTCGAACCTGTTCTTTCATCCCTCATCAAAGTTAATTTATGTTGTATCAATGGATGATCCATTATAAATATTTTATCACTCATTTATTATACTTCCTTTCGTTTCAATTGACCTTATTTTTTCGAGCCGAACGGCATGTCTGCCCCCATCAAACTTTGTTATTAAAAAAGTACGAACAATTTCAATTGCAGTGTCAGGTTCTAGCACTCTACCACCCAAGCAAAGAATATTCGCATTATTATGTCTGCGAGCCATCTCGGCACAAAATACATCTTGACAAAGAGCTGCTCGAACACCTGGAATTTTATTGGCAGCAATGGACATTCCAATCCCAGTTCCACAGCAAAGTATACCTAAGTTATTTTCATTAGATACTACCTGCAAAGCCACTTTTAGTGCATAATCTGGATAATCAACCAAATTTTCATCATACGTACCAACATCACTATATGACGCATTTTGAGAATTAAAAAAATTTTTTACTAATTCTTTTAATTGAAAACCTCCGTGATCAGATCCAAGTATGATCATATTTACACCTCAATTTCTTAGTATAATTTGCGATAGACTAAATCGTCCAGGACATTATTACCGACAATTTTCCGTAATATTAAGTTTTGCCATACGTTCACGCTCTGCCTGCGATGGAACAATATACTTTGGTACAATTTCGTCAGCACTAAAAACCTTTCCTAATATTACACTTTGTCTACCTATGGTAGCTACCGTGCTTGCCCTGCAAAATCTTTTTGATAAAGAAGTTACATTCACATCAACACCAACGCAACCTTTTTTATTATAACACAAATCAGCTCCATCTCCAAGTAAAATTATTTTTTCCTTCAAATTTAACAATTTTTCCCCAATGTCACTTAGAAAAATAACTTGGTCATCCATAATTCTTTTTATTTTTCCCGCTCTAATTTCAAACAAAGCAGCATATACCCTACCTCCACGAGCATCAATAGTCGGAAAAGCTATACAATCAGTATCAACAAGATTGTACGCAATGGCTTCAAGTGTTGAAACTGTAACACAAGGCTTATCAAGTGCAAGGGCCATACCTTTTACAGTTGAAACTCCAATACGAACACCCGTGAAAGATCCCGGACCATTTGTCACTGCAAAAGCATCTATATCATCTAAACTAATTTTTGTACTTTTCAAAAGATTATCAATCATTGGTAAAAGTGTACAACTATGCGCCAATGTGCTATTTACAAAATATTCCCCTATAATTTCATCATCATTGCATATTGCTACTGAAATTGACTTAGTTGACGTATCAATTCCCAACACCTTCAAATTTATCATTCCCCTCAAAAATAATTTTTCTCGTTTCTTCGCCTTCTTTTCTTATGTAAACATTAATTACATCCTTCGGAAGCCATTCAATTATATTTTCACTCCATTCAATAAGCAACACTCCAGTGTAAATATAATCAAAATATCCTGTTGAATACAAATCATCACATGAATTGACCCGATACATATCAAAATGATATACCGGAAACGCAGAAGCTTCATACTCATGTACAATAGAAAAAGTTGGACTTGACACATCATCACTGATTTTAAGGCCTTTGGCTACACCACGCACAAAAGCTGTTTTCCCTGCACCAAGTTCACCATGGAGTGCAATCACTTCTTTTCCCGAAAGGGTATTTGCAAATTTTGCACCAATTAGCTCCGTCATTTCCACGCTGTTACTCATAAACTCTTTCATATAAACTCACCACCACTAAAACAGTCCACTTATTTGTTTACGATCCGATATCCTCATTTTAACTGCCGCCGGAACCTTAGGAAGTCCAGGCATAGTCATGATATCTCCAGTATAGACTACTATAAAACCAGCTCCATGTGATACTTTCACATCACACACAGTTATCGAAAAACCAGTTGGCCGACCAAGAAGCTTCGGATCATCAGAAAGCGAATATTGAGTTTTGGCAATACAAATAGGAAATTTACTCACATTTAGCTTTTCTAGTTCTGAAAGCGCATTCAATGCTTTTTTTGTAAATGTAACACCATCAGCACCATATATAGAAGTTGCAACCTTTTTAATCTTCTCCTTAATAGGTAGTTCTAATTCATATATTGGTGAAAAATCTGATACTTGTTCAACTGCCTCACATACACATTGTGCAAGTTTAATTCCACCGTTTCCGCCATTTTCGTGCACTGTAGCACACTCGGCACAAACGCCCATATCCTTACAATAATCACGTATGTATGAAATTTCGTCATCAATATCATCATGAAAACGATTTATAGCAACAACAATTGGAATTCCAAACTTTTTCATGTTTTCAATATGCGCTCTAAGATTTACAATTCCCTTTTTAAGATCCCCAGATCCATTATATTTAAGAGCTCTAACTGTAGCTACCAACACAACTGCTGAAGGAACTAGATTGGCCACTTGGCACTTGATATCAAAAAATTTCTCTGCACCCAGATCAGACCCAAATCCTGCTTCCGTTATACAATAATCTGCTAATTTCATTGCAAGCTTTGTCGCCCGTACCGAATTGCATCCATGTGCAATATTTGCAAATGGCCCTCCATGTATAATCGCCGGAGTTCCCTCAATAGTCTGAACTAAATTTGGCATAAGTGCATCTTTAAGTAAAATCGTCATCGCATCTTCGGCATAAAGATCTTTAGCATAAATAGGTTTTCCCGAAGTTGAGTACGCAACTAGTATATCACCTAATCGTTTCTTTAAATCTGAAATATCCTCTGATAAACATAAAATTGCCATAACTTCACTTGCAACAGTTATAATAAAACTATCTTCCCGAGGAATACCATTTATTTTTCCGCCTATGCCAATCACCGTATGCCTAAGTGCACGATCATTCATGTCAAGACATCTATTCACAAGAATTCTGCGAACGTCTATTTCGAGTTCATTGCCTTGAAAAATGTGATTATCTATTAGTGAACAAAGTAAATTGTTGGCTGCTGTAATTGCGTGCATGTCTCCTGTAAAATGAAGATTTATGTCCTCCATTGGAAGCACCTGAGAATATCCTCCACCTGCAGCTCCTCCTTTTACTCCAAAAACTGGACCAAGTGACGGTTCCCGTAATGCAATAATTGATCTCTTTCCAATTTTTTGCATCGCTTGACCAAGTCCAATAGTCACAGTAGTCTTTCCCTCTCCAGCAGGAGTTGGATTAATAGCCGTAACAAGTATAAGTTTGCCGTTTTTATTATTGCTAACTCTAAAATTAAGTGTATCATTAAGTTTTGCCTTATAACGACCATAAGGTTCCAACTCACCTTTACTTATACCGATATCCCTTGCAACATCCTCTATTGGACGCAATTTATGATTGGCTGCGATTTCTATATCAGTTAACATAGCTCTCTCCTTTTCTATTTTGTAGCACTGATAAAAACTATCACTAAATTCAATTCCATAATAATTCACATATGAAAAGCAATTTTAGTACATACAAAATTTTAGTTTCCTACTCATTTTAACACAAAAATGGCATTTTAGCAAGAAGCCGTATAATCCTTAAAAATTTCACCATATTTCAATACCTCAAGATGCAATACATATGGTAAACCATAAAAAAAAATTTGAGTATACTAAAATATTTTCTAAATATACACCTAAAAACTCAGCCTTGACTATTTTATAAAAAATCAATACAGATAACCAAATTACATCATTTTGCAAAAAACAACAAAACTATTAAGTAATGTTCCCTTTCGATTATATATACAAACTTTTTCAATTTTATATGCTACGATGTATACATATGAATTCCATTAGCAGTCTTGTCCTAACAATTTGTAACAATATTTCACAACCAAAATATTACATTCTTTACAATAATTTTGAAATTTTAAAGATTAATATTTTTTTTAAAATTGACTTGTATATAACTATATCATATAATGTTAATATTGTGAAAATTTTTAAGGAGGTTTCCCAAAAATGAATAATAACAAAATTAACGAGTATTATAAAAGATTAGAACAAAACGGTAGTATAGATTCCACCCTAAAGGAAAAAATCCAACTCATAAAAAATGAGAACGACCTAAGAAAGATCATCGAAAATGAAATAATTCCTCTCGGTCGAAAAATAGGCGTAAATTTCACCACCGAGAAACTTATAAGATATGAAAAAAAGATAGACAAAAAGCTAAATGATATAGAATCAGAAAATTCCTCCCAAGGCATAATAGACAAAAACATATTTTTAGACGAACTAACCTCATTAATGGTTTTAGGATTAGGGCATACTTTGACTGAATCAAAAGCACATGCTATAAATGCAAGTCAAGCTATTCAATTAACTAAACAACAATTAGCCAGCATAGAGTACAGTCTGGAAACTTCACCCATAAAAACACCTATCACTCATGACATCACTGATGCTGCACAAACAACACCTGATACAACACTCACACCATCAGACGGTACTATTTCAGAAAACTCACAAAGTTTAATAAATTCAGAACTAACAAATCAATTTTCAAATTATAAAAAACTTTACTATTTAGAGGCTCTAAATCTCTGTGATCCTTACATTTACATTGAAACTAAATTAGTTGAAAATATGCGACTTTTTAACGGATATATTGACTCCATTACCATGTACCAAAACAACCAAGGCTCCTACTACAGAAATTATTTATATGATGAAGGAAAAGGATCTCCAAATTTAATTAAAATACTTTTTCCTTCTCCCGCTGGAAAATTAAACACTAACATAAATCAGAATAACAAAACTTTAAATAAACTCGCCCCATCACATAAAGATATCGCTAATATAATATCCTGTCTATTTAAATACAGAAATAATGATCCTGAAACAATAGCAAGATTTACATTATTAAATAACTGGTCTGATTTTGGCAAAGACTTTGTAGTATATATATGCCCTATGGAAAAAGATTCCGACCCACCAACTTATGATTACAATAGTTTTTTTCAAAAGACTGAAACAAACAATTATATTTCAACAAAAAAATACGGTAACACTTTAAAAGAAATAAAAAAGAAATTATCAAAAAATCCAGATCCTTTTGGAAAACAAAAACAATTGTATTGTGATTTACTTAATTATGAAAGCGATACTATATCAACAAATAAAGAAATTAATAAGATTCACACACTTTTCTCCATACTACAAAACGCAATACATATGATAGACTTTCAAGAAAAAAATAGCCACTCGAAAAAAGATGGCAATATTCGAATTTTCCCTAAATATACCACTGAAAAACTTCTTCTTAGTTATTTAATAGAAAAATTTGATAAAGACGAACAAATTACAGAATTTTATTCTAAAATAGCAGAACAATTAAATATCCTAAACATATCAAATGAACACGCCGTCAATGAAAAAAAACTCAACAACGTCAAAGCAAGGCTTAAACAAACAGCACAAATACTAACTAAATACAAAGAAAACGAATATTCTCCATACAAAGATTCAACTAAAGAAAATGGTACATGTTATTCAATTCAACTTAGAGAAAATGAAAAAATCTATTTTTCAAAAACATTTGCAATTTGCTCAGATACCGCAGTACTACACGTGATAAACTTACTAATTTACTCACAAGGAGTACATAAACAACTCGACGATCCATGGGAAAATGTTCTTCCCCCAAAAAATTCAATAGAAGGAAAAGAATTAAATAAAAAACTCAAAAAAGTACTAGCAGCAATAAAAGGAAAAAGAAGACAAATTCCACTTTATTCTTTAAAAGATCGTTTGCAAATGTTTTTTTTACATCAAAAGAATGTGGGTGTTGATGATTGCAGTGAATGTATTTCATATACACTATGGGAGTATGCTATTTGTAACTTAACAGAACCAAATGGTGAATTTGATCCCATAAACTACCGTGGCAACAAAATTTATGAATTAAATACAGGTTACAAAAATATGCTCACGTTGATGTGCCGATGTGCAAAAGTGTTATTTCCTGAAAAAGATATAAAAACTGCATATGAAAAGGTTAAGGAATGCCCAGAATATACACATAATCAAAAGCTAACTATTGCAATCAAAGATGTATTTAAACTGTTTAACGAAGGTAATTGTATTACTAAGGTACGCGAAAATGATATAAAAGTTATTTACCCCGATTTAGGCAATCTAAGCTTTTCAATTTCACAAACCAATTGTAATGCAAAAACTGAACACAACCCTTCAATTATGAAAATACTAACATTACGTAAAATAGCAGAAATAGAAAAAAGTAAAAACGATTTCACAATAATGATTGCAAATCACCTGTCAGGTAAAGAAATTGCCCTGCAAGAAGATTTTCATAAGTTATTCTTTAGAAAAGGCCTTTATTATGATAGATATAAAAAAACAAATAGTTTAACGTTATCTTCAGATAAGGTTATCAATAGCGATTTCTTACATAAGTACCAAGTTCTCAAATTTTTAAAGTATGCACAAGAAGAGGAACATAATTACTACAGAATTGGAGAGCTCTTAAACGAACACCGCATATCTTATTCAAATATAAGCTCTTGTTTAAATGCGCAAACTTATAAAGGCAAAATTGATATTACCGATTTTATTTTCAATAATTATATCAATTCGACTGACACTTTTAAATTATTTTCAGATGGCAAAAAAACTTATGAACTTATAACCGGTAATCATGAGATAACTATCATTCCATTTGATGATCATGCTAAATTTGCAGAAAGCAACACTAACACTAAATTTAGATATACATTAGATAAAAACCAAAATGCTGTTTTATACCCTGTACAAGACAAAGAAAATCTATATATACCAAACAAAATAACAATTGACAGAAACACAATTAAGGTAGTAGGATTAGGAAAATTTGCATGTCATAACTTCAAAAAATTAAATAAAGTTTTAATAGAAAAATCAGAATCTGCAATCGAAACAGATTTTACAATAGGAAAATTTGCTTTTTGCAAATGCTCTAACCTTAACCTAATTACTCCTTCAATTCAAAACATTAAAAACCTGATAATTCAAAAATACGCGTTTTATTCTTGCAAAAGCTTCAAAAGTTTCGATTTATCTTCAAACGACAATTTAGAAACTCTTGACATTGATGAATACGCTTTTAGCAATTCTTCCATAGCATCAATTACTACACCTAAAAACGTTATGAATTTGACAATAGGAGAACATGCTTTTTATTCTTGCCAAAGTTTCAAAAGTTTCGATTTATCTTCAAGTGAAAAATTAAAAACCATTTTCATTAATTCGAATGCTTTCAGTAATTCTTCCATAACATCAATTGCTATCCCTAAAAACGCTACGAACTTGACAATTAAAACCGGGGCTTTTTTCAATTGCACACAGCTAACAAGTTTGAATATCTCTTCAAATGACAATTTAGAAACTCTCGACATTGATTCGAACGCTTTTAGTAATTCCTCCATAACATCAATTACTACACCTAAAAACGTTACGAACTTAACAATTGGAAATTCAGCTTTTTCTAATTGCAACCAACTCACGTGCTGTAATCTCTCTTCATGTGATAAATTAGAAAATCTTCACATTAATGAGTACGCTTTTTACAAATCTGTCATAACATCAATTTTTATCCCTAAAAACGTTACGAACTTGACAATCAGAAATTCTGCCTTTGCTAATTGCTCTCACCTTACAAGCTTTGACCTCTCTCCATATGATAAATTAGAAAATCTTTGCATTGATGAATACGCTTTTAGCAACTCCACCATAGCATCAATTACTATCCCGAAAAGCGTCAAAAACCTAACAATTGGATGTTCTGCTTTTAAAAATTGCACCCAACTTACAAACTTTGATTTATCTTCATGTGACGAATTAGAAACTCTTTGTATTTATAATATCTCTTTTTACAAATCGGGAATAACATCATTTACTATCCCCAAAAGCACTCAAGAACTCCACATGGAACCATACTGTTTTCCTCCCGAATGCAAAGTCCAAATCCCCAAAAAACTCAAAAAGCAATCAAAATATTTTTCACTGATACGTAAAAAACGAACAGCAGAAAAAAATAACCTCTTAGCAGAATAAAAACACGTGTCTAATATGCAGAATCAGAATTTCCATACAGATCTCACGAACAAAAAAATAACGAGCTTTCATCGTAAATATACGTACCAAGCACACTTTCTAAAAAAACTGCTATCTTAGCTAAATACTAGGATAGCAGTTTTTTAATACTTTATAAGGTCAAGATATGACTACTTTAAATTTTCAACTATTTTTTCAAATTCTTTTATTATATCACTTACCTCTGACGATACTCCACCACCAGTCGCCAATCTAGCATTTCCGCCACCTTTGCCTCCTATCTTGCTAAGTAATTCTTTTAACACCTTTCCACTATTAAATCTATCAGTTATAGTATCGGAAGCAGCTATCAAAATATGCTTATTTCCTGAACTTGTAACAAATATAACGATGCCACCCATCTCGTCCGCAAAACGAATCAACTCATCTCTAACCGTCTTATCAAACTCATCTCTAACAATACATGCATATTGCATTCCATTACTGCTTTTAACTAAATTAGCGCTATCTATTGAAATTTTTTCAGTTACATGCTTTTTCAATGGTTTTTCTTGTAATGTCCTTATTTTGTGTTCAAGTTCGTCAGGTTTCACTTTCAACATACTTGAGAGTGTATCCAATATTGACATCTGATCATGAAAATGTTGTATCGCTTCACTTCCAACTAAAGCAGATATCCTTTTTATTCCTTTTCCTATTCCTTCCGCCGACAGAATAGTAAAAAAGCCTATATCACCGGTACGACTTGCATGTGTCCCCGCACACAATTCACGTGATACATCCCCAAATGAAACCATCCTCACTACATTTGCATATTTGTTTTCAAACAAAGCCATTGCACCTTTTTTTCTAGCCGTTTCAAGGTCAGTGCACTCTACTTCGCGAGGTAAATTCATCCTTATATAATCATTAACCTTTGACTCCAGTTTACATATATCATCGCGTGAAATTTTTTCATCATAGTTAAAATCAAAACGTAATCTATTTGGCTCTACTTTTGAACCAGCTTGATTAACATTTTTTCCAAAAATGTTCTTTAATGCACTGTGTAACAAATGAACACACGAATGTGCAATTGCAGTTTGTTGACGTTTTTCCTTATCCACCAACATACATACCGTATCACCAATTTCCACAGATCCTTTGATCACGTGCCCAAAATGCACTATAGTTCCTCTCTTCGTCTTTACTACATCATCAACCCGCATTTGAAAGTCATCATTTTCTATAACACCGGTATCCGCACACTGGCCACCAGACTGCGCATAAAAACACGTTGATTTCGTAATAAGTGTCAATTTATCTTTATCCTGTTTTTTATAAACTACAGTTGATTTTTCTTCCAACATCTCATAACCTTTAAAATCTGTCACTTCAAAGCCTTCAAACTCTTCTAAATTCATATCGTGCACAAGATTGCCATTTTTACTTTGCCCCGATATTTTCTTATGATTAGCAAGTCGTTCCTCAAACCCATTTTTATCTACTTTCATATTATTCTCACGTGCAAAATCACAAATAATATCAAAAGGCAACCCATAAGTTGTTACTAATTCAAAAGCATCCACCGCAGATACCTCTGATTTTTTATTTTTAATAATTTGCAAACGATTAAGGCCTGCAACTATAACCTTTTGAAATTGTTCCGCTTCTTTATTAAAAGTATCAATTATATACTCTTTATTTTTTGCAAATAACGGAAATATATCCTGATACATATCAATTATAAACTTCACTACATCATCAAAATCAAAATTATCAATTTTAGCCTTAGCTATAAGCATAATACACTTTCTAATAAGTTTTCTCGGTATATAACCCCTACCCTCATTTGCAGGTGCAACTTTTTCCGACAGTATAAGTGATATTGTTCTTAAATGATCTGTCATAATAAGCACATCTTTTTCCGAAATTGAACTTTCAGTTGGAAGTTCCTGTTCTATACGTTTTCTAATTGGACGCAAGAGATCCGTATCATAAACAGAATCATATCCATTCAGTACCATTGCTAAGCGCTCCAAACCCGCACCTGTATCTACACTTTTAAACTTAAGTTTATCAAAGGTTCCATCTGCGTTTTTATTTAATTGCATAAAGACTCCTGCGTTCCATATTTCTATGTAACGTTTTTTGGTATCAAAATGCCCTCCTGGAACATATTTGCCCTCATCTCCTTCTCCAGTATCATAAAACACCTCTGTGCAAGGTCCACACGGTCCGGTTTCTGATGTAGGACCCCAGAAATTATCCTCTTTACCACACGCCACTATGTGAGATTCATACACACCAGCTTGCATCCAATATTTTTTGGCTTCGAGATCAGGTTCTAACCCAATCGATTCATCACCTGAAAATATAGTTACATAAATTTTTTCTCTTGGGATATGCAAATGCTCCGTTAGAAGTGTATACGCAAACTTAATTGCATATTCTTTAAAATAGTCACCAATAGACCAACTGCCTAACATTTGAAAACTTGTCAAATGATGACGGTCCCCCACATCATCTATATCTATTGTTCTTATACATGGTTGAACATTACAAAGCCGTTTTTTAGGAGGAATTTCCTCACCACTAAAAAAGTTCTTTAACGGTGCCATCCCAGAATTTATAAAAAGAAGAGTTGGATCGTTTTTAGGAATAATCGAAGAATCACTTATTACTAAATGATCATTGCTTTCAAAAAACTTTAAAAATGAATTTTTTATTTCACGAGATGAAATTTTATCCTGTAACATAATTATCAACGTCCTTTTTTCACAATCTATATTTACTATGATATCACATTTCACCGAAAATTAAAAGAATTTTTTCTAATAGGTAACCTCAACTAAATTTATATAAAAATACATCATGCAGAGCAAACCTACCATTATTTGTTCTATACAATAGAATTTATAATAAAGTATTACATTTTAAAAAAGTCGGTTAGATAAGTCATTTGCTAAGTTACATAAAGGTGTTGTATTCCCATCAAATACCGAAAGTTCTTCAATAGCTGAACAAGTAAGGTCTTTTACTAAACTTTTTGCATTTTCTAAACCATAAAGCGATACATATGTAGACTTGTTATTATTAACATCACTCCCTGAAGGTTTCCCCAATACTTTACTATCCGAAGTAACATCAATAATATCATCTACTATTTGAAAAGCTAACCCTATTGCTCTCGCATATTTTCGGGCAGCATTAATACGAACACCATCCGCACCCGCTAATATGCAACCCATCTCTGCAGCTGCCATTATCAAAGCTCCAGTCTTTTTCTCATCCATAATTTGCAAATCACTAAAAGATACTTTTTTTCCCTCATTTGCAATATCAAGTTCCTGACCATGAATCATCCCCGATATACCTGATTCTCGGGACAAAATCCAAATAGCCTTCAAAGCACGACCCGGATCTAAATTTTCAAGAACATCATCACACGAGGCCACCTCGAACGCTTTGGTTAAAAGAGCGTCCCCGGCAAGAAGTGCAGTAGTTTCACCAAAAGTCTTATGATTAGAAAGTTTGCCGCGCCTTAAATCACTGTTGTCCATACACGGAAGGTCGTCATGTATAAGTGAATATGTATGAATCATCTCTAATGCACACGCAAAAGGAAAAGCAACATTTCCTGTTCCACCACAAATATTATAAAATTCAATTAAAATCAAGGGGCGAATTCTTTTACCTCCAGCTAGTAGGCTGTATCTCATAGAATCGCACACAACTGATTTAATATGAATATCGTCTATATATTTTTCCAACATATTATTTATTTTTGAAATATACTCAATGTTATTCATCAGCAGAATTCCTTTCAAGTTTTGTAAGTTTCAATTTAGCCGAATTGATTTTCTTATAACACACAGAGGCAAGTTTCGTTCCCTCCTCAAAAAATTTTATTGCCTCTTCAAGAGACACGTCTTCATTTTCAAGTTTAGTAACAACTTCCTCCAGTTCATGCACAGCTTGTTCAAAGGAAATCTCATTATTAGATCTTTTACTTGGCAAAATAGCTCACCTCTTTTCCAAAACACTACACAACAATTCACCATCTGAAAGCGTAATATCAACTTGATCTCCCGGCAAAATGCATTTGGTACTTTTAATTATATTGTTGTCTTTTTTGATTATAGAATACCCTCGAGACAAAATCGCCAAAGGATTTAAAGATTCAAGTTTCGCTACCAAATTGGAAAAGCAGTTATATTTTTTCTCAATTAGACTAGTGTACACCAAATCTAATCGTGATGATAAATTATCCACCATAAGCATTTTATTTTGCAAATCGACAATCGGAGATAATTTTTTCATTATTTTTTCAAGACACGAAACTTTATCATAAGCCAGCGTAATTTTAGATTTCACAAGTTCATGCATTCTCTCCAAAACAACATCAATTCCCATTACAATATCTCGGACATCAGGTACAACCAATTCAGCTGCCGCCGACGGAGTTGGAGCCCTCATATCAGCCACAAAGTCACAAATAGTATAATCAATCTCATGCCCTACTGCCGAAACAATTGGTATTTCACTTTTAAAAATTTCACGAGCCAAACCCTCATCATTAAAGGCCCACAAATCTTCAATCGCTCCACCGCCACGACCAACAATAATCACATCGGCAAGTTTTTTTTCATTAAACAAAGTAACCGCACTAGTAATCTGAGATGCCGCTTTATCACCCTGCACCAAAACAGGACACAATACAATTTCGCACAACGGAAATCTACGATTAATCACATTTTGAATGTCACGAATAGCTGCACCCGTATCAGAAGTAATTACCCCAATTCGTTGCGGATACATAGGCAACTGTTTCTTATGAATATCATCAAATAATCCTTCTAAAGATAATTTTTGTTTAAGCTGTTCAAACGCCAAACTAAGTGCCCCTATTCCTATAGGTTGCATATCCTCCACATAAAACTGATATTGCCCAGATATCTCATATACAGAAACTCTCCCTCTTAACAGAACACTCATACCGTTATCCGGTTTAAATTTCAACAAACGAGCATTCCCTGCAAACATCACACATTTAATTGCAGATTTGCTATCTTTAACCGAAAAATACAAATGCCCCGACGTTCTATGTGCTGTAAAATTAGAAATTTCTCCACTCAAAAACACATATGTAAGATTTGGATCATCATCAAACATGGAGCGTATATACGCATTAAGACCAGAAACCGTTAACACATTAAAATCCATTAAAGCCACCCACTTTTGTATGCACACAAAATAGATATTCCCACTGCATTGTCTGATGAAAGTTCTGGTGTGGCAAATATCGCATCATATTTTCTCTTAAAAACAGTTGAAATCAAAGAATTGCACATCACACCGCCAGAAAATACTACAGGCATATCTCCGTATTTACCAAGCACTCTATCACACATCGCTTCAAGAGTTTTCATTATGTACGTAATGCAATATGATGCAATTTCTTCACGAGACTTGCACTCATCAACCATTTTTCTGCAAATATTTTCAAGTCCTGATAAACAACAATTTTCTCCTTTTAATGTTGGTTTCCTAACACGGAACTCCGTCCTAACAAGAACATCAATTTCACGTCCTGCTGGAAAAGAAAGCCCCAGCATAGATCCAACTCTGTCAATAATTTGACCAGCTTTTGCATCTAAAGACCGCGATACACATTGTACTTGAAAAATATTTTCACTTGATGGTGATACAATAACCGCTTCAGTTGTTCCCCCCGACACATGAAATGCAAGAAATTTTTTATTGATAAGATCCATTCTTCCTGAAGAGTACAAAGCCGACATTATATGCCCAGCCTGATGTGTAAACTCATAGCACTTAATTCCAAGTACTGCTGCAATACTTTTTGCTATCAACATTCCAACACTAAAACATGGCATATAGGAATTCTCCCTATCGCATGGCCTAACTGAAACTCCTACAGCTTTTATTGATTTTGCATCACATTGTGACGTTGCAAAAAGTTCTGTTATAATAGATGGCATCGCTTTCACATGAGAAAATACAACATCACTTTGCCTAAGTCCCAAACTGCCACACTTCACCGGCAGTAATTTTTTTCTATGCATCACTTCCCTACTTTCACTATTGAAAATAGCTACCGATGTCGTATAGTTGCTAGTATCAAATCCCAAAAAATTACTCACTTTCGGTACTCAATCCTTTCGCAATCTCTCTAAGGATACCATTAGCAAATGAAGAATCTTCTTTAGTGCTGTATTTTTTAGTAAGTTCAACTGCTTCATTAATAGAAACTCTAATAGGAATACTTTCAATAAAAATCATTTCATAAATAGCAACCCTTAATGCCACAAGTACGACCTTTGATAATCTAGAGATATCCCAACCCTTTGCATTTTGTTGAATCAGGTCATCTATTTTATCTAAATTATCTGCTACCCCCCCCACTAGCTTAACAGTGAAATCATCTACCTCAAGACCACGAATCTGTTGAGCTGACTCAATGACCTCGTTTAAGTCTGCATTATTAAATATCCTCTCAAAAACAATCAAAAAAGCTGATTCTCTAGCTACACTTCTTTTCATAAAAACACCTCCTAAAGGTTATCCTAATTATTATAACATAATAATTACTTTAAGTGGGGATTTTTTTACCGCACAACACAAAACAGTCGTTATAAACAAAAAAGCAAATCATTTGTTATAATATATCCGCATATATTTGCACGCTGTGTTCAAGCGTTGTATATAACGCATCATTAATTAACAAACTATAATGATTTTATGTGATAATCATATCAAATTTGATTTTTAAGCATTTTTCAAATTTAATATATTACTATTTTGTAATATATTACAGAGATAAATCACAATAACACATTTTCAAGCTAAAACATAAACCCTATATTTTATGCGGATTTAATTGAAATCGATTTTGTTTTTGTAAACATTTATTAACCATTTAGTTACCTTTCAGTAATTATTTAGCTTTCTTCGATTTGCACATATAAATCTCTTTTTTCAGGGGCATTTTAACCCTGACACAAGCCTTAATTTCTATGTGAATTACTTAACATTTGTTTATATAACACAAAAATCCTTTGTATATACGATTTGACGGAGCAGCAATTGTGATATATAATAACAAGTGTGATTTATTTTTGATCGCAAAATTTTCTTTGATGTAAAAATGAAAAATCAATGCAAAATTGTCTTTATTTGTTATTTCATAAATTTATTTATAACATAGCATTTTTCGTTTCCATCAGAAAATCATCAATAAAAGGAGGGGATACTGTGTCAGGCAAAAAAAGATTTGCAAAAATTTTTTCCAAGCGAATTAGAAAAATTACTGCATTAACTTTATTTGGTACAGTTAGTATGGCTTCAGTTTTCTCAACCATCGCATTCAGTAAAAATGTAGAACTCACTTGTGGTGAAGACACTTTTTTATTTGCCACATCATACACTGACACTAATGAAATTTTAAATCAAGTGGAACTCACACCAAAACCAGGAGATTCTGTCTCTCGCGCAGATTCACCCAAAAGTATAATCATAGAATTAAAAAGAGCACTTGATTATACGCTTGTGGTAGACGGTCAAATTCGAGTTGTACGGTCTACTGAAGGAACTGTTTCAGAAATCATCCAAAAAGCTGGTGTGTGCATTGGAGAGTATGATTACATTGATTATCCTTTAGATCAAATACTTAACTCCAACGCAACGATAACTGTTAATCATCAAAATAAAATCAAATTGAAAGACGGAAATACAGAACTACATGAGGTATTAGTCCCATGTGGAACCGTTCAAAACGCAATGAAATCACTTGATGTACAACTTAGTGAAGCCGACAAACTATTGAATAACCCTGATGATATCGTGTACAACGATATGACAATTCAGATCGATAGAATTCAATACCAAGAAAATGAAGAAATACTAGAAATTCCATTTAACATCGAAAAAAAGAAAAGCGATTCATTAGCATACGGAAAAGAGGAAATTGTAACTAAAGGCATAAATGGATCAAGAAAAGTAAAATTTCGTAAAACCATCGTTAATGGAGTCGAAATAGAATCGAAAGAATTAAGCAGTGAAACCTTAACGGAACCAATTACTGAAGTTAGATTATTGGGAACACGCAAAGATGTATCTGCACCGTGTGGCGCAAAAGCATCAACAAATGGCGGAACATTAGTAGATCATCTTGGAAATCACGTTAACTTCAGACAAAAATTTGTTGGCTCATGTACTGCATATACCGCCCCTCCTGGATCCATTACTGCAACAGGAAGACCTGTTAATTTTGGTATTGTTGCTGTTGATCCCAGAAAAATACCATATGGATCAAAATTATATATATGTTCACCTGATGGTTCGTACGTGTATGGATATGCAACAGCAGCAGATACTGGTGGTGCTATGATAAGCGGTGAAGCCCTTGCAGACCTTTTCTTTCACACATCTAGTGAATGTTACAGATTTGGGCGTCAAACCATGGCTATACACGTATTATAACTGCTTTTAATAAATTGAAAAGAGGTTGGCCTCCCTATTTCAATGGAAGTCAACCTCTCACTTTATCATTTTAATTAATTCAAATTCAATCACAAAGGCTTACATACACTAAGAATACCATTTCTAATATGTAAGCCTTTATTTTAATATTTCATACTACAAAATATCCTTCAACTATATGTTTATTTCGCTTTCTCAAAAATCCTATCACTATAAAAATCATACTATAAATTCTTATATAGATACTATTGTACACTTTTTCATAAACTTTGTGATAAACTAGATTAGTCATCCGTACCAATTAAAACTGTTTTGCCTTCAAAAGCAAACCCATAATGCCTAATTTTATGT
>CATZCM010000008.1 GCA_958417225.1 uncultured Eubacteriales bacterium | reverse complement strand
ACGTCTGCTATGACTTTTTCTATGTGTCCTATTTCATTTTACAATGAACCATTTTCAAAAGTGTCCTATTTGATATTGCAATTTAGAAATTTTTCTTAAAACGCAATTTTATTATCTATCAAAGTAATAAATTTAAAATCAACATTAAAAATTATATCACAAACGCACAATTACAACTGCCATAATTTACTCAAAGTCAAACTTTCGTATCTAGTTAATTAATAATGACATATACTTTTCTCCTCCGTCTGGACAAACAGCAACCACATTCAAATTTTCGTTTTCCGCTAATATACGTGCAGCACACACCGCTGCCCCAGAGGAAATTCCCACAAATATTCCCTCTATGTCGGACAATTCACAAACCGTACTAAATGCGTCATTATCACTAATTTTTATAATCCTATCACAAACACTAAAATCAAACACTTTTGGCACAAAACCTGCACCTATACCCTGAATAGCATGTTTTCCAGGTTTTTCCCCAGAAAGCACAGCTGATCCCTCGGGTTCCACCGCAACAATTTTTATATTAGAATTCTTACTTTTTAGATATCTCCCCATACCCGTTAAAGTTCCTCCTGTCCCAACGCCGCACACCACACAATCCACATTTCCATCTAAAGCCTCAAAAATTTCAGGACCAGTTGTTTTTTCGTGTACAATAGGATTTGCCTCATTTTCGAATTGAAATGGCATAAATGCACCTCGTTTTTGTGAAATATCCTTCGCAACTTTTATAGATCCAAGTATTCCCTCTTTAGCAGGAGTTAATATGACCTCTGCGCCGTATATTTTGAGCAATAATTTTCTTTCTTCGCTCATGCTCTCTGGCATCACTATAATAACACGATAGCCTTTGTTCTTACCCACACCTGCAAGCCCAATCCCAGTATTTCCACTAGTTGGTTCAACAATTGTGCCACCTTTTTTTAGTTTTCCGGACTGTTCTGCCCTTTCTATCATTTCCAAAGCAACACGATCTTTTATGCTTCCCATAGGGTTAAAACCTTCAAGCTTAGCAAAAATATTTCCCTTCAACTTATAACGCAATGAATACCTAGACAATTTTAAAATTGGTGTCTTACCTATAAGATCTAACACTCCATTACAATAATTCATATTTAAATCTCCCTTAAAAAGAAATAAAATTAAGACGAATGATTTCCTACAACCAAAATTACAACAGTTGAAACAATAAGAACTGTCATACAACAAAATACAATCGAAAGTAATAAAGACAAAACTTTAGAAGTATTTGCAAGTAGTTTAGAAATTTTGCCAAGCTCAAAAATTCTACCTATGCAAGAACAAACATTCAAAACTATTATCCAAGCAAAAGCTTCCGTCACAATTGGTAAGAATAACGCACCTGCACCAAGTATACCAAAAGCTCCCACTCCTGACTTTAAAAGCTTCACACAACTTTGTACCGCACCAAAAGCATCACCTAGTGCACTCCCCACAACAGGCACAAAACTGCTAATTACAAACTTCACAGTTTTACTGCTACTAGTATCAGCACTTGCTCCGACTACACTCTGAATACTCAAGAGTCCTGTAAAAATCGTCATTGCAAATCCAAGAACCCACTTCGTACTAGAATGAAACAAATCATAAACACCTGAAAGGTTTAATCTAGCTGAGATTGACGAAACAACAGCTATTGTCAATAAAATGCATAAAAATGGTGCCAATAGATTTGCAGAAATCTGAGATATAATTTCACACGCACTGAGCATAACTACATTGTATGACGCAGCCGAAGCGGTTTGTCCTGTAGCAATCATAATTCCAGACATAACCGGTATATAACATAATATGAACTTAGATGCATTTTGAATCACATTCACAGTTTTACTCACAAAAGCAATAATAGGGTATAACGCATTCACACATATACATAAGCACCCAATCACATCAATAACACCTTCAAGTGATTTTTGAGAAGACGGCTGCTTAAGTGACATACATATCGCAGTAAGAAGTATAACTCCTATAATATAAGCGCTCGTCTTTGCCGGTTCCGGAAAGCTTGCTCGTAAACTTTCAATTATAGCATAAAAAACTTTCTCCATACGAAGGTTTGCTAACTCGTGCCAATCTATGGATTCTACTCCAAGTATTTTCAACTTTTCTTGAGTGTCCGGATCAAGTTCATCTATCAATTCATCTGCCCCACTTGCGTGCACTTGCTCACTGTAGATTTCTTCTAAAGAATCATTATTATTGTCACATGCCTTAACTTGCGCTCCATATCCGCATATTAACAAAACACACGCAAATACTAAAAAAAACTTCTTGTGCATTGTTTGTCCCTTTCCTTTGTACTTCACTAAAAACTCCCGTTTACAAGTTTAATCGCAACATCTGATATTTTTATGAATAAAGGTAGTGCTACGATTAAAATCGATATCTTACCCGCCAATTCTATTTTATTCGCAAGCACACTCTCTCCTGCATCCAAACAGCAATCCGACGCAAACTGAGTTACAAAACAAATTCCTATACTTTTTAATAATATTGATATATAATCGCCGTCTATGTTCGAGATTTTTACTAGATCTTTCAACTCATTTATAATAGGAGTCGTCTTAGAAAGTATCATACAAAATATAAGCACACCTGTCATAACACTTATAAGGATTGAATATTCTTTATGGTCCTTTTTCAAAACACACGACAAAATACATGCCACAATCACCATAATACACATTGAAAAAATTTTGACATTCATAAACTAAATACCGATTTTATAGTTTTAAACAGCGTATCAATTTGTTGTATGACCATCATCAAAACCACAATCAACCCTGCTAAAGTGGTAAGCATTGCCTGTTCTTCCCGCCCAGAGCGTATAAGAAGCTGGTTAAGTACAGCCACAATAATCCCTATCGCGGCTATTTTGAATATCAAATCTATATTCATAAACAAATCCTCCCAATTTACACATCCATCTTAATAAATGAATATGGACAAAGCTCTCAATTTAGAACCAAAAAACAAAAATCACATAAATATTACATTTTTTTAAAATACATCCAAATTTTATAAAATTTTTGGGTTATAAATCAAATCACAACTTGACAAACTTAATAAGAAAGCTTAAAATAGAAAGTGATGGTTATGTTCGAATTTTATTTTTCATTTTTAAGCGAACGTATTTTACATAAAAAACATAAAGGAGGAATTATATGAAAAACAAAAACATAAACGAACCAACACATAAAAGAAAAAGAACTCCCAATGGTTCTAAAAACAAAACTTTAGTAGATGCGCTATCACCCGAACTCGTAAATAAAAAAAACTATTCTGAACCAAAAAAAACAAGCACTCATAGAAAAACACAAACGCATAGCCTTAAACAAAATGATGTAAAGGTATATTTCCTAGGAGGTCTCAATGAAATCGGAAAAAACATCACACTTTTTGAATGTGAAAATGATATGATAATTTTAGACTGCGGTATGGCTTTTCCAAGCGTAGATATGCCAGGTGTAGATTTAGTTATTCCTGACTTTTCATTCATACTGAAAAACAAAAGCAAAATCCGTGGACTTGTACTAACACACGGTCACGAAGACCATATCGGATCAATCCCTTATCTGTTACGTGAAATAAATATCCCAATATACGGAACTGCTCTCACAATAGGTTTACTTAGCGCTAAATTAAAAGAGCACGGTCTCTACAACACCGCAAACCTAAACGTAATAAAACCCGGACAGAAATTAAAGTTCGGATGCATTTCAGTGGAACCAATTCACGTAAATCACTCCATTCCCGATGCTGTTGGTGTCGCAATTTACACTCCAGCAGGCACATTAGTTCATACAGGAGATTTCAAGATAGACTGTACACCAGCTAAAGACACTATGATAGATCTCGGAAAATTTGCAGAACTCGGTAAAAAAGGTGTCCTTGCACTTTTCGCAGATTCAACTAACGCCGAAAGACACGGATATACAATGACTGAACGTAAAGTAAGTGATTCTTTTGATAGATTGTTTTTACAGGGAGAAAAAAAACGTATCATTATCGCGTCATTTGCATCAAATGTAAGCCGCGTTCAACAAATTATAAACTGTGCAAAAAAATATGATAGGAAAGTTGCTTTTTCCGGAAGAAGTATGCTTAACTACATGACAATAGCCCAAGAACTCGGGTACTTAAACATCCCGGAAAACACCTTAATCGATATCGATCTACTAAATAAGTACCCAAACGAAAAAATTGTTTTAATAACAACCGGAAGTCAAGGTGAACCTATGTCCGCTTTGGCACGAATGGCTACGCTTGAACACAAAAAAGTTGAGGTTGGGCCAAATGACATGATTATCATATCTGCTAATCCTATCCCTGGAAATGAAAAAATGGTAGGATCAGTTGTAAATGACCTCATGAAACGTGGTTGCCAAGTCGTGTATGAATCAATGTACGAAGTGCATGTGTCTGGTCACGCGTGCCAAGAAGAACTAAAAATAATTCAAGGCTTAGTTCATCCAAAGTACTTCATCCCTGTACACGGTGAACAAAAACACCTTCGTCGACATGCTGAGCTTGCTATGAGCATGGGTGTGAAAAGCTCTAACGTATACATCGGAGATATTGGGGATGGAATCAGCATTAGCAATAAAGAAATAAAGAAACTTGCCACAGTCCCTGCAGGATACGTCCTTGTAGATGGGCTTGGTGTCGGAGACGTTGGCAATGTGGTCCTACGTGATAGAAAACATCTTGCTGAAGATGGAATCATAGTTGTAGTTGCTACGCTCGATTCTGACGGTAATGTAGTTTCCGGCCCAGACATCGTTTCTAGAGGATTTGTTTATGTACGCGAATCAGAGGAACTTATTAATGCTGCACGTAAAAAAGTAACTAAACTGCTTTTCCAACTACAACACAAAAAAGTATATGAATGGGGTAACATTAAAACTGCTATACGCGATGATTTATCTAAATTGTTTTACAGCAAAACTAAACGAAATCCAATGATTCTACCAATTTTAATGGAAGTTTAAAATCCGCAAAAATTTTTCAACAACAAGCTCTTCCACTCGAAAAACTATCACCGGATAAAAAAAAAAATAATACTCATGCCTATACACAAATTGCATTTAACTCGTCACTCTTACCAAAGTGGCGAGTAATTATCATCATGCGACCAAGGGGGCGCTTATCATGAAAACAAAAGTTTGGGTCTTCCCACCTAGCTGCATTATAGTTCCAATCCTCATGATTGTGATGGCTTTAGTTAGCTTAAACTGGAATTTTATATTGTTTTTAATACAACTTTCACTTGCTATCATTGCACTAGCAATCGCCATTATTGAGATGTATCGATTTAAAACTTACGTTAAAACAACTTCAGGCGATGTAGAAAAACACTTTCAATTAGTAAATATAGATCATTTGGAACGTGTTCCTTTTCCAGCAGCAATTGTTGGTCAATATGACGACATCATATCTGTAAACAAGCACTTCAATGCAACTATTGGTGAAAACAAAAATTTCGAAGGGCAAGCAATTTCCACCTTATTATCAGGACACAAAATGTCCGATGTACTTCGCAAAAAAAGCATTGACATCATGTACGCTGGTAAACAATACACTGTATTTGGTGTTCCTTTCGAAAAGTCTAGTATCGTGTATTTTATGGACGATACATACTATAAGGAAACAACCCACGAATACATAGAAAGTCGTCCTGCTGTATGTATTGCCGTATTCGATAACCGTGAAGAAATTTTACCTAACAATAAAGGAGGTTACGACACACAAATCGTCGCTCGTGTAGAACAAGAACTTCAAAACTTTACTAATGAAACATCTGGATTCATGAAAAAACTCGATAACAAACGGTATATGATAATAATGGAGGACCGACATGTAAAATCTTTTATGGAATCGAAATTTTCCGTACTGGAAAAAATTCGTGAAATAAAAATAGACGACAGACAATATGCAACTATTTCTATGGGGGTCAGCCGAATGGCACCCACTCTAAATGAAAGTGAAAAATGGGCACAAAATGCACTTAATATGGCTCTTGGCCGTGGTGGTGATCAAGTTGCAATCCGTCAAAATGACTCATACAAGTTCTTTGGTGGAAAATCAAAAGGTGTTGAAAAAAGAGATAAAGTGCGCACACGCGTAATTGCAGCGACACTTTCGGGATACATCAAGTCAAGTGATATCGTTTTGATTATGGGACATAAATTTTCCGATTTAGACAGCGTAGGTGCTGCTATCGGAATGTGTGGAACTATAAACAAAGCTTTAAACGTTCGATCACATGTAGTAATCGACCCTGAAACAAGTCTAGCAACCCCAATCATAAATATGATCAAAAATAGTGGCAACAAAAACTTCTTTATTACACCGAGCGTTGCTAGAGGAATGGTAACTGAAAAGACTTTATTGATTGTTGTTGACACACATTCTGAAAATTTCCTAGAAGACAAAAAGTTATATGAAAAATGCAAAAACGTAGTTGTGATAGACCACCATCGCATGATGGTAGAACATATAAAAAATGCCGTTGTATTCTATCACGAACCGTACGCATCATCCGCATCTGAAATGGTCACAGAACTCATACAGTACCTCAGTGAAAACTCAATCGGAAATGTAGAAGCCGAAGCCTTACTGGCAGGAATTATGCTTGACACTAAAAATTTCGTATTAAAAACTGGAGTACGCACATTTGAAGCCGCCGCATTTTTGAAACGAAAAGGTGCTGATACCGTAGAAGTTAAGAAACTTTTCTCAAATTCGTTTGATACGTACAAAGAAAAGGCCTCACTAGTTTCCACTGCGAAAATCGTTGATAAGTGTGCAATTACTTTTACAGAAGAAGATTCTCCAATCATCCGAGTAGCATGCGCTCAAGCTGCAGATGAACTTCTCACCATAAAAGGAATAAGTGCTTCATACGTAATATATCCGTCAAAATCAGCTGTAAATATCTCCGCAAGATCTTTGGGAGATGTTAACGTCCAGCTTGTTATGGAAAAACTAGGTGGGGGTGGCCATCAAAATATGGCTGGTGCCCAAATTAACAATACTACTGTTGAAAATGTAAAAAATAAATTAATCGATATTATACACTCTTCCTTGACAGAATAAGATAGTTATTTAAAAATAAGGAGTGACTAAAAATGAAACTGATACTGGCCTCAGGCTCTAAATCCAGAAAGGCTATATTCGATATGCTTGGGTTTAAGTATGAAGTGCTTGTAAGCAACGTAGAAGAAAATTGCAAAAATGATGATTTTAATGAATATGTTATGGAATTATCAAAACTTAAAGCTCACGCTGTAAAAAATAAAGTTTTACCAAAAAAAGCAATCATAATTTCAGCAGATTCTATAATATGTCTTGGCAATAAGAAGTTTGAAAAGCCAAAAAATAAACAAGAAGCATACCTAAACATAAAGGCACTAAGCGGAAAAGTAAATTGTGCACTAACCGGAGTTACTATATGCGATTTATATCAAAACAAGGAGTTAACCTTTTTTGATAAAACAGATGTTTACTTCAAAAAAATCGAAGATTCTGATATTGAATGGTACGTAAACCATGAAGAACATTTACTTGAAAGAGCTGGATATTCCATTGCAGATGGAAATGGAGCAATTTTTGTGGATAAAATAGACGGTGACTTTTATACCGTAGTCGGAATGCCCGTCGGTAAACTTTACGATAACCTCAAAAACTTAGGTTACAGTGCAAATGACTTTTGTAAACCCAATTAAAAAGAAAATTCTGAGTTACTCTCTAATTAAAAGTCAGCTCAGAATTTTTTTATTTTTTTCCCTCTAATTCAGTTTTATATAAAATATTAAAATAACTAAATAGACCTGCACACATCGACCCACGCAATATAATTTGAATATTTTTCGAGTTCGCCTATCGAAAGTTCAATCGCACTATTCGCACTCCCGCAAGCCGGATAAACTATTTCAAATCTTTTTAAAGATTCATCAAGGTAAACCGTCACACCATCGTTAACTGCAAATGGGCAAACTCCTCCTACTTCATGTCCGATTACACTCAAAACCTCCGTTGGTCTTATCATCTTTGCTTTAACTCCAAAGCACGCCTTATATTTTGAATTGTCTATTTTCATATCTCCAGCCACAACAATTAATATCGGACCCTCTGAAGAAATAAAAGATAATGTCTTTGCAATACGACACGGTTCACATTTTAGCGCTTTTGCGGCCAACTGTACCGTTGCACTTGAAACATCAAATTCTTGCACTTTATCTTCTACACCATAACACTTAAAATATTCCTTCACTTTTTCAATTGACATACTATATCACTCAAAATCCCTTTTTTATCAAATATACAAATTAATCATTATATGTAAAACCTGCATTCTGCATAAGTTGCCACACTGGATAAGCTATAATTGCACCAATTACTGACGTAACTAGCTGATTGATCGAAAACGTAACTCTAATTGCTTCAATCATAGGAGCCCTCAGTGCATCTCCAAACAGAGGAATTATCACAAATGACGACAATAACCACATCACTAAAGATTTCGATATAGCTGCAATCGATAGCCCTAAAATAATTTTTCTCTTCAACAGACATGTCACCACAACAATAACTGAATTTCCCAACATTATAACCGAAATCATTTGTGGTAGCGCCTGCATCACCGGAGCAGGAGCAAATATATACGCCATAACCGGAGACAAAACTGCAACAATAACCCCCGGTATCATCCCCACATACAATCCCGTAATTATTAACACTGTATTAACTAAAGGACCCGTTACAAATTGAATGCCTTTAAAAGCTTGTGCAAGCAAACACAATGCTAAAGCAATTCCGACAGTTGCGATAATATAAACATTGCTCTTGCGTTTTAAATCGTCTTTAATCATTATATTCCCTCACTTCCACAAATCCTTCTTTCACATCAAAACTTTCAACTACCTTAACCCCGTATCCCAATTTACTAAGTTCGTTTATATTACACCTCTTGTGACCAATTACTTTAGACACATCCCTTTTGTTCACGTGCACTATAATGTTGTTACTTTGTAAATTTTTAAATTCTTCCTTCAGTTTGTGTAAAAATATTCGGTTTTCACAAATTTCCCGAAACGCTGGTGAAAATATTCCCCCAACCATATTCTCTCTCAGACTGTCGCTGTCATGCAATCCACATCTTATCACATTTATGCCACATTTCTCAAAAAACATCATCAAATTAACACTCAGGTCAACAGCTTGATCAAAATCCATTGGCACATATTCTCCAGCATCCATTAACCTTTGCAATTTTGTCCCCCTCAAAACCACGGTAGGATAAATTCTAACCGTATCAGGTTTCAGCTTCGCAAACATACGCGCCGTATACATGTCAAGTTCTGCACTACTCCCATACAATCCTTCCATCATCTGCAACCCAAGAGAAAATCCATACTTTTTTATCAAATCTGAAGCAACACATACATCTCTCGCATCATGCCCTCTGTCGTTCAAACAAAGCACTTTATCATCCATACTCTGTGCTCCAAGTTCTATTGATTTCACTTTAAACTTATGCAAAATTTCAAGAATATGATCATCTATAGCATCAGGTCTTGTGGAAACACGTATCCCGGAAAAACATCCCGATTCCACATATGGATACGCTGCACCAAGAAGTCGTATCATGTAGTCCTCATCAATCGCCGTAAAACTTCCACCAAAAAATGCAATTTCAGACTCGCTTGCCAAAGTTTTCTTAGTTTTTATCGCTTGTTCAATCACCTGCACAACTGATTCTGGAGTAGGTGCAGAAGTTTTCCCTGTTATATTTCTCTGATCGCAAAAACTACACATATGTGGGCACCCCAGATGTGGAACAAATATTGCAACATTCGAATGTTTCCTACTAATATCCCATCAACTCCAATGCCTCACGTGCAGCTTGTTGTTCTGACTCCTTTTTGCTCGAACCTCCGCCTTTACCTATGACATTATGGTTCAAGTGCACCTCCGTTACAAAGTGTTTATCATGATCCGGTCCGGTTTCACTGACTAAAATGTAACTTAACTGTTCTTGAGGATTTTTCTGTACAACCTCCTGCAATTCTGTCTTATAATCCCTAAATGGTTTGGGTTTTGAACTTGTAAGCTCTTTCTTTACAAACCTCAATACAAATTTTTCTGCTTCATCCATCCCCGCATCCAAATAAATCGCCGCTATCAAAGACTCAAATGCATCTGCCAAAATTGATGGCCTTGTATTGCCACCACAAACTTTCTCACCTTTGCTAAGCATCAAAAAATCTCCCAAATTAATACTCTTTGCAAATTTACTAAGTGTTTTCTCACATACAAGTGAAGACCTAAGTTTAGTAAGATCACCTTCCGGATACATCGGGCAATTGACAAAAATATATGTCGATACTATTATCCCCAAAACCGAGTCCCCTAAAAATTCTAACCGTTCATTGCTCCCAAGTTTTCCTCGAGAATCATTAGCATAAGATGAATGCGTCATCGCATGTGCTAAAATATTGAGATTTTTAAATTTATACCCAAGTTTCTTCTCGAGTGCACTCAAATATGCAATACTTTGGCTCGGATAGACATTTAGTCTTGCTGTCTTATTCATCTACATCACTTCCCTTTTCTTCCTCATGTAAATTACTCCTCTTCACTGCACTATAAATTTCCTCTATCACATTTCCCTCAACATACTTTTTCACAAGACCAATCGCACTTTTCACTGCTTTGGCCTTTGCATTTCCATGCACCTTAAACACAGGTTTAGATATACCAAGTATCGGTGCTCCACCAAATTCATTATAATCAGCACTTTTCTTTAATTCCATCAAATCAGATTGTATCATAAGTGCAGCTAGTTTTGTTTTCAGATTTTTAAAAAGTATTCCCTTTATCTTTCTAAACAGCTCCATGGCAACACCCTCATAAGTTTTTAAAATAATGTTCCCAGTAAAGCCATCTGCTACTACCACATCCGCTCCATCTGCTGGAATATCTCTTGCTTCCACATTACCAACGAAATTCAACGAACTTTTTTCTAAAAGGTTATATGCCTCACGATAAAGTTCTGTGCCTTTATGTTTTTCCGCACCGATATTGGCAAGTCCTACCCGAGGCGAAGGTACACCCAAAACATTTTTCATATACGCATGCCCCATAATTCCAAATTGTTTAAGCATTTCAGGTCTGCACTCCACATTTGCTCCAGAGTCAATCAACATGAAGTGCCCGCTACTATTTGGCAATATCGGTGCAAATGCTGCTCTTTTAATCCCGCGAATTCTTTTTGCAATAAGTGTAGCACCAACCGCCAAAGCACCACTATTACCAGCAGATACAAAAGCATCCCCTTCACCTGCAACTAATGCCTTTAACCCTTCAGCCATTGAACTTTGAGATTTTTCATTTAAAATCGAAGTAGGCTCGTCCTCCATAGATATCACATCACGCACATCTTTTATTTCAATTCGACGTAAAAGAATCCTATTATCATTAGCTACCTTTTCAATCTTTTTTTTGTCCCCCACTAATAATATATCCACATCATGCTCCACAACAGCAAAAGCACACCCTTTTAAAATTTCCAGTGGTGCATTATCTCCACCGAAAGCATCTACAATAATTTTCATTTAAAAGCACCCCACTACTAAAATTATGTCAAGCTATACTGCAGTTTAAACTCCTGCAATCTATCAAGTGATCTTATAGAGAAAGCCATATATCGTTCTCTCTTATCTTTGATATGCGGATTAAGTACAGGAATTATCCCAAAATTGGCACCCATTGGTTGGAAATCATCGCTCACTGACGCACACACATGTTCACTTAAAGCCCCTATCATCGTTTCAGCCGGAAATTTAATTGTTTCCTCTCCATTATAAACCCGAGCAGCATTTATTCCCGCTACCAAACCAGATGACACTGATTCCATATACCCTTCTACTCCAGTTATTTGTCCTGCAAAAAACAAATTTTTATTTAATCGCATACGGTAACTTCCATCGAGTAACTTTGGTGAATTCAAAAACGTATTACGATGCATCACACCATACCGAATAAAATCTGCATTTTTTAAAGCAGGTATAATCCCAAACACTCTTTTCTGTTCTGCAAACGTAAGATTGGTCTGACACCCAACTAAATTATACATGGAACCCTCGGTGTTTTCTTTTCTAAGTTGCAAAACAGCCCAAGGACGTTCACCTGTTCTGGGGTCTCTAAGCCCAACTGGTTTCATCGGGCCAAAACGCATCGTATCCTTCCCACGCATAGCCATTACCTCAATCGGCATACAACCCTCATACACCTCATCAAAATCATGAAGTTTTGCGCGTTTTGCATTTTTCAGTTCACTATAAAAAAGTTCATATTCTTCTTTATTTAAAGGGCAATTCAAATAATCTGAACCATCACCTTTTCCATACCTAGACGCCGCAAAAGCGTTTTCCATGTCAATACTTTCCACAGTAACTATTGGCGCCGCTGCATCATAAAAACTAAGCATATTCCCACACAAATTTTTCACACAAATGGCAAACGTTTCAGATGTAAGTGGGCCTGTCGCCACCACAGTAACCCTATCTTCAGGAACACTCACAATTTCTTTTTCATGCACAGAAATCAAATTATTCTCACAAATTCTCTGAGTCACCAACTGAGAAAATTTTTCACGATCAACTGCTAATGCTCCTCCCGCTGGAACCGTGCATTTATCTGCACATTCCATCAAACACGATCCCATTCTTCTGAGTTCCTCTTTTAGTAAACCCGCTGCACTATCCAACCTAGACGCTTTAAATGAGTTTGAACAAACAAGTTCAGCGAAATTTTTACTTTTGTGTGCTGGCGAAAACTTACTCGGTTTCATGTCATATAAATCAACATGTACACCTTGACGTGAAATTTGCCATGCAGCCTCACAACCTGCAAGTCCTGCCCCTATTACATTTACACTCATTTTTTAGACTCCTTTGGCGTATAATCGCAGCCCTCTGTATTGCAATATATCGTGCCTTTTTTGCCCTTTTTCTTAAACAAACTTTTCCCGCACTTTGGACACGTCTGACTTAGCGGTTCATCCCACGACACAAAATCACAATCCGGATAATTACTACACCCATAAAATACTCTTCCACGTTTACTTTTCTTTACTATAACCTTTCCACCGCACTTCGGACAACTCGCACCTGTTTCCTTAACAATCTTTTTTATGTTCTTACACTCCGGAAACCCTGGACACGCAATAAACTTTCCAAATCTACCTGTTTTTACAACCATCCGTCGTCCGCATTTTTCACATATAAAATCCGTCTCCTCTTCTTTAAGTTTAATTTTGACATCTTTCATATCCGCTTTAGCCTTTTTCAAAGTTTCGTAAAAATCACCATAAAAATCCTCAAGTAACTTTACCCACTCACACTTACCCTCTTCAACCGTATCAAGATTATTTTCCATCTGAGCTGTAAACTTTAAATCAACGATTTTTTTAAATTTGTCCTTCAATAAGTTCGTTATCACCTCACCAAGCTCAGTTGGGACCAAACTTTTTTGTTCTTTTTCGACATAACCTCTACTGAGAATTGTTGTAATAGTTGCTGCATAAGTAGATGGACGCCCCACACCATTTTCTTCAAGTGCCTTGATTAAAGATGCTTCTGTAAATCTAGCAGGCGGTTGCGTAAAATGCTGATTTGGGAGAAGTTCTTTCAGATTCAACACCATCCCAACCTCAAGAGGAGGAAGTAACGATTCTTTTTCCGACGATTTCGTATCCTCATAAAGCACCGTATACCCATCAAACGAAACAATATACCCTGACGCCTTAAAAATATAGCCATTAGCCTCAATGTCCACACGTGTAGTCTTTTGTAGACAATTTGCCATTTGACATGCTATAAACCTTGACCAAATAAGTTTATATAATTTATACTGATCCTGAGTAAGTGAATCTTTAACATTTTCCGGTACAAGTTCTGGCATTGAAGGTCTAATTGCCTCATGGGCATCCTGAGCTCCAGATTTAGTTTTAAACACACGGGGTTTATCCGGTAAATATTTATCTCCCCACGTCTTTTTTATATACTGAGTTGCTGCACTTATGGCATCTTCAGATATTCTCAAAGAATCTGTTCTCATATAAGTAATAAGACCAACTGCACCCATTTCCTTTACGTCTACCCCTTCGTAAAGTTCCTGTGCAACTTTCATTGTACGCTTTGGTTGAAAACCAAGCTTAGCCGACGCATCCTGTTGCAATGTAGAAGTTATAAATGGCGGCAACGGAGATTTCCGTCTAGTTCCTTTTTTCACATCTGAAACAGTATACACTGCATTTTTCAACTCAGATAAGATTTTATCCGCTTCATCTTTTGTTGTAATTTTTATTTTTTTCTTCTTATCCCCATAAAATGTAGCTGCAAAAGCCTTTCTAGAACCTTTTGCTAAAAGTTTAGCATCCAAAGTCCAGTACTCTTCTGGTACAAAACTTCTGATTTCATTTTCACGATCCACCACTATTCGAAGTGCTACTGATTGAACCCTCCCGGCTGACAAACCTCGTCTTATCCTCCCACTTAAAAATGGGCTAAGTTTATATCCAACCAACCTATCTAAAATTCTTCTCGCTTGTTGGGCATTCACAAGGTCCATATCGATTTTTCTTGGATGAGCCATTCCATTTTCAACACCACTTTTAGTAATTTCATTAAATGTCACACGATTTTTTTTATCTGGGCTCAACCCCAAAATATATGCAAGATGCCATGAAATTGCTTCTCCTTCACGATCCGGGTCGGCCGCAAGAAAAACTTTTTCACTTTTTTTCGCTTTTGCCACAAGCTCATCCGCAATTTTTTCTTTTCCTTTTATGATTTCATAATTTGGTTCAAAATGTTTTCTTATATTTACGCTGAGCTTTTTTTCCGGTAAATCTCTTACATGACCCATTGACGCTACTACATCGTAATTTTTTCCTAAATATTTTTTTATTGTTTTTGCCTTTGCAGGCGACTCTACTATTACCAGTTTGGACATAATAACAACCCTTTCCTTTATTCACCGAATCTTCGCATACATTCTCCCAGGAAACTGCTTCAATAATCCAACAATTTCAAGTTCTGTAATCCCCACCAACAGTTCGCTCATTTCTACCCCAAGTTTCTCTGCTATGGCATCAATATGCTTTGGTGATCTTGATAATGCCTTATACAACTTTTTCCCGATATCAGACAAATTATCCAATTCATCCTGAGAAATTGTTTCATCTAAGCCTTTTTCAAGATCATTCATTTCCTCTCTACTAATCGCTGGCAAGTATTCCTCCATAATATCAATTGCACACGTGACTGGTTTCGCACAATTCTTTAAAAGATTATTGGTACCTTTAGAATATTCACTTGTAATATTTCCTGGAACCGCAAATAAATCCCTATTTTGTTCAAGTGCTAGATCTGCAGTGATAAGAGAACCACTTCTACTGCCAGCCTCCACCACAACAACGCCATTTGAAAGCCCTGAAATAATCCTATTTCTAAATGGAAAATTATACACTCTCACAGGCGAATCAGGTGGATACTCTGACACAAGTGCACCATGTTTCGATACTTGGTTTCTCATCTCTACATTTTCCATTAGATACTTATGATTAATTCCACAACCCATGACAAGAATTGTCTCTCCAGATGCTTGAAGAACACCCTTATGTGCAGCAGTATCTATTCCAACAGCACCACCACTTACCACTATTGCCCCCAACTTTGCTAAGCTAAACGCTAAATCGAACGCCATGCTTGAACCGTAAGAAGTTGCACTCCTTGTCCCAACCATAGCAATGCAAATATGTTCATCTACTGCAGGTAAATTTCCCTTTACGTATAAAACTGCCGGAGGATTAGCAATATTTCTAAGTCTTTCGGGATACCTACTATCCTGAATTGTAATAATATCCATCCCTAAAAACTTACATCTATCAATAATTTTCTTAGCATCATCCATATTATACGAAGAAAGACGGTTAATTTCCTTTACAGTAAAAATTCCAAACAATTTCCACTCATTCACACCGAACTCATAAAAATTCTTTGCACTCTTATACAAATTATAAATATCTTTAACTTTTTTACTTCCCGCATGTAACGATTCGCTTAACCAAATCCAATACAATTCTTCCATCATATTCAACCCCCATCACAGTCATCAACTTCATGCCACTCACAACGAAAGTCACAGGTCATTTACCAAAAATCACCTCTTCATCTCCCACATAATTATTCCTGCTGCAATTGCCGCATTTAACGATTCTGCACGACCCGGCATCTGCAATGTAATTTTTTCATCGCACAACTTCAACGTATCTTTTGAAATGCCATTTCCCTCATTTCCTATCACTACAATAGTTTTTGCCCCAAAGCCAATTTTTGTTACACTGACAGCTAATCTGTCTGGTACCGCAGCATATACCTTTACGCCATTATGTTGCACATTTTTTATAAATTCACTTATATCTTTCACCACTACAAAATCTACACGAAATACCGCACCCATAGCAGCACGTAATACTTTTGGATTGTATGTATCAACACAGTCAGATGTAACGAAAACTCTATCAAATCCAAATGCTTCTGCTGTTCTCAAAATAGCACCTAAGTTAGCAGGATCTTGAATATGTTCCAACAAAATATCCTTTTTCACGTCAAATGTTACAGATTCATCACTTTTTTTTAACTTAGCTACACAAAAAACACCTTGAGAAGTTTTTGTATCCGCTAAAAAATTCACAACCTCACTTGATATGAAAATTTTTCTAGCATTTAAATTTAAAAGTGTCTGCAACTCACCCTGGTGCAAAATCACATCATGAGTTAGAAGTATTGCTTCTATCTGAATACCACTTTTTGCTGCATCTTCACATAGTCTTCTACCCTCCACCACAAAACAATTTTCGCTCAAACGAAATTTTGTAGATGAATATAATTTTTTTACATATTTAATAAACTTGTTATTTTTACTTGAAATTTCCTCGTACAAGGCTTCATCTCCAATAAACAGAATTTGCGCCCGAGAATAATCCCGTGGCGCATTCCTGCTCTACTATTATAAAGCAGCTTTGGCTTTTTCAACTAAGTTCTTAAAGCCCTCTGGATCAAAAACAGCTATCTCAGAAAGCATCTTGCGATTCAACGCAACTCCAGATTTTTTAAGTCCGTTCATAAATGTTGAATAATTCATATCATTCATCTTGCATGCTGCAGAAATACGTGTGATCCAAAGTCTTCTAAAATCACGTTTTCTACATTTACGACCTATATATGCATAATTTCCTGATTTCATCACAGCTTGTTTAGCCATTTTAAAGTGCTTGCTTTTTGCACCCCAATAGCCTTTTGCAAGTTTTAATATTTTCTTACGTCTCTTGCGAGTCGCTAAAGCTCCTTTTACACGTGCCATCTTACATTACCTCCGTTTTTATTTATATGGGATTAATCTCTTTATCTGTGCTACGTTTGTCTTGTCAGCTACAGTTGTCTTTCTCAGCCCTCTTTTGCGTTTAGTAGATTTCTTGTTCAATATGTGGCTTTTATTTGCGTGTGCACGAATTACTTTTCCCTTTTTAGATAATTTAAAGCGCTTTTTAGCACCACTATGCGTTTTAATTTTAGGCATTATATTTATCCTCCTTTATTATGTTTACTTTTCAGGTTTTGGTGCAAGGAACATTAACATATTTCGTCCCTCTAATTTCGCAGGTTTTTCTACGATAGCAACTTCAACCAATTCGTCCGAGAATTTTTGCATGATATTATACCCGATCTCAGGGTGACCCATTTCTCGTCCTCTAAACCTGATAGACACTTTTATTTTATTTCCAGCTTTTATAAATTTTTTGGCATGAGTCAGCTTTGTATTTAAATCGTGCGTATCTATATTAAGCGAAAGCCGAATTTCCTTAACTTCCGTAACGCGTTGATTTTTTTTAGCTTCCTTTTCACGCTTTGCCTGCTCAAAACGAAACTTTCCGTAATCAATTATCTTACACACAGGCGGATTTGCCTTTGGAGCAATTTTTACCAGGTCAAGCCCTCTTTCTTCCGCCAGCTTTAAAGCCTTCACAGAAGACATGATACCGAGTTGTTCACCGCTATCACTTACAACCCGCAATTCTTTGTCGCGGATTTCCTCGTTGAGTTGTAGTTCTTTGTTGCTAATAATAAGCACCCCCAAAAATTTTTTCAAAACAAAGCACAGGCAAGATAACGTCTGCCTGTGCGCCAATACAAAAGCTATTAAAAAAACAGCTAAAAAAGTATTGACCCACGCTAGACAAGACCTCGTAGGTGAGAACGTTTCCGCTCTACTTTATTTTGTATATCTATTATACACCTTTATTTCAGTATTGTCAACCCCTAAAAAAGCTTTACGTCATTTTATACATATTTTTAAAATAATATTTTTTGAATTAAGGGTTGATTTTCGAATAATACTATGATAAAATAAAAATACATTAAATAAAATTTATGTATTAACTAATTTAAGTGAATTTTTCAGCATATCTCCTATATCTTGATTAAAAGAAAGGAATGATAAACGTGAATAAAAAAGAACTTAGTTTAGACGATTTAGACTCTGTATCCGGTGGTATTGGTAGTCCCAAAACAAGTGGCATGGAGGAATTTTTCCCAAAAAACAAAAAAGGTTTTCACGATTGGTGCTTACTACAAGGATTTTCTCCGGAGAAAGAGCACGCCCTCGAACAAGCATTCGGTGAAAACGGGGCAACTTTTATTTTTGATGGAGAATGGCATATCAAAAGCTAATCCTTTACTAGTGATTAAACCAAATTATATTCAAAATCCTATCACAATATATCATACAGTAAAGTAGCATAACACACTTATCTGTGGTATTGTAACAGGAAAAATATTCTGTAACAAAGTAACAACTCAAAAATCGAAAGATAGGCTACCAATCATTTAGGTAGCCTATCTTAGTTTATTTAGAAAAATACAAAGTTCAGGCAATATTGACCTACGTTGAGTTTATTGAAACTCGTCTCCTTTGAATTGACCTTATATACCGTTTCCGTTTATAATATCAAGGTTTTGCCTCCAACTTTCTTCAAACTCCATCCCACAATAACCTATATTGCCTTCGACTAGCAGTTACTACCGAGCCTATAGCAACCTTTCATCTCCAAACAAATATGCAAATCGAGCAAAATCCATATTCCCTCTTAAATCCCACACATTTTAAGGGGTGTTAAAAATTTTATATAAATATCTTTTTATAGACTTGGTTATCATGAAATATATTAATCTAACAAATATTGTTCATATGTATCCATAAAATCCAATACATTACCATCTAAACTGATTCCTTTATCTACCGCTTTGTTGTAATACCAATTAAGATCTCTAACTAAAACATCTTGCATATGACCCCTTCTCTCTACCGGACACTCTGTAGTTGCTACTATACATAAACCTACTGCTATATTTAAGTCTTGCTTTACTCCGACACCATATGCATATCGATAAGCTGATTTGCAAATTTTATCCAATTTACTTAAAGCTTCTGCTTTTTCTGATAAATTTCTTGCTATCGCATCGTTTTGTGGCACCCTATCTCCTTTCTTATAACAAGAAGATAAATCACGCAGTGCTTCAATACTTTTTTCAGCTGCTGCTTGTCTCAACCAACTTATCCCTATTGCTAAGTTTTTGTCTACTCCTTCACCATTTATATACATTAAACCCAACTTATACTTTGCTCTTACATGTCCACTTCCGGCTGCTTGCCCTAACAAGCATGCAACTTCCTCTAAGTTTTTAGGCAATCCTCCTTTACCATGTTCATACCAAGAAGCTAATTTAAACATTGCGTCTGAATCACCTAAAGCTACTGCTTGTCGTAACCATTTTACTGCTGTATTTAAGTCTTGAGGCACTCCATTTCCATTTTCATAGCAAGAGACTAAATTAACCATTGCTTTTGTATTTCCTAATTCTGCTGCTCGTTGATAAAGATTTGCTGCCGTGCTTAAACTTTGAACTACTCCTTCACCATTTTCATAGCAAATACCTAATTGTCTCATTGCCTCTGTATCTCCCAATTCGACTGCTCGGTTTAGATAATTTATTGAATTCCTTAACCCTCCGTCTTTTGGAAGTACAAATTTATAACAAATTCCTAATCTACGAATTATCTCCGCGCGTCTATTTTCATCAACTTCAACTACTTTGTTGTACCACTTTATTGCTTCCTCTGTACGAAAGTCAACCTCTTCAAGAAATACTGCGTATTCATACATTCCTTCTACACTTCCACTTTCTGCCGAAAGCATTAACCACTCTTCTGCTTTTGCAGCATCCCTACGTACTCCTTGCCCACCTCTATAGTAGTACTTGCTTACCTTAAACATAGAAGCTAAATGTCCATTTTCTGCTGCTTGTTTATATAACCTAAACGCCTTAAATATATCTACATATCTACCAATCTCTTTACATTCCCAATGACCCAATCTATAAAAATAACCTGATTCATATAAAGAACCTAATTCAAACATTGCATATGAATTTCCTTTTTGTACTTCTTTTTCCAAATATAATCTTTCTACCTCGCTCATTAAAAGCGATAATTTATCTCCGCTACAACTAATTTCATAGCATTCTTTTTCCCTCTCTCGTAGCATTTCACCTGAGATAATATCTTTGGTAGCTACATAATACTCCCTCGTATAAGGATCGGTCCCTCCCGCATATCCTAAATCTATCGCTTCACTCAACCACTTATCTGGATTAACTTCTAGTTTAACTAGTTTTACCATCGCACTCACATGTCCATCTTCTGCTGCTTGTTCATATAGCTCCTCTTTCATATCTCCACCAAATCTCTCAACATAAAGTCTTACTGCTTCTGGATGTCCTAATTCCACTGCTTGCCTATACATTTTCAAATTGCTCCATGGACGATTATATAAAACTACCGCTATCGCATCTGCACTTCCTTTTTCTGCTGCTCTAACAATATAATCATACCAGCGCACATCTCCCACTCTTCTTAATACTCTTCCTTTTCTATATATCGCATCTGCATCTCCGAAGTTTCCTGCTCTTTCATACCAAGATATCGCATTATCTAAATCTTCCTGTCTTTCGATACCCCATTCCCAAAATAGAGCTAAGACATGCATTGCATATGCATTTCCTTTTTCTGCCGCACGTTGTAACCAAATTTCCGCCTGATTTAAATCTTGAAGTATTCCCTCTCCTCGTATATAGCAACAAGCTAATCCGTACATTGCATCTCGATCTCCTAAATCTGCTGCTTTCTGAAATAACTCTCTCGCTCTATTCAAGTTTTTTGGTATTCCTCCTTTACCATATTTATAATAAAAAGCTAATTTGTACATTGCTCTTGGATTTTCATCTTCCATTGCTTTTTCATACATTTTCCCTACATTTGCCGCTTTTTCATACCTTTTTCCAAAACGTTCTTTTTTCAAAGTTACAATATAACCATTGCACAACCTTACTAATTCTTCCATTTTTTCAGGATCTTTTTCTTTTTCATGCAGCTCAACCACTTTTGCCACTTTCTTAGCTAACTCTGATGCGTCTTCATCATCAGCCATTTCTTTTAACTCTTTACCACGTTCATAGTAATCAGTTAATAACTCTTCTACAACATCTTTATGTGCCACATTTGCACATCCCTTATAAGGCTCAACTTTAACTGCTATATCACACCATTCACACACTTTTATATAATCATCTTTTAATTTTTTACCACATTCATAGATTTCTGCTAAATTATACAATGTATCCGCACTTTCTGTTTTTTCTGCAATTTCACACCAATTAAGTACTTTTTCTATCTCCTCTTTTTTCATCCTCTGGCAACATTCGCTGAAATCGTCTAAATATTTATGCGCACTTTCTGTATTTTGGTCTTTCAAAGCACTACTATACATTTCCACTACATTGGCTGCATTTTTATCCCACTCATCTGATTTCCATTCGAACTCTCTAGCTTTTTCACATAAAGTAAATCTAAACATATTAACAGCATGACTACACTCTTCCACATAACTAGCATATTCATCTTTTGAAACCGAGTTCACATCCGGTTCCGTAGCCGATGCCGGTTCCACGTCAGAAAGCGAATCCGTGTCTGAATCCGAGCCTGAATCCGAACTCGGATACCAGTACGGATCCGTGAGCGGAGTTGAACGCATTTTTTCGTCATACCGGCTACTTACTTTCATATACTCCTCATAAGCCTCAAGTAAATCTGACGCAACTCTACACCAATCACACATTACTTTAAAATTTTTTTCATCGTATGCATAAAACCCAACTAATTTGTTTATTGCATTTATATTTCCTAACTTTGCTGCTTGCTTGTAAAGCTCTATTGCCTTACAGAACTCCCAATTACGCTCACATTGCACACCTTGTTCAAACATATCATTTGCAGATTTTATTTTTTCATGATTAGACTCTTCAGTCACCTCTCCTACACTGTCTTCATTTGCACTTTTCGCCTTTTGGATTACAGGCACGTCTACATTTTCCCCATCACCTACAATTTCTTTTTCTGGATGTACTGAATTCTCTGCGGATTCAGTGCCTTTGTGTTCAGACGTAGCAATCGTCTCCCTTGCGCTGTCTTCCTCTAATCCTGTTCTAGAAGTAGCTAAATCTGTGGAGGATTCAGCTACTTCGTGTCCAGATGTTTCAGTCATCTCTGCCAAATTTGCTTCACTTTGCCCTGTTTCTGTTGTACTCACTTTTTGTTCCTCTGATCCCTTGATATTTTCTTCACCTTGTGCCACTAATGTTCCCGGTATCATTGATACCAAAACTGCAATTGTTATTAGTTTTTTTAATTTAATCATTTCAATTCTCCTTTTTAATTTATAATATAATAATATTATACCTCATAAAAATTAACTTGTCAATCATTTTTTACAAAATTGTATATGCTATTTCAGTTTGTCAAAAAAGATCTGCGTAAAAATCGAATTCCTTTTGACAGAATTCAATCAAACATATATAGTTGAATTCCATTGAAAAATTTGAAGATATTAAACATACGCTTAAGTGCAATAAACTGCACTAGCAGTGAAAGAAATCAATTGAAAAAGTATTTGAAGACACAAAAGAGAAATACACGATGTGATATGTTTCGTATTGACGTTTAACTCAATTCACCAATTGGATTAGGCTTAAAATTACTACTATAAACCTCAAAAAATATGCGGTACATAGGTGAAAAAAGATCTCTCCTATATACCACATTTGCATATTTTTACCTCTTTCTCTGCGATTATAAATTTCCCCCTAAACTCTCTTAATTTTTTGAATTTTTAGACAAACTAATGCTTTGACTGTAAAAATCAAAACGTTTGCATAATTTAATTCATTTTGCTGTAACACGAAAACTTATGACTTTTCGCACCTGATCATACTGAATGCAACATGTTTATCCTGTTACTTAATAACAGCCTAACAACACAAGAAAAATATACTACCAAAACATTATAATATTCTTGTAAAAAAAACATCAGTGCAAAAAATTTCAAGGACATTCGTCCAAACGGCTAATTTTAAGATGGAAATTTTAAATGTAAATTACGAAAATAATATTATTATAGCATACTTTCCATATTATTTCGACACAAAGAAAGCCATACTAAAGTGCAAACCTTGATGAGCACAACAATTCAACACCTCATCAAAAGAATCAAATCTTGTAACACTACCATCATTTAAACAATACCAATCTCCAGATTTCCCCTTAACAAAAGAATAATAATGTCCACCTGAATCTTGCGATGAAACAATAAATCCCTTAAGCTCTTTCTGCGAACCATTTTCAAAAGTTATATCTTGTTTACCGGCAAATAAATTTGCATATTCAGTTTCAAAATCACGTTTTACAGCTGCCAAGCCCCCAAACGATACTACTCCAATAGGCTTATTGCGAAAATCATCACTTCTCACATCTGCAATGCAACTACATTCATTTACATCTGCCATCTCCCATGCAGCGCAAATCTCTTGAAACACTGAATTAAATTTAGCAAAAGCAACTATAGGATCCTCCGTTTCATCTTTATAAAGCCCCATATTTTTATATATTTCTCCAACAGCTACCTTTGACTTAACCTCAGACTTATCCATAATCTGCATAAGAATATATGTAAATAACGCTACTTTATTTTCCAGAGTAAATTTTTGTCTAAACTCATTCAAAGACTCATGCACTTCTCTAATCTTCCGATTCAAGTCGTCAATTGGTACCTTCTGCCAAACTTCGTCCTCTAAAGTACTTCCTTCTAACTTTGAAATCTGCTGTTCATATAAATCAGTAAAACTTGTATTTAATGGATCTGCAAATGATGATAATATCTCAAGAAAATTTTCTATGCAAACTTCACTTAATGACCCATTTTCAAAACTCGAGTTAAAACCATCTATAGCCTGTATTAAAGTATTTTTTTGTTCTAAAATATTATTTTTCCAATCTGACTCTTCTTCCAGATTTGTAAAATTAATTTTTTCAAGAATCTCTTTTAATAAATTCAGTTTTTTCCTAACTTCACACATCTTTTCTACAATTTTGCAATCTTTAAAACTATTTTTAAGAACTGGAATATTATATACCTGCTGCATTATAGCATTCAAAAAACATGCATTCTCTGGGTTTTCTAAAGTTACTTTCTTATCCTTAAAACCACTCTGGTCAGCCATTCCATATCCAACATTCAAGTTTCGGTCAACTACATCACTCGCCTCCTCTAATGGTTTTTCTTTATCAGTATCTATTACCTCCACTATCACTTTATGATTTCCATTAAATACAGCATTACACACGCAAGTATCACGTTCTGAAAAATCTGCAATCATAAATCGCATACCATCAAACTCTAGAGAAAATTTATATTGAAGAGTTGGTTTTGGATTTTCTACAGTCACCCTAATTTCATATGTAGCGCCCAATCCCCGCCTTTCTACATTTATTCCTTTTAATTTAACCACATCTGCAAAAACACAGTTTGAAAACGGAACAGCAATGGCACATGCCAATACTCCTGACAATATCTTTTTCATTAAATTCATATACGCTATCTCTTTCACTAAAACACAAACTCAATTTTTCAATTTACAATAATCTATGTCAATCATAAGTTTTATTTAATCTCTAAAAAGCGTTAACTTTTTATCATCATAACATATATCAGTATTACTTGCAATGAATATTTCAAAATTGTTTTATATAACAAACATATTACAACATAACAAGCATATTAAATTTTTATAAACATAACTAAAATTTCAACCTTGATAGAACAATGAAAATCCGGAAAACTTTATTCATCATTATAAAAAAAGCTGTTGCAATTAACGTACAACAGCTTTTATATTATACTTCATATCTTATTATTTTATATAAAGAATGCCATACTAAAATGCAAGTTATTGTATTCGCAATAATTTAACATTTCATCAAAAGAATCAAATCCATCAGCTTTGGCATCATTCAAACAGTACCAATCACCAGATTCACCTTTAACAAAAGAATAATAATGTCCACCTGTTCCTCGCGTCGAGACAATAAATCCTTTAAGTTCTTTCCTAGAACCATCTTTTAAAATTATGTTTTGATTGCCTTCAAAAAGAGATGTATATTCCTCTGCAAAGCTCTGCTCTAAAGCCGCTCGTCCTGGAAATGCTACTACATTAATAGCAGTATCCTTGGATCCTTGTTCAAGCAAATTTTTAATTGTAACCAACTCATATTGCATGTCATCCTTACTGCATAAAGACGAAAACACTGAAAGAAACCTATTAAAAATCTCTATAGGATCTTCAGCCCTTTTTGTATAAATACCCATATTCTCATATATTTTAGCAACATCTACAATTGAGTTAGTTTCAGCAGCTCTATCCATAACATCCATAAGAATATGCGTAAACAACGCTACTTTATTTTCTGGAGTAAACTCACCTGCAAATGTAAACAACTTGTCACTTACTACTCTTATTTCATCACACAAGCCTCCAAATTTTCCTTCCCGCCAAAGTTTCATATATTCATCTAGTTTTGAAACCTCATTATCAGGTAATTTTGAAAACTGCTGCATTGCACAATCATACAAAGCATCAATGTTGATATTTAATGTTCCCGCTATATCTAAAAATGAACTTCCAAAACTCATTACTCCCTCACTAGACAACAACCCGTTTGCAAAATTCCCCTTAAAATCATCTATAGACTGTGTTAAAGTACTTTTTTGATCTAAAATACTTTTTTTCAACCCTGAAGCTCTTTCCTCTAATCCTGAATCCATAAGCTTAAGTTCATCATTAAAGGTAATTTCTTCCAAAAGCATTTTTAGTACGTCCAGCTCAGCCATAATTTCACGCATATCCTTTACGATCTGGCATTCTTTTAAGCTCTCTTTAAGCAACGGAATATTATGTATTTGTTGCATTATAGAATTCAAAAAACATGCTTCTCCTGGATTGGCCAGTGTCGCCTTCTTATCCTTAAAATTGTCTCTATTAATCAATCTGAACCCAACACTCAAGTCTAGTGGTATTGTACGCTCTGCCATATCCAACGGATTTTCTTCTGCAATATCACACACAGAAACTCTCAATGTACATTTTTCATTCACTTTAGCATGATATACACAAGTGTTGCTTTGAGACATCTCTTCTCCAAGTGGAACTGAAACCCCATTTTCATCTCGATAAAATGAATATCGAAAAGTCGGCTTTGGATTTTGCACAATTGCTGAAAATACATACTTTGAACCTATAGCTTGCCTTTCTACGTTTATCCCATCCAGTTTAACCGCGTCTGCAAAAACACAGTTTGAAAACGGAACAGCAATGGCACATGCCAATACTCCTGACAATATCTTTTTCATTAAATTCATATACGCTATCTCTTTCACTAAAACACAAACTCAATTTTTCAATTTACAATAATCTATGTCAATCATAAGTTTTATTTAATCTCTCGAGAAAAAAGATTAAATATCAACTTCTTTATTATTATAGCACATAGCAGTATTATTTGCAAGGTGATGTTTCAAAATTGTTTTATATAACAAACATATTACAAGACTGTATGCAAGCCAAACTCTTACTAACATAATAAAAGCTTCAAGTCTCATAAAAATGTTCATTATTACAAAAAATAAATAATTTGAAAATTTTACTTGATTTTTTTTTTTTTTAGAGCTAAAATAAAATTAGCACTCAAGATAAGCGAGTGCTAAAAAATTTAAAATTGCTTTAAGGAGGCATATACAATCATGACTATTAAACCACTTGCTGATAGAGTTGTGATCAAAATGAATGAGGCTGAGGAAACTACAAAAAGTGGCATTGTGCTCGCAAGCACTGCAAAAGAAAAACCACAAGTTGCTTCAGTTATCGCAGTTGGACCCGGTGGGTTAGTTGATGGCAACAAAGTAGAAATGTATGTTAATGTAGGCGATAAAGTAATCACAAGCAAATATTCAGGTACTGAGGTAAAGTTTGATGGCGAAGAGTACACCATTGTTCGTCAATCAGATATTCTCGCAGTAGTTGAATAATTAATAATTAGGAGGAATTTTTATGGCAAAGCAAATAGCTTACGGCGAGGAAGCAAGAAAGGCTCTTCTAAACGGAATAAATCAATTAGCAGATACAGTAAAAATCACTCTTGGACCTAAAGGCAGAAATGTCGTTCTAGATAAAAAATTTGGTGCTCCTCTCATTACCAATGATGGGGTAACAATTGCAAAAGAAATCGAGCTCGAAGATCCATTTGAAAATATGGGCGCACAACTTGTTAAAGAAGTATCTATAAAAACAAACGATGCTGCTGGAGACGGTACAACTACTGCAACACTTTTAGCCCAAGCTTTAATCAAACACGGAATGAAAAATGTAACTTCCGGTGCAAATCCAATGATCCTTAAGCGTGGCATAAACGAAGCTGTCGACGTTGCAGTTAAAGAACTTACTAAAAATTCTAAGGAAGTGTCTGGTTCAAATGACATCGCTCGTGTAGCTACAATTTCTGCATCAGATGAAGTTATTGGAGGACTCATTGCAGAAGCTATGGAGAAAGTTGGGCATGACGGTGTTATCACTGTAGAAGAATCAAAAACTGCTGAAACATACTCTGATATAGTAGAAGGTATGATGTTTGATAGAGGTTATGTATCCCCATACATGGTTACTGATTCAGACAAAATGACTGCTGTACTTGATGATGTGTGCATACTCATCACTGATAAGAAAATTTCCAGCATACAAGAACTTTTACCTTTACTTGAACAAATTGTTAAAACTGGTAAAAAACTTCTTATCATCGCAGAAGACATCGAAGGAGAAGCCCTTGCTACTATCATACTTAATAAACTTCGTGGAACATTTACCTGTGTAGCTGTTAAAGCACCTGGATTTGGTGACAGAAGAAAGGAAATGTTACAAGACATCGCTATTTTAACTGGAGGTCAAGTAATTACTTCCGATCTTGGACTTGAACTTAAAGACACCACATTAGAACAACTAGGTACTGCACACCAAGTAAAAGTAGAAAAGGAAAACACCATTATAGTTGATGGAAATGGTAACAAAGATTCAATTCAAGCTAGAATCGCTCAATTGAAAGCTCAAATCGATGAAACTACTTCTGACTTTGATCGTGAGAAACTACAAGAACGTCTTGCTAAACTTTCAGGTGGTGTAGCTGTTATAAAAGTTGGTGCTGCAACCGAAGTAGAAATGAAAGAAAAGAAACTCCGCATAGAAGATGCATTAGCTGCTACTAAAGCTGCTGTTGAAGAAGGTATTGTTGCTGGAGGTGGAATTGCTCTCCTTAACACTGTACCTGCTGTAGCTAAACTTGTAAATTCTCTTGAAGGTGACGAAAGAACCGGTGCAGCTATCGTACTTAGCGCTTTAGAGGAACCAATTAAACAAATCGCAAGAAATGCTGGTGTTGAAGGTTCTGTTATAGTTGAAAACATAAAAACTAAAAATCAAGTAGGGTATGGTTATGATGCCCACACCGAAAAGTACGTTGATATGATGTCTGCTGGAATTGTTGATCCTACAAAGGTTACACGTTCAGCACTTCAAAACGCTGCTTCAGTTGCATCTATGGTTCTAACTACAGAATCTCTCGTAACTGATATAAAGGAAAAAGAACCAGCAGCTCCTCAGATGCCAATGGATCCAGGTATGGGCGGCATGTATTAATGAGCTAACACAGAAAAATAAAATATTTTTCATATTATGGATTGCCACATTAAGGCAGTCCATATTTTTATTTTTCCCACATAAACAAAAACACTCGTGAAAGCTTCTAAACAGAAGTTTTACGAGTATTTTTGGGATAACGTCATTTTAATATTTCAGTTGGATCGATAATCTGATCCTGCTTTTTTATAACCAAATGAAGATGTGACCCATCTAAAATTTCTGAAGGTATTTCCCCAACAGTCCCGAGCTCTGTTTTAGGATCAACATTTTGGTCTTTTTCAACGTTAACCTCTCCAAACCCAGAATAAATCGCAGTAAAATCACCCACATGATTTATCACTATACTTTTCCCCAAAAGCGGATCATCGTATACATCGGCAACCTGTCCCTTTGTTATTGATAATATCTTTTCATTCTCGCCAACCGTAAAATCAACACCATTGTGCATTCTCCAATCATTAAATGTCTTTGAATAAATAGGTGTATCTTTGCTATATGGTTTCATAATCTCTGCACTTGCACATGGATGAACTATTTCCATAACCTCATTTGCAGTTGACTCTACTTTTTCATCCGAATTGTCAGATGTTTCTGTGGATTGTTGCGTATCTTTTGGTTGTTCTCTTACTGTTACCCCTTTAAGGTCCTTATTTGCTTCTTTGTCTCGTATCTCTTGTACACTTTTATTTTCTGACACTATATTTCTTTCTACTTGCTTATTGTTCTTTACCTTAGTATAAGTTGATAAAGTTGCTACTCCAATCGATACTAAACATACCGAAATGGCAATAAAGAAGTTCTTTTTTTTCCCCAGACCCTTTTGTTTTTCAAATTTTAATAATTTTCCCATATATGACACCTCCGGAATATATTGTACCCGAAGAATAGAAAATAATACATAAAGCGTATTTAAGCGAAGTTCTAATTTGATATTTTCTTTTGTCAAACTAGCTAAATTATTGTTTATCATAATTACAACACTATATTTAAAAATTTTCTTTTTTAAGGATTAATTACCGGAACTTCTATTTTTTGAGCCATATACAAATTCATCAGCAAACCTCTAGCTTCACTACAACCTTGCTGAATAGCTAAAAGTAAATGTTTTTCGGATTCTTCAAAAGATTTTGGTACACCAAATATACCCCATCCATACCAATACCCTAAAATTAAATTTGCATTCGAACATCCCCGTTTCGCAGATTCACGCAATAAAGTAATTGCTTTGCCCAAATCCATTGGCACATCCTTGCCCATTGCATAAATCATTCCTAGTTCATTCAAAGCAAAACTGTCACCTTTATTGGCAGCATTTTCAAAAAACGAAATTGCCATCCTTACATTTCGTTCAACTCCCTTACCTAAGTAAAAAATTTCTCCAATTTCAGTTGCAGCTCTTGCGCACCCTTTAGCCATAGCCTTTTTAAAAAAACCTATACCCGTCTTGACATCCTCCTTTACACCACAAAGTCCACCGTTATATATTTGACCTAATCGCAACATTGCAAGTGCGTATTCATTTTCCGCAGCTTTATTGTATAAGGTAATTGCTCTGTCTTCTAATTTGTTTTCTCCATACAACCCATTTTCATATATTTTCGCCAACACAAACTGTGCATTAGCAAAACCTAAACATGATGATTTTTTCAATAAATCCATTGCAATTGGGATATTTTTAGATTCTCCATACAATCCTTCTAATTTTATTAAAGCAAAATAGAACATTGCTTCCGAATCGCCTTGTCCAACCGCTTCCTTATAAAGCTCTAATGCTTTACCTGTATCTTTTTCTAATACTACACCTGTTTCAAATGCACGCGCTATTCGCACTTTTGCTAAAACACATCCCTGAGAATACGCCAAATCATACCAGTATATTGCCTTTTCAAACTCCATTTTATTCATCAAAATGTCACCAAAAGCCACCTGTGCTTTATCAAAACCTTCATTTGCAGATTGCTCATACAGTTCCGTTGCCAAATCCATATCTCTAGGTACACACTTACCTTCCTTATATAATTCAGCCAAACGATATTTTGCTATACTACATCCTGCATTTATAGCATTTCTATACATTTGAATCACTAAAGATATATCCTTAGGCATACCATACACACCTAAATAATGAATCGCAGCAATATTGCACATCGCCATGCTACAACCTTGATCCGCCGCTTCCTTCAATAACTCATATCCTGCTTTAATATCTTGCTTCACTCCGTAGCCATTTAACAATAAAAGAGCTAAACTGTTTTTAGCAAAAGCATAGTTTTGTTTACGTGCTTCCTCGTACCAAAAACAAGCACGTTCATAATTACACAATTTTTCATAAAGTGCGCCTAAATAAAACTGCGCAAAGTCCCAGCCATTTTCCGCTGATTTTGTGTAATATTCCATTGCCTTAACATAATCAGGTGGCCCTGCAAGTCCTTTATCATATATAAAACCCGCAAGCCCTTGAGCCTCTACATCATCTAAAACTTCTTTTCTTGTAAAACACTCCAAAGCTTTAGCATAATCACATTCTACTCCATCGCCATCAAAATACATACACCCCAATTTAACAATTGAAGAAACATGACCCCTTTGTGCCATAATCTTATACAAATCAAAAGCACGTTTAGCATCACGTTCACAACCAAGTCCCTCATAATATTTTCTCGCCAACTTAAGAACATTTTCATTTTTACATTTATTTCTAGACCTTCTACTCTTACCTGCAAAAACCGTACTTGATACTGATATCGATAAAACTAATGCCATTACCAAAGAAAATATTTTTTTCATCGTTGCCGCCCCTTTTTTTAATATACATATTAAGATAGTAAACATACAGCATGGGCACTTATACCATCCTGAGCTCCAGTAAATCCCAATCCTTCTTCTGTAGTTGCTTTTACGTTTATCTGATTAAAATCCACATTACATGCCATTGCAATATTTTTTCTCATACTTTGGATGTATGGCTTTAATTTAGGTTGTTCTGCAATTATAGTCACATCTATATTTTCTATAATATATCCTTTTTTATTTACAAAACCAACAACTTGTTTCAATAAATCTACACTATCCGCATTTTTATAAGACTCATCTGTATCTGGAAATAACGCACCTATATCTGGCAAAGCACTTGCACCAAGAAGTGCATCCATAATAGCGTGCATAACGACATCTGCATCAGAGTGTCCGAGCAAACCTTTTTCAAAGGGAATCTTTACCCCTGCTAAAATACAATTCCTTTCTGGGACTAATCTATGAACATCATATCCATGGCCTATTCTCATTTGTATCCTCCTAACCTAGTTACAAATCAATGCTTAAATATGTGGGTTACCATACTGGTAACCCACTTTAATAATGCACATTAAAATTCTAATTTCGATTCAATGTAGTCACTAAGTTCCGAAATTTTCACACGTTGTTGTTGCATCGTATCTCTGTCTCTTACAGTTACACAATCATCATTCTCGCTATCAAAATCATACGTAATACAAAAAGGTGTTCCGATTTCATCTTGGCGCCTATACCTTCTTCCTATAGCACCCGCATCATCATAATCGACCATAAACTTCTTTGTAATAGTTTCATACACTTTCATTGCACCATCACCAAGCTTTTTTGATAATGGTAAAACTGCTGCTTTAAATGGCGCAAGTGCCGGATGCAAGCGCAAAACTACTCTAGTATTTTTTTCATCTATTTTTTCCTCATCATAAGCATCGCATAAAAATGCTAATGCAACTCTATCTGCACCAAGAGATGGTTCTATTACATATGGCAAATATTTAGAGTTATCATATGGATCAAAGTATTCTAAACTTTTACCTGAGTGATTTTGATGTTGAGTTAAATCGAAATCTGTACGATCTGCTATACCCCAAAGTTCTCCCCAACCAAACGGGAACAAATATTCTATATCAGTTGTCGCATTGGAATAGTGTGACAATTCCTCCTTGGAGTGATCACGTAATTTTAAATGCTCAGCATCTAACCCAAGATTAATAAGCCACTTATAGCAAAAATCTTTCCAATACTTGAACCACTCTAGATCCGTACCTGGTTTACAGAAAAACTCCAGTTCCATCTGTTCAAACTCTCGTGTCCTAAAAATAAAATTTCCTGGGGTAATTTCATTTCTAAAAGATTTTCCTATTTGAGCAATCCCAAATGGAACTTTTTTGCGAGACGTTCTCTGCACATTAGCAAAATTCAAAAAGATACCTTGTGCCGTTTCAGGGCGTAAATACAATTCGTCTTTACTATCTTCAGTCACACCCTGATATGTTTTAAACATCAAGTTAAACTTACGAATATCAGTAAAATTTTTAGATCCACATTTCGGGCACTTAATATCATTTTTCTTTATATAGTCCATCATTTGTTCAAAAGACATACCTTCCGCACGAACCCCTGTATCCTCTATTAGTTTATCTGCCTTGTGGCGAGTCTTGCAGTCCTTGCAATCCATTAATGGGTCCGAAAAACCTCCAACATGTCCTGATGCTATCCAGGTCTGCGGATTCATGAGTATAGCCGAATCCAGCCCCACATTATAAGGGCTCTCCTGAACAAACTTCCTCTTCCACGCACGTTTCACATTGTTTTTGAACTCAACTCCCAGCGGTCCATAATCCCACGTGTTTGATAGACCTCCATAAATCTCCGATCCCGGATAAACAAATCCACGATTTTTACAAAGTGCTACAATTTTTTCCATTTTTGTCTCATTAGCCATAAATTTTCCCCACTTTCTTGATGATATACCTGTGAACTATTCCTCGAGTTAAACACTCGATAAAAATTTTGCCCAAAAGTTTTAATTACTCCCGTACCAACTGGCTATCTCCACAATAACTGCAGTTCCATTCAAATGCCACAAAGCTAGACAAATTTTTCAATTGCTTTTGACAAGCTTATTATAACACAACTTTTTTTATTCTGTCAACAAATAATAACTTTAAACTCACATAAAAAATAAGAAAATCTCTATCTTACAAACTATTACCCTAAAATTATAGAACTTTATGATTTTTTACGAGGTTGATGTATCGGCCTTAGATTTGGTTTTGTTGGCTTAACTCTTCGTACTAACAGATTTTTTCCTTTTCCTATTGCCCTTTTTTCAACTGAAACTTTGTCAACGTAGCCCTTTTCGAGTTCTGTTTTTACATCAAGCTGTTTTTCTTTGCCCTTGCTAGCAATGCAAGATTCTATTTGTACACCATATTTTGAGTATAGATCTAACCAAGTAGTATAATCCAACCCGAAAAATCTACTTTCTGGAATATCAACATATTCATAACTTTCAATAAAACTCACAACAAAGTCACTCTCATTCACTTTCAAACCAGTACTTTGACCTAATTCTAAATTCAACGGTATTGCAGCTACATTCACAGGTTCAAAATGGCCAATCTCTACAGGTAAAACTTCAACATGTAAAGTCGTATCCATTTCATCCAACTGAATTCTAAAGTCCTCCAAAGCCCTAACACCTTCTCCGACATGAATATCCATCACAATTTCATTTGGCTGACGCTCATCGGCAGGTCCCCGAAACCTATTAAGTTCCTCTCCGCACTCAAAACAAATTTCTCTTTCATCATTTGAAGAAATTCTATTGCCGCAATTATTACAATACCGTATCCCATAAACAATATTCTCATCATTCTCAGAAGCGTTTACCAAACTAGCACACGATCCCACCATAAACATACATATTAAACCAAACGTTAAAAATTTCACATACTTCATATTAAATTCCTCCATAATAAAAATCTTACTTTTAATCCTTTACCTTGTCCACCATTTCAAACAAAACATTCATTGCCTCAATAGGTGTCAACGTATTTAAATCAATCATTTTCAATTTATCAACTATTTCCTTTGCTTTAGATGATTGTGGAGATTCAAACGCCACCTGTTCAAAACCTTCCTCAATAGAATTTTCTTTTACACTCTTTGAATGTTTTGAAGGTTTATCTACTTCATCCTTAGACTCAATCTGCTGCAAAATTGTCTTAGCTCTTTTTATGATTGTTTCCGGAATTCCCGCTAACTTTGCAACCTCTATTCCATAACTATCATCTGCACCACCTCTTACTATCCTTCTAAGAAAAGTAATATCATCCCCACGTTTTTTCACTGCAATATTGTAATTTTTCACACCAGGTACAACATCCTCAAGTTCAGTCAACTCATGATAGTGCGTAGCAAATAAAGCTTTTGCTCCAAGTTTTTTGGGATTTGCAACGTACTCTAACACCGCTCTTGCTATACTCATCCCATCAAAAGTCGAAGTTCCTCTTCCTATTTCATCAAATATTAATAAACTATCACTAGTTGATTCACTTAGGATATTTGCTACCTCGTTCATTTCAATCATAAAAGTTGATTGCCCACTCGCAAGATCATCAGAAGCACCTATTCTGGTGTAAATTCCGTCTACAATACCAATTTGTGCAGATGAGGCCGGCACAAAACATCCCATCTGAGCAAGAAGTACAATCAATGCAACCTGTCTCATAAATGTAGATTTACCCGCCATATTAGGTCCCGTAATCGTGTATACTCGATTATCATTTTTATCAAGATACACATCATTTGGTACAAACGGTACTCCCTTAAGCAAAGTTTCAACTACTGGATGCCTACTATCTTTTAGTTCAATTTTGCCGTCCACGTTCATAACCGGTCTTACATAGTTATTCTGCACTGAAACCCTCGCAAATGACAACAACACATCCAAATTGGCAATAAGCATTGCAGTGTTTTGTATTCTCTCTAAGGCATTCGCAACTTCCGTACGGATCTTATCGAAAATCAGATATTCAAGGTTCATAGACTTTTCCTTTGATCCAAGCATCTTAGATTCAAGTTCTTTAAGTTCTTGTGTTATATATCTTTCGCAATTTGTCAAAGTTTGTTTTCGAATATACTCACTTGGAACCATTTTCTTGAAACTATTCGATACTTCAATAAAATATCCAAATACTTTATTATACGATATCTTCAATTTTGTAATTCCTGTTTTTTTCTTTTCCCTTGCTTCAATCTCTGCCATCACTGTCGTAATCCCCGTCATATTTCCTCGAAGCTCATCAAGTTCTTTATCGTACCCAGAATTTATTATTCCTCCTTCCTTCACCGTAAGCGGTGGATCTTCTACTATTGCGTCATCTATCAATTTTCCAATATCTTCAAGTGTATCAATTTTATTATATATTCTAACAAGTAAAGTTGACTTTGTTCTGCTTAAAGCTTCTTTCAAACTTGGCAACTTTCTAATAGTATACGCAAGTGATTTTAATTCCCTTGCATTAACGGATCCATACACCACACGCGACATCAATCTTTCCATATCAAAAACACCACTTAGTTCACTTGCCAACTCATCCATAAGCATTGGGCTTGATACAAGTTCCTCAACTGCATCATGTCGTTTTAGTATTCTAGCACAACTTAACAATGGTTTTTCCATATATGCACGAATTTGACGTTTTCCCATAGCAGTTTTCGTTTTGTCTATCACACTCAATAATGAGCCGCGCTTTTCCTTAGTACGCATTGTTTCAACTAATTCAAGATTCCGTTTAGTATTTATATCAATGCACATAAATTGCTTCTCACTGTAAACTTCAATCGTGTTAATACGACATAATCCTGATTGTTGCGTTTTCTTCAAATACTCCAAAAGCATAGCTACACTTTCAACAACAATCGATTTATCATCAAGAGAAAGATCATGGAGTGTCTTCCCTTTAAATTGTTCTCTCACAACATCCTCACTTGAATACTGCCTATCTTTCTCTGTTATCAATTCCACAGTACATGAAAGCCTCTCCCTTATAAATTTCGAAATATTTGGAATATTAACTACCTTTTCATTTATCAGCAATTCTCTTGGTGAATATCTTCCAAGCTCATTATGTAATTCAGTTTCATACTTTTCATATTCAAATTTAGACGCATACAATTCCCCTGTTGATACATCACAAAAACAAATTCCAATTTCTTTTTCATCCGTATATACAGAGGAGATAAAGTTATTTTTGTCCTCCTCGAGCATCGTGCTCTCCATAACTGTCCCTGGGGTAATCACTCTTGTTACTCCACGTTTAACTATACCCTTTGCAAGAGTAGGATCCTCCATTTGATCACATATCGCAACTTTATATCCTTTTTTTATAAGTCTCGCAATATATCCCTCACAGCTATGATATGGAACCCCACACATTGGTGCACGTTCATCCTGACCACAATCTCTTCCTGTTAAAGTAAGTTCCAATTCTCTTGAGGCAGTTTTCGCATCTTCAAAGAACATTTCATAAAAATCACCTAATCTAAAAAACAATATTTCATTTTCATGTTCTTTTTTTATATCCAAATATTGTTGCATCATTGGCGATAATTTTTCCATAAATACTCCCCCTTTTATTAATTTATCACTTCACCTTTTAACACCCAATTTTTATATCCAACTATCCTAACATTAACAAATTTCCCAATTAAATCTTTATCTCCCTCCACATCAACAACCACATTACCTTCATTTCTAGCTGTCAAATGTCCATTTGCATCTGCCGATTTTTCCACAAGGACCCTCATAATTTCACCTTGAACTGATTCACAGTACTCTGAAGTTTTTTCCTTTTGTACCTCTAGTAATTGTTGAAACCATTTATTTTTCTCTGAATATGGCACTGGATCAGGAAATGACGCCGCCTTAGTTCCAGTTCTCCTCGAATAAATAAACGTAAAAAGTGCAGTAAATCCTATTTCTTTAACAAGACTCAATGTTTCACAAAAATCCTCATATGTTTCTCCAGGGAAACCCACAATAATATCACTTGTAATTGACACATTTGGAATTTTACATCTTGCATACCTAACAATTTCAACATAATCTTCTCTAGTATATTTTCGGTTCATCCGCGAAAGAATTCTATTGCTACCTGATTGGAATGGCAAGTGTATATGATTGCATATTTTGTCATTTTTCGCCATAACGTCAATAAGTTCCCTCGTAGCATCCTTTGGATGCGATGTCATAAACCTGACCCAAAAGTCACCATTTATATTAGCAATATCATTTAGAAGTTTCGGAAAAGAAATACCCTCATGTAGCCCTTTCCCATATGAATTCACATTTTGTCCAAGAAGTGTTATTTCCTTGTATCCGCCCTCAACAATGCTGTGTGCTTCCTTAATAACATCAGCATACTTTCGGCTACGTTCTCTACCCCTAGTATATGGCACAATACAATATGAGCAAAAGTTGTCACATCCATACATAATAGAAAGATACGCCTTCAAATCTCCATCACGATGTATAGGCAACCCCTCTGCCACAACTTTTTCCTCAACCCCATACTCAAAAACTCTTCTTTTTTCTAAGTACAACCTTTTTAAAAGAGATTCAAGATAAGAAAATGACCTTGTTCCAAAAACCAAATCTACAAATGGAAATGTTTTCTTTAACCTTTCAACTACATGTTCCTCCTCCGGCATACATCCACAAACCGCTACTATTAATTTAGGATTTTTCTTCTTTCTTGATTTTAGTGCTCCTACATTTCCAAAAACACGATCTTCCGCATGTTCTCTAACTGCACATGTGTTAAACAAAATTAAATCCGCCGTACTTTCATCATCGGTTAGATTATATCCCATATTTAAAAGAATCCCTTTTATCTTTTCACTGTCAGCTACATTTTGCTGACATCCATACGTCCTTACAAATGCGCATGGATTCAATCTCCCATGATATTCTGCTGCATTCAATCAACACTACCTCCTTCGTACAAAAAAAGCTCCGTACAACGTACGGAACCATAATGGTCGAGGTGACAGGGTTCGAACCTGCGGCATCTTGGTCCCAAACCAAGCACTCTACCAAACTGAGCTACACCTCGACGGGAGTTTTACCTCACTGATAATTATCATAACACAAAAGACTTTCTATGTCAATACACTTTTTAAATTAAATTTAAATTTTCTCTTTAGAGAACAAAAAAATTCAAGACTATTGTATATTTAGTGAATTTTTTGCAAATTAACACATGTATTTCCCCAATTGAAGCAAAATTCAAATTAACTCTTAATCTAAAATATAAAAAAGCACTCACATAAATAGAAATAAATTAAAGTTCGATAAGTTAGAGTTCAAATTTAATTTTTCATAAATTTTAAATGAAGCATGTATCTCATTGTTAAAAGATTAAGTTTTCCAAAATGGCACTTGACTTTCTTGGAAACACGATTGCATTATTTTTCATAATTTTGTATAATTTTAGTTAATTATTGTGAATTCATTTACGATACAAGAAACAATTTAATAAATTTAGAAAGTGAGGTTTTATAAAATGACAGATAATATAAAAAAACATCAAAAAAAGCAATTTTTAAGCATTTCACTTGTACTTTGCATCATATCTTCATTTTTTCCACCAACAGCATTTGCAACAAATACCGGTTCAATTAATACTGCTTCTGGTAATACGATTTTCTATGAAATAGACTCCAACGATTCCTCTGTTACAATCACTGGTTGCAACGATACTGCTACAGAAATAACAATTCCTTCAGAAATAGTTTCCAAACCAGTAATTAAAATCGAAGCCGGTGCATTTTCTAATCACGAAAACCTACAAACCATTAATTTGAAATCTTGCACAAATCTAACAACAATTGGTCGATTTGCCTTCAGTAATACCGCTCTAGAAAATTTAACATTACCTGCAAATCTAACTTCAATCGAAGAATCTGCTTTCCAATGTTGCAAGTTATCCAACGTAGATCTTTCACAATGCTCTGCACTTAAAGTAATTGGAAAAAATGCATTTGATCAGAATGAAAAACTTAATAATGTAACACTCCCGCCCTCAATAACATCAATTTATGAAGGAGCATTTTCCTCTTGCAGTTTAGAAAAGATAGATTTGTCCCAGTACACTTCTCTGTGGGATATCGACGACTTTGCCTTTTTCGGAAATAAGTCCCTAACAAAAATCATTTTACCTACTTCAATTAATGAAATAAGAGATGGGGCATTTTGTGCATGCGAGAAACTTTCTGAAATAAATCTCTCGGAATGCACAAGTTTAAAAAATATCGGAAAACAAGCATTTAGTCAAACCCAACTTACATCAATTGATTTACCAAGTTCGCTCGAAAACCTCGGAGAAATAGCATTTCAAAATTGCGATTCCCTCGAAGCTGTAAATCTATCTAAGTGCAACAAATTAACAAAAATCCAAAACGGCACATTTCAATACAACCGAAATCTTAAATCCGTAAAATTTCCTTCTTCAATAACATCAATCGATGATTCAGCCTATAGCCTTAGCTCCATTACAGAAATAGACTTATCTAACTGCAGTGGCCTTGAAATAATCGGAAAAAGTGCCTTTCTTGATAACTCAAAACTTTCAAAAGTAATTCTTCCCAAATCACTCACTACGATAAGCGATCAGAGTTTCCAATACTGCTCAAGCTTATCAATGATAAACTTAGAAAACTGCACATCTTTAAAAGAAATCGGCGAGGAGGCCTTTAGTCAATCAAAAATTCAATCAATCAAATTTCCAGATAGCCTGCACAAAATAGGTGAAAACGCATTTTCAGACAATTTAGACCTAACCCAAGTCAAATGGCCACATAACATTAATTTTACAGAATTAAATGGATTCAACTGTTGTACAAATCTTCCTGTAGAAGTCTTCAATGAAGGAGTACACTTAAAAAGCATCACATCAATCGGCAATGGGGCCTTTAATGGGTGTAGTTTTGAAAGTATTGAAATACCCGCAAACATAACTCATATAGGTGAATCTGCACTCAGTAACATGGAATCATTAAAAAATCTGCTACTTCATGAGGGGCTTAAAGAAATTGGTGAAGGTGCCTTTAATAACACTTACATCGAGGGAACACTCACTATTCCTGAAACGGTAACACAAATAGGTGCAAATGCTTTCAATAGTACAAACATAAGCGGTTTAAAAATCCCATCCAGGTTAAAGAGGATTGAATCAAGTACCTTTGAAAATTGCTTCAATTTAGCTGGAAAAACTGTCATCATACCCGAATCAGTCGAATTTCTTGGCAGACGTGCATTTTCTCTTACTAATAACGATAATGAAAATATTACCGTCGAAATAAGAAACAGAGATTTACAACTTGAAAAAAATGATACCGGTGAAAACATAATTGAAATTAACGGTCAATATTATCATTCACCATTTGGTAATGGAGCCAATATTCGAGCTTATGAAACAAACTCACAAGAAGAACCATCTATAATAAAATTGCTTTACGACGCACTCGTAAACGATCCCAACAAAAATCCTAACTACACCTACAATTTCACACCCCTTAAAGAAGGAGCTAAATACAAAGTCACCGGTGAAATCCCCCAAGATGCAACACTTAAGTTGTATGTCAATAACAGCGAACTTCCCATATCACTTACAGGTCAAAACTTCTCTGAATCAATTTCGGAATACTCAAAGGTAACTATAACTTTATCAATGCCAGGATATTACGATAAACACTTTATGAATTCCTCACTCACTTCTGACTGGAATCTTGGAAAAATACAGTTTGAAGGAAAAGAGAAAATACCCATAAATCGTACTATGAGAGTAGATTTTGGGAAAATTCCTATTACTAGTTTTCAAAATTTCACATTTACACTAGCATCTAAAAATAAAATATTTACAGAGGGTAATGACTATACAATACAATTCCCTTACATTATATTGGAAGAAAGCATTAAGGATGATAATCTTACATTATATACAAATACCAACAATATAGCATATACTAGCAGCGCAGCTACTGCTAACCGTAAAGATGGTGTATTCAATGTAACTTTAATTCCTTGGGGAAATATGAAAATTACTGTTGATAGTGAATTTTCAGGAAACAATAATATTCTAATATTCAATAATGAAAATAAGCTTGTCGGACAAAAATGTGTCTCAAAAAGTGGAATGTACATCACAGACAGCATGAAGGCAGGAAAATATACTATAGTTGCATTTAATGCAAATGATATATTTTCAGCAGTATCCTCTGTGGATGCCTTATCCAATATGGGGTTAAAGGAAAAGAAAGATTACACAAAAACTATTGTCGAGATCTCTGATAACAAATTATCGGAAATTAATATCACAACTCCAGTGTTAAAAACAAATGTCTCAAGTATCTTAAATAAAGAAAATTGTTCTGTTATCTCCGACAAGAACACAAATATAACTGGTACCGATCATCGAATAAGAATTTACTACAGTTTCAAAAATAGTGCCGGTGATATCTCAGTTTCAATCCCTCCTGATGCAATAATAAAAAATATCTACTCTGAAACGGAAATCATTCACGAAGGTAATGGCTACAGTACAAAAAATGGAACCATTACAATCAAAAATTCCAAAACTAACGGTTTATTTTATATTGTATTGTCACTTAAAGATTCTGGTAAACATACAATATCTGCTTTTACAACTGTTAACAGAATATCTGCTCCTATTGGAAATACAACCTTTGAAGTAAACGAAATATTCTTACAATCTTTACAGCCAATTCTCACTAAAAAAAATAACAATTACGTTACTATCACCTCAACTCCTGAAACAGATGTAGAATTAATATTAAACGATAAAGTAATTGCTTATGGAATAACAAATAAATGTGGCACTACACGACTTACTTACGATTTGCCAGAGGAGAGCATGAATGGGCAAAATTTCGAACTGAAAGCACAAAAAGCACCACATAATGGATCTTATTCGACCACCACAGTTACACTTGCTACAAAGAAAATAGGACTTGAAATGTGGACAGCTTATCAAACTGAAAATGGGCGCAAAATTGTACTATATGATGCTGTAGAAGAAAAAAATATAGATTCTAGCTATTATATTGGCTCAAACGGATACTGGAGTATAAGCGCTACATTCACAGGAACATCTGCACCAACTGACGTAATCACATACATAGGTATGCTTGACCGAAGTGTACGTGATGTACCTATGACACTCGTAAAAAGCGAAGAATTAAAAAATCTAGGAGAAACTATCCAACAATTCACCTTCGCTGGCGAAATACTCATTTCAAATGAAAGTAACACTTCATCAGAATCCACCATTCCACAGTCATTTGCTATTGATTGGAAGGAAAATGATAATAGCTTCACATACAACACCGAAACTGTCAATCAGATTCAAAAAAGCGTCGAAAAGATACAAAACGAAAGAGCCCGTCAAATTAGTGAAGCAAAGAAAAAAGCAAACTCTACTCTAAACAACATATTAGGAGAAGTGAAAAATCCTTCGGAATATATATTTGGTGCAAAGTATCGCATCTCAGACTCTACCAAACTTGCTAGCCTAAATCCTGAGATTCAAACCAAAGTCTATAAACTTGAAAAAGCAATCGATTCACTTTTTAACAAAATTTCTGCTTCCCTCAAACTAAAAAAAGATCTAACTGAATATAAATCTTGGTCCGAAGTTTTTAAAGAACTTGGAATCACAACAAAAAAAGATAATCGCACTGCAAAAGAGTTGAGAAATGATGGGTTTACTGTTTGTGAAAATAACGGAAAATTCACTGCATATAAAGATAACACCGATTCACCTGCAAATAGTATCTCTACACAAAATAGCACTGCACGTCTTGCCAAAAGTGGTCCAACGCCACTTTTTCGCTCGAGTGGAATCGGTGGTGTAACTGATGGATTTACCTTTGTAGACGGTAACGGAAATCAAGTTGACTTCACAGCAGATGCAAATGGTAATACAATGCAGTCAATCCAAAGTAATGCATTTTCAGAATTTAATAGTGCCTACAACGATTTAGCTGATTGCATTAAAAACCACCCAAATGCTACCCAGTTTGAGTTTGACGCACTAAATAGTGTTGGATTTGGACTCGATGTTTATGGTTACCTATCCAGCTTCGATTCTATTAATCAGGATGCTGAAGCTATGGTTGACTGGACAAAACGCGCAGCAGATATGCAAGGATACATTGATGAATTAAAAATGTTTGAAAATCGATACAAAGATAGCTCTCTATGTTCAAATGCCATAATGCGTGAACGTTTTATTGCAGAACGTATACATCTTCTTTTAGACAACGAGGCTTATAGATCCGGTGCTAATTCAATTGCAAGTTCTATCCTAACAATTTCAGGGATTTTTGACAAAACTGGAATTTCAGATGGAGTGGGCGCTATCTGGGACATTGCCAGCAACACCGTTGACACAAAACGTGCAAATGAATTACAACAATTATTTGAGGATTTGGACAGACAAACGCGTATTCGAACACAAAAATGCGAAAAAACCGATATGGAAGATATTATGAAAAAAACTCGCAAGAATCATCGGATTCGCCCTCTCATTGACCCATCCGGCATAGTCTACGAAGCGGTGGAATCTAATGCACTTTCCGAAGTAATTGCTACTGTGTGGTATGCTGACGATTCGACTGGTACAAATGCAAAAATATGGGATGCTGAAAATTACAATCAAAAAAACCCACAGATCACAGACAAAAGCGGTACATACGCTTGGGATGTTCCCAATGGTTGGTGGCAAGTTAGATTTGAAAAAGACGGATATCAACCGTCACAAACTGAATGGTTACCAGTCCCTCCACCACAAGTTGGACTAAAAACAGCCATGATTTCAACTGCTGCTCCAGAAGTTATATCTGTAAATGCATACCAAGATTACATTGAAGTATCGTTTAGTCAATATATGGACACTTCAAAACAAATTATATTACCAAGTGGTATGACTGGCAATTGGCAGTCTATAGATAACGGATATTCAAAAATCTTGCACATCACAAAAGAAGATGGATTTGAGCTTGGTAGTACTGTATCTTTCACAATTGACGGTATACAAAACTACGCGGGCACTGCACTTCCATCGTATAGCAGTGAAAATTTAACTGTTCTAGCCCGCCCAGCACAAATCATCCTTAATTATGAAAACATAATCTGTGCAAAGGCAGGAACTAATTCTACTATCACTGTCCGAATAAAGGATTCTTGTGGCAACTACATGGAAAATGTAACTGTAACAGCTAAAATTAAATGTCCAGATTTAGCATCACTTGAAACTGAAAGCGTTATAACTGACGAAAATGGCAAAGCAGTATTCAATTCAGAAAATCACTTGCCTGGACATACTACTATTACTTTCACCGTAAAAGGTACCTCTCTTACAAAAACAGTCGATCTTCACCTCACTACTGAAGATCAACGTCCAGATCGGCCTGTCGCCCAAATCGGATCTACTAAATTTGGATCCGAGGCACCCAAAGAAAATTATGTAACAGTCCAAAGTGGTGAAAAATTGATATTATCTGCCGAGAATGGAGTAACCATATACTATACCACTGATGATACATGCCCATGTCAAAATAGTGAAAGTCGCAAAGTTTACACAGAACCTATAATTATTACTGAAAATACAAAATTTCGCATAGCTGCATACAAAAACGGACTTGACTACAGCGAACGACTAAATATTACAGTAACTGTTGATGACTCCCATCAGCATAGTTTTAATGATGAGTGGAAGACAGATTCAAAAAATCATTGGCATGAATGCAACTGCGGCGCCCACAGTGATGAACTAAGTCATGAACTGGAAATCAAAAATTCTAAAAATGCAACTAGCAGTTCCACCGGATATACTGGTGACAAAGTTTGCAAAGTTTGTGGATATACTGAAAAAGGCAATGTAATCCCCATTTTAAATGATGAGCAAGTAACAACAAAATCATCAGAATCAAATATAAACAATTCTAATCATAATAACGTTAAAACCGGCGATAACAGCAACTTAATGATCTGGTTAGCTCTATTATTCATTAACGGAGGAATTTTAGCAGGGGCTGTACTTTTGACCAAATCTAAAAATAAAAAACACAAAAATAAGAAATGCAAAATTTAAAATTAATCGAGTAACAAACCTCTAATTGACTCGTGTAAACCAAAAAAGCTTAATCCATGGTTTACACGAGTTTTTTTGCAATATGAGAATACAAAAAAATTTACCCAATAATATACTTCACAATATTTTGCTTTATTTCTAAAGACAAATTTAACATACCAAAAAATAAAACTGACCCCCACCTGAACGTAAGAGCCAGTTTTCTACTTGATTCTTTATATTGCTATCACTCTTTATAACAGAAACTTAAGTAAAATAAAAGAGCAAAAAAAAATGATTGAGCTCTACAAAATGAATAAAAAATAAAAAAGCAAAAAACTTTAAAAGGAACTGAACTCAATCATAATTAATATTATAACACAAAAAAAATGATATGTCAACTATATTTTTGAGTTTCCCCAAATAAGAGATAAAAAAAGAATTAAGAACCGCATAACAAAGCGAAAAACCAAGAATTAAAACTTGCAATTAAGGCAAAAAATAATGCAATATAACTCCGAATGTGATATGATGTAGTTGATAAACAAACAAGTCTCAAAGGGGATATTGCACTATGTATAATTATAATCACACTTAACCATAACATAAGAAGGGGTATTTTGAAATTTTCTGAAAAAATTTCAAAAAATCTTGCTGGATCAAAATTTAAGTTTGTTGCCCAAATGATTTTTAGAATGCTAAGCAGCCAAAGTTGTATGCTTTCGGAAATAAGCAGAAATTTAAGCAAAAAAACAACGCTAAAAAAATAATTGAGCGTCTTTCACGAAACTTGAAAGAATTCAACTAATCAGAGCAACTTTTTGAAAACTACCTTCATACGATAAGATCTCAAATTAATAAAAACACAGCACTGATAGTAGATAGAAGTGATAATTACCAATAACTATACTACACAAGCAAAATGTATAGCAACTGTCCGTGACTGCAGCACAGGCGAATATAAGTTCAGTTATCGTACAATTGGGATAACCGCACTTACTCTGAAAAAGAAAATGCCTATACCATGTATTGCACACCAAAACCTAACTGTGGGTGCAGCTGAACCTATAACTATATGATACCTTTTTTCACTTGAAATTGTTGCAATCCAGTCATGCTATTCCAACTATATGGCAATGCTAAATTCTCACGGTTGGTCAATGACGTAAATGTTTCAAACAAATATCTTCCTTTTAAATTAGTATTACCACCATAAAATCGAATGCCATAAGTACTTTCTCCTGCCATTTCAAGTTTAATAGTTTCCACATAAAAGATTCTAAAACCTGTTTTCTATACTGTCTTGGAACCCCCTGTTGCTTTAAATATTCTGATGCTTGTTTCACCCCACCATAAGCGTCAACTATAGAGTATTTTTCATATTTATAAGTACTTCCTACAGCACATTCAGTTTCTCTAGCAGCACTCGCTACCTTTACAGCTTCATCGATTTTTTTGACTTCCTCAACACTAATTTTACCAGCTGTGGAAAGCTCACCTTTCATCTGCAATTTTACTGCTTCACACGCACGAATTTCTTCAGTCGACAGTGTATGGGGAAATTCCTGAGTTTTTAGCTTAAGTGCATCCAGTTCACTATAAAATCTTTCTGAAGCACTTACCGCTTTTGCAGCTTCCTCGGTTTTTTCCGCTACTTCAGCTGTTTTTGCAACTTTTACAGTCTGTGCTGCCTTTGCGGCCTTTTCTGCTACTCTTGCCGCTTTTGCTGCATCTTGCGCAGCTTTCTTTGCAGCTCTTTTCGCAGATTTCGCGGCCATTGACGCACTGATTCTTTCCGGGATCTTCGCTATCACTGCACCTGTTACGATATCAGTTACAAGTGAAACTCCAGTGCCAGTCAAAGCGTAAGCTAGCTCATTTCCGCCAAATACGTCATCTCTAATAGGGTTGTAACTTCTTTTATCTAAGCCCTCTTTAGTAACTGCTGCTTTTACATCGCCTACTCCTTCGACTACGTCACTCACAGCAAACGCCGCAGTTAATGCCCCAGCTGTTCCAACGATGATTGGAGCTGCGAGCCCTCCGGTTACTACTATTGCAAATACAGCATTAAATAAAATTACATTAAACTCTTAAAAATATTAACAACTAAAGTTAATCATCTTTTTTATAAAATCATCCAATATAATTTTTTCAAACACTGAACATTTTTTTCTAATTTTTTTCACTTTCATAACAATAAATTTGATTTCATCCTTGTATTCAATAGGAATATTTTTATCTTTGATAGCATCAATACAAGCAATAAAAATATCTTTATCATTATCCTTAGATAATATAAATATACATAACAAAGCCATTTCACTATTAATATCACCTAAACACTCAACAAGGCGTTTTTTCCATAGATTACTTTGTTTGGGAATTATATTATATAACTCTTCCCAATCTTTATTATCAAAACTTTTCAATATATCCTCACAAAAAAGTATTGCATCATCGTACCAAAAATCATCTAACATTTCACTACCTAAATAATCATATAAACTATACATAACTCACCTCATAAAGGGTTCAAAGTCCTTTGGTATTCCTGTCGCACTTCCACCCGTTGGATATCCACTTACTACAGCACTTTCAATTTTAATAACCTCGATTTGAACTCCATCGATTACATCTCGATAAAGCATTGCTCCATCTCTTGATCTATGTCCAATAGGTATGCCATTACCTACTTGTCCAATACTTTTAATAATTTTACTTTCAGACCACGTATCTGGAAAAATTGTACTTGTTTTGATTTTTGATAAGTTTTTATCTAAAAGCTGCTTTATATATTTTATTTTTGTCGTTCCATCTGTATTCATGCTAAGTACTTCTACCGCAAAACTTGGATTTGAGTTATTTATTTCGGGAGAGTGCCCGCCAATGATTCTATTAGTTCCACATACCCTTTTTCCCTCAAGAATTTTATTTCTCATTTCGGGTGTAATAATAGTCATATTATTTACCCCTAAAGGATTTTCCAGTCCTAATCCAGATGCTAATTCCCCTTTCATCTGCAGTTTTACGGCCTCACACGCACGAGCCTCTTCTGCTGTCAGTGTATGGGGAATTTCCTGAGCTTTCA
>CATZCM010000007.1 GCA_958417225.1 uncultured Eubacteriales bacterium | reverse complement strand
GCGCCACCTTGCCAAGGTGGAGGTAGCGGGTTCGAGCCCCGTCATCCGCTCCATTTTATATTTGGCGCTATAGCCAAGTGGTAAGGCACGGGTCTGCAAAACCCTGATCCCCGGTTCAAATCCGGGTGGCGCCTCCAAATATTTTTACGATAAACAATTAAGAACTTTATTCTTAATTGTTTATTTTTTTGATATCTATCACGACTACAAAAAAGTCTGTCGCAAATTTGAAAACAAAAATTTATTAACAGTAACCAAATGCCCACTTAATTAAGCACAATCTAAAAAAATCAAAAGTGAGAAACAAAAGACATTCCCATAAGCAAAACATTAATCTGAAAAACAGACTCAAAGCGAAAATGGTTACCATCAAAAACACTCACATAATCAAAATGTAAGTAGAAATAAAAGTAATAAAATTTGTTCTATACAGTATTGTCGTCAATCTGGAAAATTATTTTATACAGTAACTCTTCTAGAAAACAAATATTTTAACTTAGCAAAAAATCCCTCACTTTAAATGTAAGGGATTTCTTTGACGTGAATTTAAAAAAATTTACTAACTCTGTTATTCAATGCATTACTTTTCCAAATTAAATCTTTAAACTATCCATACCGACTGTTATCATTCAACGAACGCAATTTTTGTTTAGCAGTGCTCCATAAATACTAAGTAATGGAAATACCACCCAAATTATATTTATTAATAAAGTAAAGAAAATAAATAATGGTCTATCCCCAGAACAATACGTAATTCCTGTGAAAAAATTTAGTATTCTAAAACATATAAGTACCATGTTCGCAACTAAACATAATTTAGCCTTTTCTACTTTATTCCTATATGCTAAATTAACTATACCTGTCAATATGCTAAAAGCAGCTTGCAAAACTGATGTAGTTAATACAATTCCATTAAATAATTTCAAATTAAAACATAAATAAATTATAAATAACATAGCATATGCCATCGTACCAATTGCACCAAGCACTATCAATATTATACCATTAACCTTTAAAAAATTGTTATCTTTCATTTTTGCACCTCCTTTCAAGTGTAATACATCGTTTTTCGGGGCTATTCTTCACTTACAGTAAAAACGCAGGAACTATAAATTCTTATTTCACATACTTCAGTTGCGCAAGTTAAAAGCAAAGAAACTTGCTAAGCAAAAGTAAATCTAACGTGTCAACTACCCCGTCACCATTTAGATCATCAGCTTCAAAATACACACCACTCAAATACTTAACCCCAAATATATGACGGTACATCTCCTTTAAGTCTTTCTTCGAAACGCCACCAGTTCCAGTCAAATCCCCCGGAACCACTGCCACTAACGATATTTCATCATGATTATCAGGGAAAAAAGTAACCGTGGTATTGGTACCAATTTTTCCACTTTTAATAATGTTTCCATTTTTGCTAAATCTCGCATTATATCCAAAAAGGTTCAAATTTTTCTTAAAAGCAGAAATCGTAGTATCTCTATCAACTCCATATATACGTTTCTTAGAAAAATCCAATCTATACAACTCACTTGTAGGATAACATTTCATTAATTCCCCGTTATTTTTATGTAAATCCGAAATTTTATTTTCAGACTTTCTTTTGGCTAAATTAACTGCACTTTTAACAGCTAACTTAACCGAATCAAAATCACCTTTTTCAGGAACACTCCTAGACACAGAAGACATAGTTATCCTCCCTGTTGTATCGCTCGGTTCAATAGAAACCGATGTTCTCAAATTTTTGGTTTTTCCATATTCAAATCTAGTTTCGTCATAACAATTAGTATGTTTCGCCGCATACCTAGGTTTTCTTGCCTCAGAAAAGTTTACCACTTTTTCTTCTGTTGTCGACAATCTCTCAGGAATAGTTACGCTTTTCGTTTTTACTTCATTCATTTGCATTTTTGGTAAACTCGGTTTAATTTTAGAAACTGTTCTCCTGCTATCTCTTTTGGTTTTACCTACCATATCGCGTGTTCTTCTACTTCTCACCGGCTTTGTCAAATTCTTCGTATACTCCGCTAAACCACAATCCTCTGATTCCGTTTCAGTTATTGTACTTGTTGAATCACATTTCCCATTATTCAAGCACCTTATTCTCAATTGATTTTCCCTCTTTTTAACCTCAGCAGAAAAAAGTTTTGCTGTAATACTTTTTACATTCAACGAATCCGTCATTCCAGTAAAAAATTTCGATGGTAAAACCGTATGCACATCATTACCCACACTTCGACTTATTTTAGCACAATCAGCATCCTTCACATTCGAATCAATTTCATATGGAACTTTCATAAAATCGTTCACATGCACTACATTTTCCATCTCAATCTTACTTCCAGAAAACCCACACTTACGTTTTGTCGACAACGCCTTCACACGCTTAAGTGTATTTTTAACTATTATCTTAGCCGATTCACTTTTCACATCTATATGCTCATCCGTTGTGTTTAACGACCCAGTGTTAACTTCGGCCAATTCATTAACTTTTACACTTGTCCTTTCACTATTAACTCCAGATAAATTAATCACAACATCACTTGCGTCTCTTAAACTTTCAGCCACAATACTACTAGCAGAATCCTCTAGTTTACGTTTGGCAGACAATGCTTTTATTCTTCTAAACGTATTTTCCGATATAAGTTTAGCCGTCTCACATCGCACATCTTCACTCTCAATAGTTGTACTAGATATTTTCTCGCTATCACTCAAATCCGACTGCATGTCCACTAGATTCTCATCTATCATTTCAACTGATTTTTGATCTATTTTCTGATCATCATCCAATGATTTTTCTTCAATTTTAGCCTTCATATCATCTACAATATCTTTTTCTAGACCTTCTTCTGAACAAACTTTCTCGCCATCTTTTGAAATTGCATCCTGACTTTCCATGTTTTTCATTTTATCTTCTTCACTACAATCATCTTCTAATTTTTCACTCACATCAGTTTTGGCATGCGTACTAAAATCTTCCGAAACACCAACTTTTTCTTTACTTTTCGTACTACTCAACAAATCCTCCAGTAAGTTCACATCACTCTCAGACTTCAAGATACTATTTATCGCATCATCAATTGAAATTTTTCTAATAAACGTTTCATCATCTTTTTCAAAAACACAAACTATTCCATCATTACATTTAGCAAGATATTTTACTTCACCATCAATTTTCAAACCTGCGTACTCCTCAGCCGAAGTTGCATTCACAAAATTAATATTATTATTAATATCAGTATATACAATATATCCATCCGACACACATATTTTATCACTTGCGTGATTTAACTTCACAAACGGTACAAAGTCGTAATTTCCTTTCACACTACTCACGTAAACTTGTCCCATCATATCAACTACTATGTCCTCGTTTAAAAACTCAACCAAACTCTCCGCATCAATTGATACATCTGCAATCTTTTTCAATTTACTATCAAACACAACAATAGATTTATCACTAAACTGCACATACACACGAGAACCATCATCATTTGAATTAATGCATTCTACATTTTGTTTCAATGCGTGAGCTGACAACTTACCGTTAGCACAACGACATGTAAAGACATTTTTACGAACATTTGAACTCACAACGCAAAAGCAACCATTTTTAAGAACTGCAAAGTCATTGTAATTACATGAAGCAATATTAAACGAATTGCGTGCGATAATTTCATTTTTCGTTACAGAATACACCACTACAGAAAGCATTCTTAAAAACTCATCATCAGATGGATCGTCTTCACTTTTAAACAAATATATGAAATTATCGCACTTTTGAGAAAAATCGTACTCACTATTCAATATTACTTCTTCTGATTTACTTTGATTTCGTATAATGGTTTTATTGTCATCACACTGCAACACTATAATATTGCCCTTTTTATCGCTATAAAACTCAACTTTATCTGCAGTTAGCACTCCGAGTGAAAACGCAGTAGACTTTGTCCCAAGCACTTTCACAATAGAGTCAACCATCCCAACCACAAATAACACAAGGCATACTATAACAAACAATCTATTCTTGCAAAAAGTCATGACAACCACCACCTTCACGCAGAGTAAATTTATTTCAACAAACTATCCCCATCCATTTCTTCTGGTTTAGGCAAACCCAAAATTTCAAGCATAGTCGGAGCAATATCCGCAAGTTTCCCACCAGATCTGAGTTTGCATGGATACCCCACAACACAAAACGGCACAGGATTAGTCGTGTGTGCAGTAAACACCTCACCATTCTCATCAAGCATCTTATCCGCATTGCCGTGGTCAGCTGTAATTAGTACTACTCCACTCATCTTGCGAACTTTTTCCACAACACGTTCAACACACACATCAACCGTCTCCACTGCCTTAACTGCTGCATCAAACACTCCTGTGTGACCAACCATATCACAATTAGCAAAATTAAGTATAATGACGTCAAGTTCGCCACTTTCTATCCTACCAACAATTTTATCTGTAACCTCAAATGCGCTCATTTCAGGTTTCAAATCATACGTCGCTACTTTTGGTGATGGTACAAGAATACGCTCTTCACCCGGATATTCTTTTTCCACCCCTCCATTAAAGAAAAATGTTACATGAGCATATTTTTCCGTTTCAGCTATCCTCAGTTGAGTTAAACCATGCTTAGAGATATACTCACCAAAGGTATTTTTAAGAGACTGCGGCTCAAAGGCAACCGATACATTTGGCAAAGTAGCATCATACTGTGTCATACACACAAACTTCACTGGGAAGTAACCATTACCCCTTACAAATCCCGAAAAGTCCTCTTGTACAAAACACCTAGTAATTTCACGTGCTCTATCAGGACGGAAATTATAAAAAATAATTGAATCCCCTTCCTTAATAGCCTCCCCACCATCAATGACAACTGGTTTTACAAATTCATCTGTAATTTCATTATCATATGAATGTTGAACTGCTTCAATTGGATTTGCTTCATGAATACCACTTCTAAGAACCATCGCATCATAAGCGCATTGCACACGTTCCCAACGATTGTCACGGTCCATCGCATAATATCTCCCCATTACTGTGGCGACTTTACCTATTCCAAGCTTAGACATTTTATCTTCCAGCTCACTTACAAAGCCCTTCCCCGATTCAGGCAAAACATCTCTACCATCGAGTATTACATGCACATACACCTTTTTCAAACCCTTTATTTTGGCTAGCTTCAAAATAGCAAAAAGATGTGTATTATGGCTATGCACTCCACCGTTTGACAAAAGTCCCATCAAATGTAAAGCTTTATCATTTTTAAGAGCACTATCCATAGCTTCATTGAGAGCTAAATTTTCGAAAAAAGATTCGTTTTCAATCGCCTTTGTAATCCTAGTCAATTCCTGATACATAATACGTCCAGCACCCATATTGGTATGCCCAACTTCACTGTTACCCATTTGGCCATCCGGCAAACCGACATCCAATCCAGATGCACCAAGCGTAGTAAAAGGATTCTCACTAAAAATCTTATCAAGATGTGGAGTATTGGCTTTTTTTATAGCATTGCCCTTTTCCACAGGTGTAATCCCAAATCCATCCATAATCATTAAAACAAGCGGTTTCTTCTTTTGTGTCATAAAATCTCCTCCTCATTTGCACAAACAGAGCCGCACCATATACGACTCTGTTTTCGTTACCTAAATTAAACTATACTTATTTGCTAGCTGCCTTAACAATTTCAGAAAAGTCCACTGGTTTCAAAGAAGCTCCTCCGATAAGCCCACCGTCAACATCAGGTTGGGCCAAAAGTTCTGCTGCATTTTTAGCATTCATTGATCCCCCGTACTGTACAGTTAATGAATCAGCACAATCTTCACTATAAAGTTCTTTAATTGTGTTTCTAATATGAGCACAAACTTCATTGGCTTGCTCAGCAGTAGCAGTTTTACCTGTACCAATTGCCCAAACAGGTTCATATGCAATAACAACACGCGACATTTCTTCTTCTGATACACCCATAAGTGCAATCCTAGTCTGCATTGAAATAAGATCAAAAGTAACACCTTGTTCTCTTTGTTCAAGATGCTCACCAACGCACACGATTACATTAAGTCCGGCATTCAGTGCCGCACGCACACGTTTATTGACAGTAACATCAGTTTCCCCAAAGTAGGTACGTCTCTCACTGTGACCGATAATCACATATTTAACTCCAATAGAAGTAAGCATCTGGGCCGAAATCTCTCCTGTATACGCTCCACTTTCCTCCCAATGACAATTTTCTGCACCAACGTCTATATTAGTATTGTTAGTTGCCCTGATTGCCGTCTCAATATCAACATATGGCACACACAAAACTACTCCACATGTCGCATCTTTTACTAAAGGAACCATTTCCTTGATAATTTTCTCAGCCTCAGCTGGCGTTTTATTCATTTTCCAATTTCCTGCAATAATTTTTTTTCTCATAATAATTACTCCTTTGTATATAAAATGAACTGCCCATCCCATAAATGGGTTTAGGATTACTGATGACAGAAGACGAAAATAAGCTAATCAATAAACTATTTTGACAAATTCTATCATTCTAGCAAAACAGTTATAAGTTATCAAAGTTAAAAAAAGAACAGATTAAACACATCTTAAATCATTTATCTGAAAGAGCTGCTATTCCTGGTAGTACTTTTCCTTCCAAAAATTTAAGTGAAGCTCCTCCGCCAGTAGAAATATGGGTCATTTTATCAGCATATCCTAATTTCTCAATAGCTGCTGCTGAATCTCCTCCCCCAATAATAGATATCATATCACCATCGGCCAAAACATGAGCAATACAATCAGTTCCGGTCGCAAAATTTTCCCATTCAGAAACCCCCATTGGACCATTCCAAATCACTGTCCCGGCTCCACGAAGAGCATCTGAAAATAATTTTTGAGTTTTCGGACCAATATCCATTCCCATATAATCATCAGGGATCTTATCACAATCAACAATCTTACTTTGTGCATCTGGTGCAAATTCTTTAGACACTTTATAATCCAGAGGAAGTAAGAACTTTACACCATTTTTCTTAGCTTTCTCCATCATATCCTTTGCCAAATCAAGCTTATCATCTTCGCAAAGTGATGTTCCAACTGAAAATCCTCTAGCTTTCATAAAAGTATACGACATACCGCCACCAACAATAAGTGTATCTACTTTTTCACATAAATTACTAATAACTCCAATTTTGTCAGAAACTTTTGCTCCACCCAAAACTGCAACTAAAGGACGTTTTGGATTAGCTAGAGCATTACCCATAACAGTAAGTTCTTTTTCTATCAAATATCCACACACAGCCGGCAAGAATTCCGCCACTCCTGCAGTAGATGCATGTGCTCTATGAGCTGTTCCAAATGCATCATTCACAAAAACATCTGCAAGTGATGCAAGAGCCTTTGCAAAATTTTTATCATTTTCTGTTTCCTCTTTATGAAACCTAACATTCTCCAAAACAACTACTTCTCCTGGGTTCATGGTAGCTGTTAATGTTTTTGCATCATCCCCAATAACATCTTTAGCCATAGTCACCTTTGTATCGAGTACTTCTCGCAGATAATCTGCTACTGGTTTTAAAGAAAATTTCGGATCAAACGTACCCTTTGGTCTCCCAAGATGTGAGCATAGTATCACTTTTGCATTTTTAGACAGCAAGTACTTAATAGTCTTAAGCGATTCATCAATTCTTTTATGGTCACTTATGTTACCGTCGTCATCAAATGGAACATTAAAGTCACAACGAACTAAAACTTTCTTTCCATTCACATCAATGTCTTCAATTGTTTTTTTATTTAAGTAATCCATGTAATTAAAACAACTCCTTAAAACTTTTATAAACCATACAACATCAATATGGCTACAATAGTATTTTATACCAAAAATCAAAAAAATTCAAGTCTTCAAATTATAAAAACCAAAATAAAAAAACACACATTTTGTAGTGCATAAAGTACAACAAATTATATATTGAAAAAAACTCCAAAAACCTATATAATAGTATTGAAATGAAAATAGGAGGATTTAAAATGGACAATTTATTTTCTAAATTATCCTGTAATGACTTTGATACTAGGTGCAAAGCGTACCAAAAACTTTCCGATTACGATACGGCTCGCGCCACTGACTTACAAGCTGAAGCAATATATTTTTACACAACTTGCCATGATATTAATCTCCTCATAAAGGAAACTATCGCTTCACATCAAGATTTAAATGAAAAAATACTTAACAACAAGAACTTCCCCGGAAAGTTCATCCCTCAAATTGACAAATTCCTGCAATCGGGCAAAAGAACTACACACAACTTAAAACTGTACAAAGGAGTAATACACAAAGATCTCAATCGACTCTTTGCGCATTTTGACAAAAGCATTTCATTTAAAAATTTTCGCGAATTTATTGGAATCACGTACTTAGAACCCGCTTACATGAGTACCACTATTTCAAAACCGTATGCAATGCAGGCCATAAATAACAATCGTAAATTCTATCATGAAGAAAAATCCACCAAACCGGACGCATTATTCTGCATAGATATTCCAATTGGAACTCGAATTTGTGCCACAGATAACATGGCCAAGCGCATGTCAAAACAAATAAATCATCAATATGAAATTTTGCTTCCACGAAACCAGAAATTCATAATCCATACAATAAGTAAAATCTGCCTAAATACAACTAAATATCTAATTATAGACGCAAAATTACAAAATACATGACTAGACGTATTGTATCAATTAACGCAAAGCTTTGTCCATTTTTTATTCAACTGAGAAAAATTTAAAATAACCTATTGACAAACCGCTAAATTGTGATATAATAAGAATGTAAATATGTGATGGCGGTATAGCTCAGTTGGCTAGAGCATTCGGTTCATACCCGAAGTGTCATTGGTTCAAATCCAATTACCGCTACCATTTATGGCCCGGTGGTCAAGCGGTTAAGACACCGCCCTTTCACGGCGGTAACACGAGTTCGATTCTCGTCCGGGTCACCATATCACCTTTTTTAGGTGATTGCATTTTCAGTTTATTTTTGATAGAATTTCAATCTTCCTTTATTTAAATATGTAGTTAACAGGATGATTTCCCGGAGTGTTTTACTGTAATAATGTAAGGGATTTTAGTTTAATCGGTTCTTCTTTTATTTTTTGTTTAGTCTCGATACACTCTGTTTTTGCTGTCGTTTGTCCTATCACATTTCAATACGAATGTTTGGTTTTCACCACCGTGCTTTTTGTACAGTATTGTTTCAGTAAGTAGAAAGTTGATAGTGTTTGACTATGTGTTTAAAGCAAGGGAAGAATTTTTATTTTAGATTGAAGATAAGTTTACTCTCGTCTTCAAGATGATTTTTATAAGAGTTTTAGAAGTGCGTTAAATGTTTGCAAAAATTTTCCCGGTTCCGAAAAGTATGGGGGCATTGCACTATTGAAATAAATAGTTAATCGGAAAACTGTTAAGTTAACATTTTTTTATTCATCAATTTGGACGTATAGCTCAGCTGGTTAGAGCGCTCGCCTCACACGCGAGAGGTCATGGGTTCGAGTCCCGTTATGTCCACCATTTTTTTTGCTCGAAAAGGTCGGCTACTTATTAGTTAAGTAGCCGACCTTTTGTCTCACTGTTAGGTACACGATGGTTCAATTATATTAAATTTATAAATTTGCACACAGAGGATATTATGATATATTTTCTGTGTGCAAGTTTTTTGTCTGTTAAAACATGTGTTAATATTTCACTAACTGCAACAGCTCAATGGCTTTTTCTAGTATTTCTGCCTTAGCATTTTTTTCATTCGGGTATTCATAATTTTCTCAAGTTTTATATCATTGTGCTTGACTAGCAGTTCTTACCGCCAAATTTGTAACGCACTCTCATCTCCAAGTAAATGTGCGTATCAAACATGCAAGTCGAGTAGAAAATCATTCATTAAATGAACGGTTTTCTACTCAGCTTCAGAGCAAACTTAAAATATAATCAAAAAAGGTCTGTCTCCCAGTAACGATGTGAGGCTTTACCTTCATACCAGGACGAAGATTCGTTTGTTCTTCACAATTTAAAACTGAGGATTCAACATGATAGTACGCTTGTAAAGACCCTTTATCTGTAACACTATCTGGTGATATCTGATATATTTTTCCTGTAATGCGCTTTTTCAAATACGGCGAGTCTAATGTAAATACAACATCCTGATCAATGTGTAGCACAGATATATATTTTTCTGGAACAAATATGCTTACTTTCAAATTATTTTTATTTGGAACAATGTATCCAATATCAGTGTTAGGTGGAATAACTTCACCAGGAAGCAAATTTTTGTTCAAATTTAAAATTCCGTCAGACACAGCAACAATTGACGTTTTTTCAATAGAATCTAAAATAGTTGACAGTTGTAGTTCTAATGAAATTTTTTCGGTATTTAACTTATCGATAATTTGTTGTGCGTTAGATATATAAGAAGTTTTAATTTTATTTTTTTCACAATCAAGCGTTTTGGTCGTCATACCACAAGATTGGGCATCTGAATTTTCTAATTGGGTAATTTCAAATTTGTAGTTTTCGAATTGGTCATATTGTTCTGAGTTCTTTTCACACAAATTTTGATTTTTCTCTATCGATTTTAAAAACCGGTTATTGCACCACAAGGAATGTTCTTTTTTATTGATTTCACTCTGTATCATATTTTTTTGTTTTTCGAGATTTTCACGGCAAAGATCAAACAAAGGTTCCCCACAGCGTATCTGATCACCAGATTTGTGGTATGAAGTAATAATTTTTCCGCCACTGTTCGAACTAACAGAAGGTTGGTCTACATATGGGCGAAGTTCTCCAGATGCAGGCACACATATATCAATATGACAAAAACACATAACAATTAATAATACCACTAATACAGACAATGTAATAATAATAGAAACTTTTATTGAGATTGGGACCTTTTTTAATAGTACTTCTTTACTGTCTGATAAATCTTGAATTGATATTATATCAGCTTGCATACTTCTCACTCCCAACGTTTTCTTCAAATTGTTCACTCCAGAATTCAAAGTAATTTTTTCTGTTTTTCATGAGTTCATCGTGAGTTCCGCTCTCTATTATTTTTCCGTTCTCCATAACGAAAATTGTATCGCAATTTCGTATAGTACTCAATCTGTGAGCGATTATGATTACAGTGACATTTTGTGAAATACTGTTGATAGTTTGTTCAATCGCCTTTTCTGTAATAGAATCGAGATTGCTAGTAGCTTCATCCAGAATAAGTATATCTGGATTTTGGAGTAGAGCTCTAGCTATAGCTAATCGCTGCTTTTGTCCACCAGATAAATTTGCCCCATTTTCTTCTATTACAGTATTATACCTTAGTGGTAATTTATCAATAAAATTGCTAGCTGTCGTCAATTCACACACTCGAACAACATCATCGAGGGTAATAGTTGAATTTCCTAATGTAAGATTTTCAATGATTGATCCATTAAACAAAAAAGTATCTTGAGATACATAAGCTATTTTTTCACGTAGCGTATTTATGGAAACATCCTTTAAGTTATAATTTCCAATATAGATGTCACCATTTTCCCATGTATATAATCTTGTAAGTAGTTTTGCAAGAGTTGTTTTACCTGACCCACTTTCACCAACTAATGCAACTTTTTGACCTTTTGAGATAGACAAGTTAATATTGTGAAGTGTTAACTGTTGGGATCCGTACCGAAAATCAAGGTTTGAAATACGAATTTTTTCACGAAGTGATACATTTTGAAGATTAGTTGATTTTTGTTCATCGAGCTCAGTCGGTAAATCTAACACATCATAGAATCTATTTGCTGCCACAAATGCGGTTTGCAGTGTGGCTTGCAAATTGATTAAATTTTTTATTGGTTCTAAGAAATACACCATTAATGCACTAAATGTGATAAGTTGACCAAGAGTTGATTTTCCTGAAAGGACGTCAAATGTCCCGATCCATAGTATTGCGGTTTTTCCGATTATTGCTAGCGTATTGGTGAGTGTTTGTTGACAGTTGACTAAAAATCCATTATGAAAAAAACTTTTAAGAAATCTGACAAATAACAGTTCAGTTTTGTTCCGAGACCTAGTCTCCAGATTAAATGACTTTATTGTTTCAATTCCTTCAATGGATTCAACTAGATGAGATGTAAGTTCAGAGTTTTCATTTAAGACTTTTTTGTTAATTTGATTAATAGGCTTATTATAAATTAAAACAACAACCGCATACAAAATAAGTATGACAATAGACACAGCAAACAATTTTTGGTTTTGTATGTAAAGCACAACACCACCGATTATAGCCATAAATGTGTCAACTAAAATAGTCAATGTAGCACTTGAAATAGCCTCACGTATTTTGGACGCATCCATAAACCGCGAGATGATTTCACCTATCTTGTGTGAATCAAAGAATCTCATAGGTAACTTTAGAACATGTTGGTAAAATCCAAGTATCAAGGGAATATCAATTTTTTGGCTAAGGTAAAGCATAAGTTGATTTCGGCAAAATTCTAGAAGTGCCTTCAATACGTATAACCCAATTGAGGTAATTGATATGAATGTTAGTGTTGTGAACAAAGTGTTTGGCACAATAGAATCAATTATTATTTTAAAATAAAATGACGCAAGTATGCCAAGTATAGTTATTACGACTGACGTCACAAAAATCCCAAATAGTAAACTCTTGTGCGGAGTAAGTAGTGATAGAAATTTTGAGAAATTACTACAGGTTTTTTCATTTTTATTAGGTGACTTAAATTCTGAATTAGGGGCGAGAATTATTAGGATTCCAGTCCAAATTTTAAAGAAGTCTTCTGGTTTATACTTTACGATACCTTTTGCAGGATCCGCAACAACAATCACTTTTTTTGTTATTTTATATATTACAATATAATGTAGCAAGTTTTTATTGTTTATTACATGTGCAATGGCAGGTAAACTAAACTCAGAAAAAAAAGCGCTTTGGTCACCCTTAACGCCTTTTGCCGAAAAACCTAAACTTTCCGCAGCTCTTATCATTCCGTATACATTTGTTCCTTGGGTAGTAGTAGATGCAATATCGCGTATTTTTGAAATTGGTAGATTTAGATTGTAATATTTGAATATAGTCGCAAGACAAGCAGCACCGCAGTCTGCTGTGTCATGCTGTTTAATACAATAATATTTCATATAGCTCCTATTCTCTCTTTTTGGAGATTTTTCTTTATATAATCTATCATTTCTAATTCCATTTCAGCTTCAGCTTTTGGTATGTAGTTTTCTGAAAGCTTTAAAGTTTCATTATAAACGGAATTAGCCTTAACTTGATCCTTTTCGTGTATTAGATAAAGCGCATACATTACATGCTTTTTATTTAAACACGTTCTAGTTATTTTTAAATACTGTTTCAACTCATCAGTGTATATATTCTGTATGTTTTCACCATTTATAAGAGCGAGGAACAAAAGTTCACATTTGGCTTCATTTATGTAAATCGAAAATGATTTATCTACATCGTGAGCAATATGCTCAAATGTACTTTTTGCAGCAGTAAAGTTTTTTTCTTCCATGAGTTTTCCACAGTAATTCAATAGGTTATTAACGAGCAATGGATTATTTGTTACATCAGGATCATTCTTGTTCCACAAAAACCATTCTTTTGGCATTTGATTAGGATGTATCCCATCGTATAGTGCCGATAGGATTTTTAATTGCTTATACATGGATTCATGGGTTGCATCGTGCTTTAGTTGCGAATACGCATTATACCCGTCGTTTGCAAGCCCGTTCACAATATTTGGAATTCCGTTTCTTATTACAAAAACAAGCCCCATAAAACTACATACAAAAAAAACAACTTTACAATAAATATTAATGTTAGTAGCAATTGCAATTGAGAATAATATCAAAGATAAAATTGCATTAAAAATAACTCCACCTAGTGAATATAAGACAAACGGTTGTGTCTTATATTCAGATGAGGTTGGTGACATCACAGTGTATCCAAAAACTCCACGTATTTGATTTTGAGTGAAATGTATTTTATTATGCTGGGATTGGACTACTAGATAGAAAATACGCATACATACAAATTTGTATCTTGTTATTGTTCCAAAAATAACATGTCCAATTTCGTGAAATGCGGTTTGAAGGATAGTCCCTGCAAATAAAGAGAAAATTATAGTGATAATACAGTAAGTCCACATTTTTGATGCCATGTGAGCATTTATGAGGAATAAGCAAAAAGTATATATCGAAAGCGAAATAGCAAGAAATATAGCAATATAATATATTAATTTAAATTTTTTCATTTTGAGTTACCTGTCCATTTTTATATTTTGCGTAAAAAAAAGGAAATACTGAAGTAATTACAATAAGACCAAAATACATAAAACTTATTGCATAACTTATACTTGATGGCCCTGTTACATCGACATTTGCAAAAAGATTAAGTCCAATTGCTAATAGATCGCAGATCAAAAACCACGCTAAACTAATAATAGAAGAAAGTTTTTGAAAATGGGACCCTTTATTTTTCAACACAAGTAAGGCACAAATAAATGAAAAAAATGCATAGGCATAAATAGGAATATTTTTAAAAATTATACACAGTGATATAGTCAATAGGAAGAGTAAAATAAGTAATGAGTTTATAAGTTTGTTCATTAACGTAATCCTCCTTTACGTAACAGGACACATCTATTAATCCATTTCTGGAAAAAATATTGTCATCAAGGGCACACTGTGCATTTTTTCAAGCGTACCCTTGGACGCGCTTAATTATAGTAGTTTGTATTGCATATCGGCGGATCTCATAGTGATAGATTTTTGTTATCCGATCGATGAAACAGTAATTTTATTATTTTTTCCTAAAGGATTTAGCTATGTAAAATCCCGTGGCAAAACATCCAGTGATAATTAATATTGGGGCTCCTCCTGCTAAAGCAGCGGCAGTACCTACTCCAGCAATCACACCATTCATTATATTTTCACCATCAACTCCACCACATGTATCAAATAGCTCTTGATTAGTGAGATTTTGAAATAATTTATTATCCATAATTATCACCCTTTTGCAACAGCAACTGCAGTTGCAACCCCGGCAGCTACAGTTGCACCACATACAACAAGTGCCCCTGCTGGAGTCATACCCATAACAAATCCAAGTGCATAAACCGCAGCTGGTAACATACCTCCATCAATTTGAATCATTTCCTCTTTTGATAGTTCATTGAATTTTTGGTTTAATTTAACCGTCATAGTTTTTTTCCTCCTGATTTGTACTTATAAATATATTGTTTTTAGTTTTGCATAAAGTAAATTACATTTAGCATCCGGATACTTCAAGATAACTTACTGTAATAGATTATACCATATTTTTACATATATGTAAAGTGTTGTAATTCAAATCTCTGATTTATACACATTCGTATAAGAATCGTGTGAAAATTTACAAACTTATTTTACTTAAGGAGGGGAGAAATTTTTCTGGCAATGTATAAAGTAGGGAGAGAAGCTATGCTAGTAACTAAGAAAACTACATAACTTGAGAGTATAATATTTACTAGCATAGATGCTTGATACTTTCCATAGAAAGCAAGTAACGTAAATAGTACTACATTTATAAATTGTGATAAAAGCGTAGCAATGACATTTCTTACCCAGAGAAGATCTTTTGTAGTTCCCCATTTTTTTATAGTTATACTCCAGATTTTATGATACAGATACACGTCCAAAAATTGTACAATAACATATACTATAAGGCCCGAAACGAGTGCACGCAAGGTAGGAGAGAAAACATTACGAAAACTTTCTGCAAATTGAATTTGATAGAAATTACTGTACATTAACCAAGACTGCAGCAAAAGAGTAAAAGATATAGTAGTTACGGTTCCCATCTTAACTGCTTGATTAGCATCCTTTTTTCCGTATATCTCTCCGATTATGTCGGTTACTAAAAATGTTGACGCAAATAGTATATTTCCAAGTGTTTGTTGCATACCAAATGCTTTTATTACAAGGTTCACTTCGATATTGGCGCATATAGTTGCAAATACATTCCAACAAATAAGCCCTGTTTTGCCAAAAAACTTAAACCACAAAAGAAGCATAGAATAAGTTACAATTAAAGATAAAATCAGAAGTAATTCGTTACTCATAATTTTTCTCCTATTCCGAAATCTGTATTCTTTAAAAGAATATCTACCCGTTTATTCCTGATGAACTTTGGCATAACGTTTTTTGTAAATTCATTGACTACATTTATACTGGGAGAAATACTTGTTGTATTTTTTTGCATTATGTTTACACATACACGTTCAAAATTTTCAAGACCAATATTAATATCATTTTCCATTGATTGTGAAGTCTGATTTGGCAATCCCTGTAATAAGTTTACTTGATCGAAATATGCAGCAATATCTTGAGGGGATGCATTTTTAAATCCTTTATTTAAATATTGCTCTCTAAAAGGAATATTAAACGTTTCCACTCCAGCTTTGAATTTAACTGTAATTCCAAATTTTTTGAAATATTCTTTAATTCTTTTTAGTTCGTACCGATGTATCCAGTGTGATTCGAATATAACTGTATATATGTGTTTTTTCTCACATTTTGAAATTATATAATTAATTGTATCATCGTCAAGATCCACCACACTTCCGGAATTAACTATTTCTAATTTTCCAAATTGGCCTGTTACTTGATCAATTGCCATTTTGTTTAAAATAAAGTTTTCCTTTTTATTTGGGTTTGAGTCGAGATGATAGTCACAAAAAGTACATTTTCTCCATTTGCATCCTACTCCACGCAGTAGTAAAATTTCACGTGGATCTTTAATTAATATGACATCGTATCTTTTTACAATATTATTATTCATCATAGTGATACCTCTTTTTATTTGTGTATTTAAAAATGGTAGATTTGATAACCAAATCTACCACAAATTGCATTATTTCCCAATACTCGGGAGGATTGTAACAGGCGAAATATCCTGCACATTTTTAAAATAAAACTGCTTTACACTCTTTATTTTCAACCGGAGCAACCAAAAGATCGTAATCTTGACCTTTAACGAATCCACATGCACTTAATTTAGATACAGCAGTTTCATATGCAAGTTCAGGCACATTATTTTCACAACTCAAGTGCGCAAGGACCAATCTTGACACGCCATTTTTTATAAGGTGAGGCAATTCATTTGCACAAGCCTCATTGGACAAATGGCCTAAATCTGAAAGTATACGTCGCTTTAAGTAATATGGATAAGATCCGTTCTGAAGCATGCGTATATCATGGTTCGACTCAAGGACTACTACATCACAAGTTGAAATAAGGTCACGTGTAGTTTTATTCACAAAACCAAGATCTGTCGCAATTGCGACCTTTCTCTGATCCTGAGTTTGGATTATGTAACCAAACCCTTCTGCACAATCGTGTGATGTTCGGAACGGTTTTACCTGCATTTCACTAATTGTTATCCCATCTTCAGAAATACTGGAATATTGAGAAAATTCAGATAAAATTCCCTTTCCTTTCAAAGCTTGTATTGTACCAGATGAAGCATATACTTTTATACCATATCTTTTTATAAAGACTTTCAAGCCTTGGACATGATCTGAGTGCTCATGTGTAATAAAAATAGCTTTTATGCTATCTATATCAATATTGTTGTTGCGTAAAGCTATTTCCATTTGCTTGGTGCTTTTTCCCACATCCACTAAAATTGAATTTCCGCCAGAGGTAATACACATACTATTTCCGTTACTACCGCTAAACAGAGGACATAATCTACTCATTAATTCACATCTTTCTTTATAATGCTTGTGCCACTGCAATATCAGGAGTAGAGATTCTTTTTATATCGGCTCCAACATTTATGAGTTTATCTACGATATTTTCGTAACCTCTTTCTATGTGTACAATGTCTTCAATAGTTGAAGTTCCTTCAGCAGCAAGCCCAGCTATAATCATAGCAGCTCCAGCACGTAAATCCGTTGCTTTTACAGGAGCTCCTACTAATTTTTCCTTTCCTTCTATGACGGCAATTTTCCCATCAACAGATATCTCAGCACCCATACGTCTAAGTTCTTCCACATAACGAAACCTGTTATCCCATACACTTTCATTTATAATACTTGTCCCGTCTGCTAAAGCAAGTAATGTTGCGATCTGAGGTTGCATGTCAGTAGGAAAACCAGGATGTGGCATGGTTTTTATATTACACTTATTTGGACGTTTATCCATGTGAACTCGTACAGATTCATCATACTCTTCTACTATAACTCCCATTTCTTGAAGCTTAGCAGTTATTGATTCAAGGTGTTTTGGCGTTACATTGTTGATTATTACGTCACCTTTCGTAGCTGCTGCAGCAACCATATAAGTTCCTGCTTCGATTTGATCTGGAATTATGGAATATGTCGTCCCCTTTAATTTTTTTACACCTTTTATCTTGATGACGTCCGTACCAGCCCCCATTATATCTGCACCCATTGAATTTAAAAAGTTTGCAAGGTCAACTATATGGGGTTCTTTTGCAACATTTTCTATAGTAGTGATTCCTTCCGCTACAGTAGCTGCTAACATAATGTTTATAGTAGCACCAACTGACACCACATCTAAGTAAATATTTGAACCACATAGTTTATCAGCACTTACGTTAACCATTCCACCTTCTACCTTATAATTTGCCCCAAGTGCTGTAAACCCTTTGAGATGTTGGTCAATAGGCCGTACTCCAAAATCGCATCCTCCGGGTAAAGATACTACTGCATTTGTAAAACGCCCAAGTAAACTTCCTAAAAGGTAATATGAAGCACGCATTTTTCGTACTAAATCGTATGATGCAACTGGTGAAGCCATGTGTGAGGAATCAAGCTCAATTGTAGATTTGTTTATAAATTTAACTTTCGTACCCATTTCGCTTAGTATTCGTAAAATAAGCGTAACGTCTGATATATTAGGTACATTTTCGATACGACAAACTCCCTGTGATAAAATCGTAGCAGGTATTATAGCAACTGCAGCGTTTTTGGCACCGCTCACAGATATATTTCCGATTAATCTATTTCCACCGGTTAAGATGTATTTATCCATACAATACATTCCTTCCATTTATAACACTTAATATTAACTATATTATGATAATACAAATACAAGAAAAAGTCAACCTCTAACTTGTTAATTTCATAAGATTTATAATTTTATTTTTGTCATGATTTTAAGATCATATACTTAGTTAGTTTTTGTTTTTCTTTCAAAAAAAATGAAACTGATCACAAAACACGAAATTTGTAAAATTTCAGCATTTTGCCAATTGATTTATGGGAAATTTTTCTTTAAAATAAAATTTATCAAATAAATAAGGAGGTCACAATAAATGTTTAAACGAAAATTATTAAAGTTTCGCAAATCTATGTCAGGTGTAATTGTTTTCTTATTGGTGGTTGGAATGTGCAGTTTTATACCGAATACGGCCTATGCAACAAGGCCAAATGTAAATACAAAAGTATTTGCATTCACAGACGAACTAATGCAATCCTGGGGCGAAGTTTCATTAGTTGATAAAAACGTTACTGAAAATGGTAAAGGTTCCGGACAAAAAATCTTTTTTGCAAAGGACCCGTTTACTGGAAAATCGTGTACTTGGTGGATAGCAGGACGCGTACATACAAATGGAGAACTTTCATCTGATCCTGCTCACAGTAGTCATATGATGCTTTACTCAACACGTGATGTGAAACCAGGACAATTTAGTACAATGAGTAAACCTGTTGCGTTTTCAGACGTTTCTGCACAACAAAAACAGGAATTTTCATATTTAGCTAAAGGAACTTTTCCGATAAATCATTACGGATTAAGTAGTGCAAGAGCTGCACTAAAAACATATGCATCTAGCGGATTAACCTCCGATGAAAAGACACTTATTAGTGATAGTGAAATTTTTTCTTTTGACACAACAAATAAAGTGCTTTACAAGACTACAGATAAATTCTATCTTCCGAGTTGTAATTTGAAGTCCGGTGCAATCAGTTGGGGGAGTGACGATATATCGACAGCAGACACTTTAACTGCGAAAGACGTCCAAAAATTGATCCCTCAGAAGTATTGGCCTGGAAGCGGATCTGGTGGAGATGTATTTTGGTTAAGGTCGTCTGTACCAAATAACGGAAATTTACAGTATACGTTCTCACCAGAGGCAAAAGGTGAATTTAATACTTTTTCAGCCTCGTATGGATTTGGGTGCTCAGCTGTATGCAAAGTGAACTTGGAAACTGTGTTTTTTGCCTCTGCAGCATCGGCATTTTATCCACAAGACGAGTGCGAACCATACGGTAAGGCAATTCCAATCGATTTTAAGAGTGGAAATTACGGCATGCATTTGAAAACAATTCCGGCAAAAACCGAACTTGCTGATGCTGTGTTAAATGCAAACAGTGCAAAATCAGGTATATTTGCATATGAAAATGCCCCAAAAGATTCTTATTTGTCAGCGTGTTTGGTAGATAGCACAGACCAAAATATCGCATATACTGTTTCGATTCCGCTGAATGAGTCAGGCAAAACTCCAAATGGTAATGTGGACATCAGCAAATTAGATACTTCAGCAATTGGAAAAGGTAAAAAATTAAATGTTGTAGCTTGGATTGAAATGCAAGGCAAACATAATGAAGTTGTTGCTACTTACCCTAAAACAACAACAATCGATACAGGTGATGATTTAAAAATAGACCACATTCCAGATAAACCATACATAACAAGCAATATTACAATAAGTGATTTAACAGTTAAGTCTGGTGATAAGAAGTTAACTGAAGGCAAAGACTTTAAAGTGTCGTATACATCAAATAGCGACATCGGTTGTGCAATAGTACGAGTAACTGGACTTGGTGAATATGCTGGTAAACTTGCCGTAACGAAGTTTAATATCACTAGAGCCATACCTAAGTTAGAACTTCAAAGCAAAAAGGCGTTTTTCACTGGTGAAGTAATACTTATAGATGAGGTGAAAATCTCTGAAGTATTTAGTGTTAGTGATTTTAAAGGCAATGAAGTAACTTACGTGTATTATAAAGATCCAGAGTGTACAAAAAAATTATGCGTATTTAATCCAGCAGACAAGAAAATTTCAAGATTACTTCCAAGGGATCCTGGAACGTATTATGTTAAAGCAATGACTAATGATAATCGTTTTTACGAAAAAGCTGAATCAAATGTTGCAAGATTAGATATAGTCGCAAAGTAAAGTAAAAGTTAATCTGTAATAATATCTACAAGATACCTTAATAAATCTAATATTTTAATTTCGTATATCGGATCACTCACTAGTTGAAGATCGATCTTTCTTATCTACATGCATGCCGTTCGGTACACAGCAGTTAAATCATAAATAAAGCAAGGACTTGTACGTTTTGGATATTCCACAATATCCTCTACGCACAAGTCTTTCGTTCGTAATTGTGTGATTACGTATTCCGTCTACTATAATTACTCAAATTTCTTTACGAATGCTTCCACTCCGACAAGATTGCCACTTAGAAAATTCGAGCTTGTTCAGGTTCTTTAGTATCGTATTCGATTTCTTTTACTGATTCCATATAGACTCCTTCGTTCTAGTCCTCTGTTTTACCGCTCTTTATATCCGCATGCACCTATTTTTGTACACTTGCTATGTAGTAAACATCCTCAGCTAGTACTTTGCCGTTTACTAACTCTACCACTATCACTACTGATATTATCAACAATATTAACTCTTTGATTATATTTACCTTGAGTTTAAATTTTCAGATTAAACCTATTTATTTTCATCATTTTTCCATTTTATCTCCCTCTACACTTTTATATGATTTTTACACTGTGCAAATAAACTTTATTTCACATTCACTAACATCTACAGAATATAAACCTACTAACAATTATCTGAATTCGTTACTACACTTACTATTCAAATATAATACAATAATTATAACTGGGAGCATAGTTTTTGCTAATTGGCACTTATAAATCACATTATATCACTCATTAGGCAAATCAACACTCCCTTTATTTTAACGGGGTAGGCGTTAAACAGTTTTATTTAACAATTTAATAAGTTGTATAAACATATCAATTTCCTTTTCACGAGTAAATATAGAAGGACACACTCTGACAGTACCAACATTTGTGGTATCCAAAAAGCTGTGTGCAAATGCAGCACAGTGAAGTCCCGCTCTAACAGCCACACCATGTGAATTTAGAAAAGACGAAACTTCCTCACTATGTTTCCCATCAACATTAAAAGAAAGAAGTGGTACATTAAACCTAACATCCGGTGCTTTCGTATACAATTTAATATTTGGCATCAATGAAAGTCTATCATATAATTTACAAATAAGTTTATGTTCATGAGCTAGTATTTTAGGAAGGGTAAGTTTCTGTATAAATCTTATTCCCGCTTGAAGCCCACATATTCCAGGCATATTTGGTGTTCCACTCTCGAGATGTTCGGGCATAGTTTCAGGCTGATTAAGAGAGAGCGAATCAGTTCCAGTTCCGCCTTCGATAAATGGTGATAATAAACTACCTTTATCTGTAATGAGTACCCCTGTACCCATAGGACCATACAAACTTTTGTGTCCAGATGCACATAGAAAGTCAATGCCAATATCTTGTACATCTATATCAAGTACACCTGCAGTTTGAGCAGCGTCTATCATTGTAAAAATATTGTACTGATGAGCAAGAGCACAAATTCTTTCTATTGGGAGCCGCAATCCAAGAACATTTGACGCATGCATGCAAACGACAAGTTTTGTATCTTCACAAATCGCCTCTCGAAAAGAATTTACAGTCTGATCATTATCATAAGGATAAACTAAAGCTTTTGTATAAGTTACCCCATTTTTCTCAAGAGCATGCACTGGTCGTGAAACTGCATTATGTTCGAGACACGACAAAACAACATGATCTCCAGGTTTCAAAAGGCCTTTAATCACCATATTAGTTGCATGGGTGCAATTGGACGTAAAAATTACACATTCTGGCCCAGGTGCATTAAAAAACTCTGCACAAGTTTTTCTACAATTATATATCTCTTCAGCTGCGGACATAGACATATCATGTCCACTTCTGCCGGGATTCGCTCCATATTTTTTCAAGGAAGCACTTATTGTATTGAGTACAATGGGGGGTTTCGGATATGTTGTTGCAGCATTATCAAGATATATCATCAGTATCGCCCCGTTCTTTTTTAGATAAGAGTCCCTGTTCCAATAAAATCTTTTTTGCCCTTTTTTCATCTGTTTCCAGCACACTCAAACCATACCCGCAACCTTGATTTCCTTTTGCATGCGTTTTTACTACATCACTTCTAATTGCATTTCGCTTCAAGATATCTTTGCCCTTCATTGCATTAGTCACAGATTCCATCTCAATAACTTTCTTATTCATACGCTCACTCCCATTGATTCTTTTAATTGTTACTAATTTATGCTGTAAAGCTGTGTGGTGTGACTTCAGATTAAACACAGTATGCACTACTTTAATGAAAATTTAATTTGAGAATATTAGAGCATTTAATACGAATAGAAGAGAATACAGAAGTTCATCAATTGTAAACTAAAATATTTTAGAAATGCACTTGACATAAACGTACGTATGTGTTACAATAAGAACATGTTAAGTTATGGGTTCTTAACGGATAGATTTAAATTTTTGAGGAGGATTTTTTATGTCAACTTATATGCCAAAAGCAAAAGACATCAACCGTAAATGGTATATTATCGATGCAGCAGGCAAACCTCTTGGTAGAGTTGCAGCAAAAGCAGCGATATTACTTAGAGGTAAACACAAAACTGATTTTGTTCCACATTTAGACTGCGGAGACCATGTTATCATTATTAATTGTAAAGATGCAGTTCTCACAGGAAACAAATTAAAACAAAAGTATTATCATCGCCATACTGGTTATGTAGGACATCTGAAGTCAACAAGATATGATACTCTCATGGCTACAAAACCAGAAAAAGCCATGGAACTTGCTGTTAATGGAATGATTCCAAATACGGTAATCGGAAGGCAAGCAATGACAAGACTTAGAGTATTTGCAGGTGCGGAGCATATTCACGAAGCTCAACAACCAGAAGCATTTGAAATTTAAGGAGGAAAGAATTATGTACGAAAAAGCACCTTATTTTTATGGCACTGGTCGCAGAAAAAGTTCTGTTGCAAGGGTGAGACTTTACGAAGGTACAGGTAAAATTACAATTAATGATAGAGACATAAATGAGTATTTCGGATTAGAAACATTAAAGCTTATTGTTCGTCAACCATTAGAACTTACTGGAACAGATGCTAAATTTGATATTGTGTGTAGAGTTACTGGCGGCGGAGTTACTGGTCAAGCTGGTGCTATTCGTCATGGAGTTGCTAGAGCATTGCTCCAATACGACAATGAAAATTTAAGAGCGAAACTTAAAAAAGCAGGATTCTTGACGCGCGATCCTAGAATGAAAGAACGTAAAAAATACGGTCTTAAAGCAGCTCGTCGTGCGCCTCAATTTTCCAAGAGATAATTTTTTACAAACTGATATTGTTGTGCAACAATGTCAGTTTCCTTTTAATTTAGGGATAATAAGAAAATTTTTGTTGTACACAACAATTTAATTTTAACGATTACACTCGAAAAGGAGGAGATGTTTTTATGGGCAATGAAAAACAAAAATTTGGTCTATTTACAGCAATTTCAATGATAGTAGGGGTAGTTATCGGATCAGGGATATTTTTTAAAACAGACGAGATCTTAATCGCCACAGGTGGAAATATTGCTATTGGAGTATTGGTTTTCTGTATTGGAGCATTTTGTATTATATTTGGAAGTCTATCTGTTGCACAGTTAGCTGTGGCATCAAAAAAACAAGATGGCGTAGTTGGATATTACGAAGAATTCGTTTCCAAAAGGGTTGCAACGGGATTTTCCTGGTTTCAACTGTTTGTATATTTTCCGTCACTTTGCATGGTAATATCGTATGTGGGTGGAGGATATCTGTGTACACTTTTTAGAGTGTTTTTAGATGGAATCGGACGTCCTACTCCAGCAGGCCACGTTATAATGGGACTTTTAGCTTCCTCTGTGATTTTTATTTTCAATGTAATATCAGAAAAATTTGCAGCTTACTTTCAAAATGCTACCACTATAATAAAATTAATTCCTATTGTAGTGATTGCAATTGCAGGATTTTTTTCGTCAGGTGAAAATATCCCTATTCCAGATAACATGACAACCGTAGCAGCAAAAGATGTAGGTTTTGCATGGATAGCAGCACTGGTACCCGTTGCCTTTTCATACGAGGGATGGATCATTTCAACTAATATGTCTTCTGATGTCAAAAATCCAAAGAAAACTCTCCCTCTAGCATTAACTATCGCTCCAATTATAGTTTTAACAGCATATATTCTTTATTTTGTTGGAATTAGTAAAATGCTTGGCGTAGAATACGTCATGACAATGAGAAATGCTGCTGTTAGAACTGCAGGTAAAATGATTTTTGGTAGTTTCGGAGACAAAATACTCCTAATATTTATTGCCATATCAGTTTTCGGTGTGGTTAATGGAGTGTTTATGGGAATGTTAAAGTTACCAAAAATTCTTCAAAATAAACAAATGCTCCCCTCAAATGGTAAGGGACTCACTTCAAAAATTTGCTCTAATCCTATGTTATTAACTGCCGTTTTGTGTCTTGTGTGGAGTATCGTTCAATACGTTATAATGAAAGGCAAATTCTTAAAACCAGGTAGTGATGCAACAAGCGTTGCAGTTGTATTAGGATATGTATTCTATTCGATTCTGTATATAAGAGTAATGATGATGAAAGAAATTAAAAGCATAACTAAAAGATTTGTATTTCCAATCCTTGCTTTATTTGGAGTATCAATTATTTTAATCGGCGGGGCATCTGCTGATCCGTGGTATACGGTTATGTTTACGCTATTTTGCGCAATTATATTTACTTTGGGATTTTACTATAATGACAAAAACGACAAAGTTCCATCATAATTATCAAACATTCACTTTAAATCGCACTAAATTTTGCAATTTTATTATAAACTTCTCGTGTATCCCTCTTATTTTAAAAATACGGATACAAGAAGCTTTTAAAAAGTACACATATTAACGGAAGGATTTGAAAAGATGCTAAAAAAAACAATGGACATCATTATAACACAAGTACAAAACATTTTAATCGATAAAGGCTTCACTCGATATGATCTTAATGCAAACAAAAATGATAATATCTTAGCTACCTTTGTAAATGAATCAAATTTTTACAGTATCACTACCAACCCAGAAAAAAAGACAGTTAACCTATTGATGGGATCGAAAGAGGGAAATAAACTTTTAAGCGATGAACAAGTAATTTCATCATGGTTATTTGACCCAGATACAGATGGTGAAGAAGAAGCAGAAAGTATCGGACGAGATTTTGTAGAGTTATTAACTGGTCCATCACCAAAAAAATCTATTAAATCTAAAAATAAAGGTGAAGAAGAAAATACATCATCACCTCTATTTTTCATGAATAGATTGGCCACGTTGTTTCCTAACCTAAAAGAATTAATACAATTTGAAAAAAAAGATGTAGAATCGTTTAGGTATGTTTCATTTGTGAAAACAAATGTCGTTTCACAAGTACAAGGCTTGCTTTCAACATCAAATGAGAAGAGCGAAGTAAAAAAACTTGGAAAAATCCTTAGTGATAATTACGATAATGGAGATTTAGACGTTCGAGGACTGATTACCATTGTTATTTTAAATTCAATCGAGGCTGAAAATCAAAAAATGCTCCTAAAAAAATATTTAAGTGATGATTTGAAAAATGCTTGGGAAGCGGCAGAAAAACTGAAAGGCAAAAAAATTAAACCAGAAAAAGTTAAAAAGAGAAAATCTTTCACAGCAAGACTTCTTGAGTCTAGTGAACAAAACAAATAAACAACACACAAGCTATCGTCTTTCATTGATAGCTTGTGTGTAATTCCATTGGCAATGAAATCGCCTTAATAGGCTAAAGATAGGAGAATTTAAAATGGCCCTTGATGGAGTATTTTTACGTTATGTCAAGTTTGAACTCGAAAAAAAACTTGTAGGAATTCGAATAGATAAAATCCAACAACCAAACAAAGATGAGATTGTTTTTGTGTTTAGATCTAAATCTGGACTTAACCGACTTTTAATGTCTATACGTTCTCATAGTGCTAGAGTACATTTGACATCGTTCCCTATACCAAACCCTGTTTCACCTCCGATGTTTTGTATGTTGCTTCGAAAAAAACTTACTGGCGGAAAATTATTATCTATTGATCAACCTAATTTGGAACGAGTTTTAACTTTTAATTTCGAATGTACTGATGAGCTCGGAGATAAATGTGTGTTACACTTAATTTGTGAAGTTATGGGTAAATATAGCAATGTAATTTTAGTTGACAACAAATACACCATTATAGATGCACTAAAAAGAGTCTCACCACAAATGTCTTCCAAAAGATTAATCTTGCCAGGATTGAAGTATTCCCTTCCTCCAACACAGGATAAACTATCTATTTTAAGTGAGACTACGGAAAAAATTACGGAATATATCATGGCTGAAACTTCTTCTGAAAAGATCTCAAAAAAGATTCTAAATACAGTTCAAGGTATATCTCCAATAGTATGCAAAATAATTGCAAATAACCTGGAAAAATTTTCAACAGACAATCCTGAAAATTTGAAAAAAAATCTTTTAAACTCCATTGATAATCTAAAACAAAATGTAGTAAATTTGCAAGGAAAACCATATGCAATTCTTGATCACGACAATAACATGTGTGACGTTACTTTTATGTTAGGTGAAAATTTAAACGAAAAAGTATTTTTGGAAAAAGATAATTTTTCAAATCTTTTAGATGAATATTACTTAAAAAAAGACAGTTATGATAGAATTCATGCTAAAAGCCGTGATATGTATCGACATATGGACACTATCCTCCATAGGCTTTTACGTAAAGTTAAATGCCAAAATCAAGATTTAGAGAAATGCAAAACTCGTGAACAATTTAGGGTATACGCAGATATTATAAATGCAAACTTATATCGCATTAAACCTGGATTGTCCGGTATTGATTTGGAAAATTTCTATGAAAATAATACACCTTTAATCCATATTAAACTTGATCCACAAAAAAGCGCTTCAGAAAATGCGCAACAGTTTTATAAGGAATATCGTAAACTTAAAACTGCAGAAGAAATGTTGCAAAAAGAAATAAAAAAAGCAAATGGGCAAATTCAGTACATTGAAAGTGTATTAGATTCAATAGAACGTTCAGAAACCGAAGAGGATTTAGAAGAAATTCGCGAAGAACTAGTTGCACAAGGTTATCTAAAAAATAAAAAAAGAAAATTACCGAAAAAACAATCATTTACTAAATTTAAAGAGTATGTATCTACAGATGGATTCAAAATACTGGTTGGACGCAATAATAAACAAAATGACTATCTTACACTAAAATTTGCAAGTAAAAAAGATATGTGGTTGCATGTAAAAAATACTCAGGGTTCTCATGTAGTTATTCTGAGTGAAGGAAAGGACATTACACAAAATTCTATAAACGAAGCTGCTCAGATTGCTGCTCGCAACAGTAAAGCAAGATACTCACAAAATGTTCCCGTTGATTATACCTTTGTAAAAAACGTAAGCAAACCATCTAAATCACTACCCGGAAAAGTTGTATATGTTTCCTACAAAACAGTATATGTTACCCCTTGAATGGTATTATAAAACTTGTGATAACTTACTTATTAAATAAAGCTCTAACATGTCAACAAGTTTAAACTTATAAATAAATTAGCGCAAATAAATTAAGTTCTATACAACTCGATTTGCATTATTTAATATTGCTCTGAACAAAAAATATATACTACATCCATAAATTCACAAGCATCATCTGCGTATTATTGTTAAAATGAACACAATTTTTATTTTGGGGAAGATTTTCGAAAAATAAGACTTGATATTTAAAATATAATGTGTTATAATACAAGTATCAGTTGTTTGCTGGTGTGGCGGAATAGGCAGACGCAAGGGACTTAAAATCCCTCGGTAGCAATACTGTACCGGTTCAAGTCCGGTCACCAGCACCAATGTGTTTTGAAAATAAGTCGTGTGTAATGTATAAGTAAAAAATATAGTGTACACTATATTAATTTTGCAGATAAAACATACGGTAAATTAAGTAGGAGGTTACCCATTAGTTGGGTGACCTCCTATTTTAAACTGAAAAAGTGCATTAATCTGTAAAAACAAACAGTTGTTTTTGTTAACACCCGTCAAATTCACTTTAAATTTTTTATTTTACATACACTAACATTCACAATATGTACTTTCGCTAATAATCACCAATATCACACAAAATATTTGCATAATAAAAATGATCGTATGTTAGGTTTTGGGACAAATTAAATGCTGCGAACTGTTAATATTCCTTTTTATTTGTTTTTCAGGTTAGTTGTGAGTTTTTAAGGAAAACCATGTATATTTTAAATATATGGTTGATAACTGAAAATGGCATTCATGATTTTTTTACATAGCAAATTTGATTTTAAGTGTATTTTATGTTAAAACCCCGAGTTCACCAAAAATAAAATAAGAAAACTTCCGATTAGAATGTTCGAAAGCTATGATTTAAGCCAGAAATAGAGTAATTATGTATTTTTTACTTCTTGATAATTCGTGTTACATAGAAAAACTTATTGTTTTTTTAATTCTCTGAATTCATATAGTTTTTTGAGATTTTTATTTTGAAGGAATTTAATATTATACATTATCCACATCTTCACGCTATACCATATTCTATTACAAAATTCTTGATTTGTTAGGAAAAAATCAAAAAACTGAGTTTATGTGATCTTTTGAGACTTGTTTATTATATTCATATTTTTTTGGCAAACCAGTGTGTTGAATTTTATCTAAAAACATGTTATAATTATAAAAGAATCGCTTTTTATATTAAAAAAAATAATTTCTAAACAGATATTTAATCCAGGAGGTTTTTATATTGAAGCAAAAAAAATTGATCCTTTCTATTTTGTTATTAATTACCTTGGGAGTATCCTCTTTTTCTGCAACAAGTTATGCAATTAAAGATGATGACACAACTACTGGTATATCATCACGCGATACGATTCTTTCGCTTAAAAAAGATTATAAAATCAGTGATTTAAGTGGTCTAAGAATGGAGACTGAACGTTTAGTAATAACTCCAACTAACGAAGGAGAGTTAGATACTCTTGCAGAATATTTACTAGATAAAGAAGTAACACAATGGTTAGACCCAACTACTGCAGACGGCTTTGAAACCAAAGAGAAAGCACTAAAATTTTTAAAAAGTGACAGCTCAGGTGAATACAGTGGGTCTTTGGAATATACTATTAAGCTAAAAGACAGTGACACTCCAATTGGTAAGTTAGATTTAATGTTGTTTTCAGATCTATTAGGGAAAAATTCGCAATTATCAATAGGTTATTGGTTGGGTAAAGATTTTCAAGGTAAAGGTTACATGAAAGAAGCTTGTTTTGAACTTTGTAATAAAGCGTTTAACGCTTCAGATATAAAATCATTACATGTATATTGTGATGTAGAAAACAAAAAATCCTGTGGTTTGATAGATAAAATATTTGATTATATAGAAGAAAATAGTACTACTGAATTGTTCAGAAAAAAAGAAACAGGTAACGAAAAAGGCACTATTGAGGGTAAAGAAACTTCATTTGAGTACTGTCATTTTGCTCTCTCGAAAGATGAAATATAAAATGCTATTATTTGCTTACAAAACTCTGTGTAGGTTATGTGCTTTCAAAAGATTCAGGTTTAGTTTACCTATTTATGAGGACTGTTGATGTTAAATTATCATCGAATATTTTCCGCAATTGGGGGTTTTGCTTCTGTTGTTTGATTGTTTCTTTGACTTTATCGTATGGAGCCTTACTCCGGTTGCACATAGCATAGATGTATCGAGTACAACGTAATCAAGTTACTATTGTCAGGCATTAATTATTCGTTTAAATTTACAGGTACAGCGTGATAAACCTGTAAATCTTTGCAATTATTATTATAAAATCTTTGATTTTTCAAGAGGAATTTAAAAAAAACCGAATTTATGCGATTCTTTTGGAATTTTTTAAAATATCCAGGCTTTCATTTGACAAATTTGAGTTGCTTTGAGTTGAAAAGGGCACAAATTCAGAATATAATGTCTTTGGATCAAAACAGTAAAGTGAAAATGGGAATAAACTGCATTAGTTAAGAGAGGTTTTGCAAATTGAAATATAGGACAATGGCAAATATTATAACAATATGTAGAATTATATTGAGTGTATTTATGTTACTCTTTTCTGCATTTTCTCCTACATTTTATGGCTTGTATATCTTGGCGGGATTTACCGATATGATTGATGGTGCTATCGCAAGAAAATCAAATACAGTAAGTGAGTTTGGTTCAAAATTAGATACGATTGCGGACTTTATATTTGTTGTAGTCTGTATGATTAAATTACTGCCAATTTTGAATATTCCTTTGTTTATTTGGATATTGATATGTACCGTTGCGGTTATTAAGGTTGTAAACGTAATCTTGGGATATGCTGTTTATAAGGAATTTGTCGCTATGCACACACTGATGAATAAAATAACAGGGTTATTGCTATTTTTGCTTCCTTTGACATTGAATTTCATAGAATTGAAATATAGTGGTAGTATCGTTTGTGTTGTAGCCGCGTTTGCAGCTCTTCAAGAAGGATATTATATTAAAAGTGTTATTTATAATAAGAATAAGTAAAATGGTTTGGAGAAAAAAGAAAAAAACGAAAACCATCAGACACAAAAGATTTAGCAGTTTATCTTTCTACAGAAATAATTTTCGGAACGAATTGCCGTATCTGTATACTGAAAACGACTGAGTAGAATATATTTTTGCAATTACTTCGATAGGAAAGATGTGTTTACCTTTGTTGCTACGGTAAGTGGTAAATTGATAGGACAGTATCGGTGTTTTTCTCAAAGAAAACATTTCACTGACAAGTCGGTAAATTGGGTTATTAAATAACAGAACAAAGACATTATAATGTTATTATTTCTACTGTTTGTTTTTGTTAACATTCGTCAAGTTCTCTTTAAATCCCTCATTTTATAACCTCACACTTCCTTAACAAAAACATACATTAACATTCACAATATGTATTTTCGCTAATAATCACCAATATCTTCCAAAATATTTGCATGATAAAAATGATCGTGTGTTAGGTTTTGGGACAAATTAAATGCTGCGAACTGTTAATATTCCTTTTTATTTGTTTTTCAGGTTAGTTGTGAGTTTTTAAGGAAAACCATGTATATTTTAAATATATGGTTGATAACTGAAAATGGCATTCATGATTTTTTTACATAGCAAATTTGATTTTAAGTATATTTTGTGATAAAATATAAAAATGAACTAATCAGAAGGTAGGTACAGTGATGATACTAAAATCATTAAAATTACATGGATTCAAAACTTTTTATGATAAAACATTACTGTCATTTGATAAAGGGATTACCACAGTAGTAGGCCCGAATGGAAGTGGAAAAAGTAACATAAGTGATGCAATAAGATGGGTAATGGGAGAACAATCTGCCAAAGTTTTGCGGTGTGGAAAAATGGAAGATGTAATTTTCAATGGAACCCCTACAAAAAAAGCTCTTGGTTTTGCAGAAGTAACTCTTACTATTGATGATCCGGAAAATAAACTACATCAAGATACAAAAGAAATTGCAATCACTCGAAGATATTATCGATCGGGGGAAAGTGAATATCTCATAAATGAAAGAAATGTCCGGCTTAAGGACATACATGAGATGTTTATGGATACTGGGCTTGGTAAAGATGGATACTCTGTTATTGGACAAGGTAAAATAGATAGCATTGTTGCATCTAAATCGGAAGATCGTAGGGAAGTGTTTGAAGAAGCTGCTGGAATATCAAGATTTCGGTATCGGAAGGCTGATGCAGAAAATCGTCTTTCGAGTGCGAAAGAAAATCTTTTGCGACTTCTTGACATTTTAAAGGATTTAGAGGATAGAGTGGGACCTCTTCGGGAACAAGCAGAAAAAGCGGAAAAGTATGTAATCCTTGCAAATGATAAAAAAAGTCTTGAAATTGGATTATGGGTTTCAACTTTGGATAAATCTTCAAAAACTCTTTCTTCACATGAAGAGAAATTATCTATAGCACGAGCTCAATATGATTCAATTGAGGATGAAATCTTGGAAATAAACAATAAAACTGAGAATTCATTTAAAAAGAGCAGTGAATGTGTTGCACAAATTGATGAATTAAGAAGGTCGATTTCTACAGTTGATGAAAAAATCTCTGAAATGCAACGTGACATATCCGTACATGAAAATGATGAACTTCATAATAACGAGAATATTCAACGCTGTGAAAATGAAATTCGCGAGGCTTCTGAGTCAACAAGTACATTAGATGCAAAAGTTGAAGAAAAACGATCTGAAATAAAGTTTTTTCAGTTGAGTATAAATGAAAAGCAAAGGACACTTGACGAGAAAACAGATAAACTTATAAATTTACAAAAACAAATGACAGATGCATCAGAGGCTATGAAATCAATGACTAGCAACTTGTCCTCAATGTCGGTTGAACTGTCTAGTGCAAAAGTTAATTTGCTAACCTCAACGTCATCAATTTCTGATATGGAAAATAGAATTGCCTCTATTGAAAGTGAACTTGGTACAATAAATTTACGTATTGTTGATTTTGACAAGTCGTTACATGAGTACTCTCAAATGGATTCTGATATGAAGATGGAAATCCAAAAAAACGAAAATATAATTTCCGGATATGAAATGAAACTTGACTCAAAACGAAAAAAATTCGATGAACTAAAGAAAAAAGCTGACGTGATTACACTTGATTGCGAAGATAAAATACGTAGAGTTAGATTACTAGAAGAGCTTGAACGTAATATGGAAGGTTTCGCTCAAAGTGTAAAAGCTGTTATGAAGGAATCCTCGAAAGGTATGTTATCTGGTATACATGGACCAATTTCTAGAATTATAACTGTACCAGATAAATATGCTTTAGCGATAGGTACGGCACTTGGAGCTGCTGTTCAAAATGTGATAGTGGATTCTGAACAAGATGCTAAAAAAGCAATTTTTTTCTTGAAACAAAGAAATATTGGCAGAGCAACATTTATGCCTATGTCAACTATGACGGGAACTGAAGTTTCCTCAGAATCATTTGAAAAATGTAGTGGATTTATTGGAATTGCTTCAAGATTGTGCTCTGTGAAGGACGAATACATTGGAATTTTAAGATATGTGCTTGGTAGAATTATCGTTGCAAGTGACATAGATTCAGCAATTGCAATTGCGAAAAAAAATTCATACAGGTTTCGTGTAGTAACGTTAGATGGGCAAATGATAAATGCCGGTGGTTCACTTACGGGAGGATCACAAGTAAAAGGTTCAAGCATAATAAGTCGCGCTGGTGAAATAAAAACGTTAAAACGTGAATATGATGAACTTCAATCACGCGCTAAGGAAGCAAGAAAATTGTCTACGCAAACGGAAAACGAAATAAGTGAACTTGATGCAAAGGTGTTAGGATATCGTGCAGATTTGATGAGATCTAAGGACGAATGTTCAAATATATCAAAAGAGTTACATAGAGTATCGTTTGAACTTGAAAGCACTAAAAAACTTAAATTGTCAAGAGAAAATGAAAAAAAATCCTGTTGTGAAAAATTAAAAGAATTCTTATCAATAAAAGAAAAATCAGAAAATCAAATTTCAGCATTGCAACGCGATATAAGTACCCTTGAAGAAAAAATCAAAAGTGAATCAGGATCACATGATATACTGTCTTCTGATCGAGAAAAACTTTCAGATGAAATACAAAATATTAAACTTGATATATTTTCTATGAACAAAGATATTGCAACTTGTGAGTTAGAAATAAAATCTACTTTAGAATTAAAAGCATCCTCTTTTGACAAAGTATCTTCTCTTAGAGAACAAATTGATCAAATACATATTAAAAATAATTCAATCCGTGAAACTATCTTAAATCTGAAAAAAAATATCGCTAACCTCAAGGGTGAAAAAGAAAGTTGTGACAACGAAATAAAAAATCTTGCACAAAAAAGAATGGATTTTGAAAAAATCGTAACAGAGCTTCGAAAAAGTGAACGGGAAAAAACAAATGAAAGAGAATTAATTTCAAAGGATTTAACTAAACTTGAGGAGAGAAAGAATAATTTGCAAAAAGAATACGATAATATTATTGCTAAGTTGTGGGACGAGTATGAATTAACACGCAGCGAAGCATGTAAACAATGTACTAAGGTAGAAGATATTAGCAAATCGCAAAAGGAACTGCAGGAGATAAAAAATAAAATAAAAGCCCTTGGAAACGTTAATGTCGGAGCAATAGAAGAATATAAGGAAGTGAATGAGAGGTATGAGTTTATGTCGGAACAAGTGGCGGATGTGGAAAAATCCAGAGATGAACTTTGTAAATTAATTCGCGACCTTACGACACAGATGGAGGAAATGTTTTTGATGAAATTCAATATCATCAATGAAAACTTCGAGCAATCATTTCGAGATTTGTTTGGAGGCGGTCATGCTAAAATAGAATTTACTGATCCATCTAGTGTGCTTACCTCTGGAATAGAAATCAAAGTGTCACCCCCAGGGAAAATTGTAAATCGACTTGAAGCTTTATCTGGTGGAGAACGCGCTCTTGTAGCAATTGCTTTGTACTTTGCTATTATGCAGGTTAATCCACCGCCGTTTTGTGTATTGGATGAGATAGAGGCAGCTTTAGATGAAGTTAATGTTGTTAGATTTGCTTCTTATCTTCGCAAAATCAATGATAACACACAATTTATAGCAATAAGCCACCGAAGAGGAACAATGGAAGAAGCTGATGTGCTTTATGGTGTTACTATGCAAGATGAAGGTATTTCTAAACTTCTTAAAATGAATGCCAAAATTTAAAATTTATGTATGGAGGTTAATAATATGGGTCTGTTTAGCAAAATAAAGAATGGGTTAAAAAAAACCCGTGATGGGATTTGGAATCAAATCAGTAATGTATTTAGAGGTTTTAGTAAAATTGATGAGGATTTATACGAAGAACTTGAAGAGCTTCTTGTAATGGGAGACGTTGGAATACATACTGCAGAAAAAATTTGTAGTCTTTTGCGTGAAAAAGTAAAAGAGGAAAAAATATCAGATCCTCAATTGCTTGAGGGTACAATAAAAGAAATCATTAGAGGAATTTTATCGGGGGACCAAGAGCTGAATATCTCTACAAAACCTTCTATCATACTTGTAATAGGTGTAAATGGTGTAGGTAAAACAACTACAATTGGAAAAATTGCTAAACAACTTAAAGACTCGGGTAAAAAAGTTTTACTTAGTGCAGCAGATACATTTAGAGCTGCAGCGATAGATCAACTGAAAATTTGGGCAGATAGGGCAAGTGTGGATATAATCTGTCAACAGGAAGGTTCGGATCCGGCAGCAGTGGTTTTTGATACTATATCAGCTGCAAAAGCAAGGAATACTGATATAATTATTTGTGATACTGCAGGACGACTCCACAATAAAAAGCCCCTTATGGATGAACTTGCCAAAATAAGCCGTGTTATTGATAGAGAGTTACCTGAAGCTGATAAAGAAATGTTGCTTGTACTTGATGCGACAACGGGACAAAATGCAGTAAATCAGGCCCGAGAGTTTATGAAGACTACTGGAATAACTGGTATTGTACTTACAAAACTCGACGGAACAGCTAAGGGTGGCGTTGTACTTGCAATCAAAGATGATTTAGGTCTTCCTGTAAAGTTTATAGGTGTTGGAGAACAAATTGATGATTTACAACCGTTTGATCCAGAATCATTTACAGAAGCGATTTTTGAAAAATAATGTTACCAATAAATAGTTTTATATAGAAGTATATTTAACCCTAATAATAAATAGATAAGAAGTCTATATTACCATAGAAAAAATAATTTCAATATGCGTCAATGCAATCAATTCCATCTCTTAAAAAAAATCGAGTATGAGGCTAATTATTAGTTGAGTAGCCGACCTCTTACACCACCGTGCGTACGGTTCCGTACACGGCGGTTCAATCATATTAAGTACATAGACTTGTACGCTTCGGATATATCATAATATCCCCTGCGCGCAAGTCTTTCGTTTGTTATGGTATGTGTCAATATACCACTTCCTACAATAGCCCAGTATCCTTTGCGGGTGTTGCCGTTTCGATCGCCTGCCATTCGATCCTCCCCGAAAAAAATTTTTTTCCCCTCGGGACTATGACCTCTGCTGACTTCTTGCAGTTCGTTGTTACTACAGATTTCTCTGCCTGCAAGATTTCTTCGGGTAAGCGTAATCACCCTCACCTCATATAGCTGCTACATTTACACCTTGAAACTCGGGCAGTATCGGACTTTGTTTTGTTTATCAAACTCGTTCATTCCAAAATGCCTTTTATGTAGTTTCTGTTCGTCAGACCGAGGCTTTGTCCGCAGGAATTCTTGTAAGTCCACACATCCGACTTCTTTCAGACTCCGCCTCACGACGGACGCCCTTGTTTTCAGCTAACAATGCTCAATACAAAGTCTGTATCGAACTTTTATTTCCAATTTGATATGCATGTCAAGCACAAAAAACATCCTACTTGCGATTTCTTAGCAAATAGGATGTTTCTAATGTATCAATATGCATTTTTTTACTAATGATAAAAACAGAAATCATATATAAACCCAACAAACATACAAGCTCTTACAGTAGCATGCAAGTTATTAGCGAATGTGATTTGGCCAATATACCGCCCATAAAAAGTTCCTTTATTTATGCAGCTTTGAATATTTCCCGCGTTCATTCCACAAAACCCTGCAAATTTGATATTAATATCCTTTGTAGCAACAGATACTTTTCCTTCTATGGTGCAATTAGAAATTGCTGCACCTTTATTGTTAGTGCCACATAAACAACCACCAAATTTTCTAGTGCTCAAACTACCTTGTATTTTGATATAACTATTATCTATTATACAATTCATTATAGTACCATTATTATCATTGCATACGCATATCACTTCTTCAAATTTTAAATCTCCTGATTTTTCAAATTTTGTATTTATAATTGTTCCGTTATTAATATCAAATAATGGACCATTTAAATTTCTTATAGTATAACCACAACCATCAAAAATTCCATTAAATACATTATTTGAGCTGAAATAGCAATCACGTAGTAATGTGCAATCGATATCATGAGTTAATTTTACTTGGAACTTTGTATGTATATCATAACGTCTGTCAGTTTTTTCTAAAAAATCACATAATTCAAATTCATTGTCTATTGATACTATGCTCAAAGCTTCAATGTCATCAGCAGCAAAACTAGTGCTCGTACAACATATAGTTAGAATAGTTATTAAAAGAATAATAAAGATTGATTTGATTTTCACAGAGACATCCTCGCTTTCAATAGATTTCCTATATTTTATATTATAACAAGTTTCCAATTTTTTGTCAAGGAGTATTGTTAAAATTCACAATTTTGTTACATTTGGAACTTTTTGAATTTAACAGAGTTAGTTATGTAATTTTATAAAATCCGAAGCATAGTGTGGATTTTACTCCATATATGTTTCGGATTACTATTTTAATATATCATTTTGTTCTGATGTGAATATTCTTCAAACAACCTCAAGCATTCATTTCTATCTAAGTGTTTGATTTTCAAAATGTCCTCATTTTGCATACCCTCATTGATAAACCTGTAAATGAAATCATCTCTAAAACCTATTGTTTGTGCATCCTGCGGTAAACAACCAACATAAACGTCTTTTATATTTGCCCAGATGATGGCAGAGATACACATGGGACATGGAAAGCACGTCGTATATAAACTACATCCTGTGAGATCATAAGTGTCAAGTTTTTTACAAGATTCTCGAATAGCATTTATTTCCGCGTGTGCTGTCGGATCATTGTCTCTTAATACTGTATTTGACGAAACGGAAATAATTTCCCCATTTTTTTCAATCACCGCTCCAAATGGTCCGCCTATATTTTGGTTCATAGTACTACGAGCCCTTTCAAACGCTAATTTCATAAACTTATTCATCTTAACTCACCTCTGTTTAGATTTTGTATTTTTAGGTAAATTTGCATACGAATCTTCATATACAAAGTTTGCTAATTTTTCCTTTGTACTACTGAGGTTTTTCAAAAGAAGTACCATTTGTTCTTCAATTACTTCGTCAGTATATTCATCATTTTGTGGAACTCGATATTGAGCTGTTGAGTAAGAAAAGTATTTAGTAGCCCGAGTTAAAAATTTAGTTATTTCACTTCTTTTGAAGTTAGTTGTAATATTTGAGAAAGTTTGCGATGCAAAGGAAGTGAGTTGCGTAACGCCAGCACTTTTTACTTTTAACATCATTGCTGAAAACACATTACGTTGTCTTTGAGTACGTCCAAAGTCATATCCAGAAGTATCTCTGTCTCTTGCGTGATTTAGGGCTTGTACGCCACACAAATGATGTACCCCATCGACCTCTTCTAATTCTTTGTCAACCTTCATTCCTTCTATTCGACAAAAGCGATTTATTGTTTCAGCTTCTTCCCCTGTTATGTCAAGGTCAATGCCTCCAAGCGAATCAACAATCGCTACAAATCGTGTGAAATCAACTGTAACGAATCTATCAATTTTTATACCAAAGTTATTTTCAATTGTTTTAACAGCAAGAGCCTCTTGCCCGACTGTATACGCATAATTCAGTTTATGTTTTCCGTGGCCATTTGCAATTTTCAGCCAAAGGTCCCTCATTATCGATGTTAATTTTATGGTATTTCTTCGGGTATCCAAAGAAACCAAAATCATTGAGTCAGAACCGCCGACGGAATCACCTCTAGATTCATTATCTGATCCAAATAACATTATGTTTAAAACTTTCGGATCATGCAAAAGTCCGTTTTCATAAGCAAGTTCTCCATTCATTTCATCAGGCAGGGTTCCAATCTCTGCGCTTCCATCATCAATATAATTCGCGGAATTCAATATTTTTTTAAATTTTAAGTAAATGAAACCTCCTGTAGCCAAAACACTTATCAGTATTATTGAAATTATTGTTAATAGAATTCTTCTTTTTTTGTATTTTCTTTTTTTGCTATACATTTCTCTATTCGATGGACGTCTATTGCTACTTCCTGTACTTTGGCCAGAACGGCCTTTATTTCTGCGTGCACGCGCTCTAGCTCGTTCTTCAGCTTTGGCACTACTTGAACTTATGTCTTGGATTGCGCGTTCACGTTCAATACGATTAGATCTAGAATAAATATTTCGATTATTATTGGAATTATAGTTATCGTTATAAAAGTCCTTATTTTTCATATCATCACCTCCATAACTATCTTAAATACGTTTTGACAGTCTGGAAATATTTTGCGCAAAAAACTCCGAGTATATTCCGTTGTCGAGAGCTTCTCGTATTCTTTCCATCAGGGTGTTGTAAAAATACAAATTATGCATTACACATAATCTGAGTCCCAACATTTCTCCGGCTTTTAACAAATGCCTAAGATACGCTCTAGAATAGTGTTGACATACGGGACAATCACATTTTTGATCAATTGGGAGATCATCTGTGACATACTTAACATTAAATAAATTTCTACATCCATCCCACGTAAACACATGTCCATGTCGTGCATTTCTACTTGGCATCACACAGTCAAAAATGTCCACACCTCTTGCTACTGCTTCTAAAATGTTTGCAGGGGTCCCAACACCCATAAGGTATCGAATTTTATCTTTTGGCATATATGGTTCCACTGCTTCGATAACCTCATACATTTCCTCTGCACTTTCACCTACAGCAAGTCCACCTATTGCGTATCCGTCAAGATCAAGTTCATAAATTTTCTTCATATGCTCTATTCGTAAGTCCCTGTAAGTACTTCCTTGGTTTATGCCAAAAATTAACTGATTAGGGTTTATAGTATTTTGTAATGAGTTCAATCTTTGCATTTCTTTTTTGCAACGCACTAACCACCTATACGTTCTATCACAAGAATTTTTTGTATAATTGTATTCAGCAGGATTTTTAATGCATTCATCAAATGCCATTGCTATCGTAGATCCAAGATTTGATTGAATTTGCATACTTTGTTCAGGACCCATGAATATTTTCGCACCATTCACGTGAGATGAAAAATATACTCCCTCTTCCTTTATGTTGCGAAGTTTCGCGAGTGAGAAAACCTGAAACCCCCCGCTATCTGTTAAGATAGGCCCACTAAATCCTGTAAACTTATGTAGCCCACCTAACTTATGAACTATTTCATCGCCTGGACGTACATGCAAGTGATATGTGTTGCACAATTGAACTTGGCATTTTATATTCTTTAGATCATAAGCAGAAAGTCCTCCTTTTATTGCCCCACAAGTTGCAACATTCATAAATGCAGGAGTTTGCACTGTTCCATGAACAGTTTGAAAAACACCACGTCTTGCACTATTTTCCTGTTTTATTAAATTATACATATAACACACCTCAGTAAATCATCATCGCATCACCGAAACTAAAAAATCTATATTTTTCTTTTACAGCTACTTTATAAGCATTCATTACATTTTCATACCCTGCAAATGCTGATACTAACATAATTAAAGTACTCTCAGGTAAATGAAAATTAGTAATTAATCCATCAATTACCTTAAATTCGTATCCTGGATAAATAAATATATCAGTCCATCCTTCACATGCTTTTAAAGTATTGTATGTATTTGCGATAGATTCTAAAGTTCGACAAGTTGTCGTACCCACAGCAAAAACTTTGCCGCCACTTTTTTTTGTTTCTTTTATAAGATCAGCTGTTTCTTGCGAAAGTTGGTAATGTTCTGAATGCATTTTATGTTCTGTTATATTTTCAACTTTTACAGGCCGAAAAGTTCCAAGTCCCACGTGAAGTGTTACAAATCCGATTTTAACACCTTTATCTTTTATTTGTTTTAAAAGGTTGTTTGTAAAATGTAATCCAGCTGTTGGGGCTGCTGCAGATCCTAATTCTCTCGAATACACTGTTTGATATCGTTCTTTGTTGTCTAGTTTTTTTGTTATATAGTGAGGTAGTGGCATCTGTCCAACTTCATCCAGTACGTCGTAAAAAGATCTATCTTTTGGGTATGAGAACTCCACAATTCTATTACCATCAGCTGTTATGTCTTGTACCTCACAAGAAAGCTGTGATCCCTCAAATACAAATTTTGTTCCCGGTTTAGCTTTTTTTCCGGGTCCTGCCATGACTTCCCAAGTATCTGTAGTTTTGTGTTTTAATAGTAAAAACTCAACATGTGCACCTGTATCCACTTTTTTGCCATATAGCCTCGCTGGTAAAACTCTCGAATCGTTCATAATAAGACAATCATTTGGTGAAATGTTGGTCACAATATCACTAAATATTTCATGTGAAATTTTTCCGTTTGATCTGCCAAGAACCATTAATTTAGAACTATCTCGTGGTTCAAGAGGGGTTTGTGCAATAAGTTCTTTTGGTAAGTCATAATAAAAGTCTTTAGTTTTCATTTCATGTTCTCCTGCAATGTTTGCTTATAGGTAGTACTGCAAAAATTTATAAATTGAATTTTACAGCTTGCGATGTCTAAATATTTCTTAAGTCTACTTAAATTGTAAAAAATGCGGATATTTCGTCATTTGATAATACACTATTTTATTTTACTATTTTTTTTCGAAATAAGCAATACCTAAATTTATTTTGGGTAAATCATTATCATAAAAATAACCCCTGAAAAATTAAAATATGCAAAACTGTGTAAAAAATACTATCCCATGCCATTGAAAAAATTGCAGATTGAAATTTCAAGGGCAAGGGACATCAAATTTTTATAAAAGTACTAGTTACAACGGCATTGTTTCATAATTCCCTCAAACATGTAATCTGCCATTTTTAGTGCTTCATTCTCAATTTTATCGAAAATTTCAATACTATCCGTATAATTACCATGTAAATATAAGTAGGCTTCCTCTTCGGTCATTTTAATGTGATCATAAAGCATATCAGTCCACGCATTTTTTTCCCAGTATGGGTTTATGTCGGACAGAAACTTTGCAATTGAATCAGCATTAGCATACCATTTTTTTCGTATTGCACTTACGGTATCTTCATTTTTCTTCAGTGCGTTTACTAAATCGCCACCTATCATTAAGTGCTCTGTGAAAAGATTTTGAAATTGATTTGCTATTTGTACTCCATAGAAATATTCCAATAATTTTGCAAAGTCTTTTGGATTTTGTAATAATCTAGTTGTCACTTCATCGATGTCATTTAGATCAGCCAATGTGCTAATTATAAAAAATCTAGTCCAATATACGTGTTGTTCCCATAATTTACGTAATTGATTTAATATGTCTTGTCGATTTGTGCATACCGTTTCACACATAAAATTCTCCTTTAAGCGTATTTGTTGATGTTAGTATTATATGTGAAAAAATAAATATTGACAGTGTTCACACTATACTATAGTCAAAATAGTGGTTTAATAAAAATTGCTTACACTCTACTACAAAATAGATTATTTTGTGTTGTACTAACATATGATAGGAATTTTAAAATATGAAGAACAGCAGGTATAGAAGATTTTGCTACATAAAGTACTAAATAAAAAATAGCGGATATAATAAAATCCCACCTGAATAGTGCTGAATCTATTATATCCGTTTTTCATTTAAAGAAATTTTATCTGTCCAAAAATCCAGATTCGATTAGTTCACACAAGCTATTAACAGCAATTTCCTCATCAGAACCATCAGCGATTACTTTTATAGTAGTGTCTCCTACAATTCCTAAAGATAAAACTCCTAACAAACTTTTAGCATTTACTCGGCGTTCTTCCTTTTCGATCCAAATAGAAGATTTAAACTCGTTGGCCTTTTGGATGAAAAAAGTAGCCGGACGTGCATGCAAGCCTACTCGGTTTTTTACAGTTACTTCTTTTGAAAACATTTAAATCACTCCTGTAGAAAAAATTCATTGATATCCTTTTCAATGTAATAAAAATTCATTTTATACACAGCCCTGTGTAATAATACAAGTATATAATAATTTCCGATTTAGTTATACTATCGATTTTTTTTGGCATCGTGATTGCAGTATTCGCCATGGAACTTTTCCCACAAATCTATCCGATTTTTTTGTGTTTTTAAGAAGGATTGCTCAGATCGCCAATTTTTTATATTTGCGTGATGTCCTGACAATAAAACCTCTGGAACTTCATGCCCTCTCCAAACAGCAGGTCTTGTATACTGCGGATATTCAAGCAATCCATTGTAGTGGCTTTCTTCTTCAAAGCACACGGTATCCGATAAAACTCCTGGCAACAAACGAACTATTGTGTCAACTAGTACAAGTGCGGGAAGTTCACCTCCTGTGAGTACAAAATCTCCAATTGAGATTTCTTCATCAACAAGTTCATCGATGACCCTCTCATCGACACCTTCGTAGTGACCACACAATATGCACAAATTTTTAATGTGTGATAAAGTACACGATTTTTTTTGTGTTAAAACTTTTCCCTGAGCGGACATGTAAATAAAATACGGTCTTTCGCCAATTACATTACACACGTGCTCAAAACAAAGTGCTATTGGTTCAGCTAACATGACCATACCCATTCCACCACCATATGGAGCGTCATCCGCACGATGATGCTTATCATGAGCAAAGTCTCGTATATTGTGGCAATGAATACTTACAAGGTCATTTTTGCAAGCCCTTCCTATAATACTCTCTTCAAGTACAGATTGGCACATTTGTGGAAATAACGTTAAAATATCAATTCGCATCATCAAAAATCCCCTTTATGGGTTTTACCAATATTTTTTGTGAATTGATGTCCACGTTAACAACAAATTCCTTTACCACCGGGACTAAATAATTTTGAGATTTTTCATTTGTAACTTGATATACATCGTTGGCACCAGTTTTAAATACATCAGATACAGCACCGTATTTAACACCGGTGTCAATGTCATATACATTGCATCCTATAATGTCTTGTATAAAATACGTATCATCATCTAAATGTATATCATCTCTGTCGGCATAAAGAACAGTTCCTATTAGTGGAATTGCGCGTTCAATGCTATCAATTTGATCAATTGACATTATCACATTGTTTTTATTTACTCTTGCTGACAGTACCTTAATTAAGTTTTTTCCAAAATCTTTGTAAATATTTTTAATCCCACATAAAAATTCAGGTGAATCACACCACGGTTTTACTTTAACTTCGCCCTTAATTCCGTGTGTATTAATTATCTCACCGATTTCTAGATATTTTTTCATACCAAAACTCACGAATTAATCAACATTAACAATAACTTTGCAAGAATGTCTTGCAGCAGCTGCTCTCATGATAACCCTAATTGCTTTTATGATCCTACCCTGTTTTCCGATGATTCTCCCCATTTCAGCTTCACTGACGTGTAAATGATAAGTGATAATGCCTTCTTCATTTGGTGCATCCTCGGTAACTTGAACTTCGTTTGGATCTTCAACTAAGCTTTTGGCGATTGTTAATAATAAATCTTTCACAATCTTCAACTCCTTTAAAACATTTTGAGGTTTATCCCTAGCTTAATTTAAGGGATTTATTTCAATATTGGTTGATTTTGCTTAAACTGTTTGCAAACAAACATACTATTTTTTTAAGAGAATTTTATATAATTTCTCTTAAATGTCGTGGTTTGAATTACATCTGACTTTTTTAAAACATAATTAAAGAATTTCATTTTTCTTAAGTAATGCTTTAACAGTATCAGTTGGTTGCGCGCCATTTTTGATCCACGTTTGAACTTTTTCTGCATCTACCTTAACTTCTGCAGGCTTTTTCATCGGATCGTAGTATCCAAGCTCTTCTATGAATCTACCGTCACGAGGGAATCTTGAATCAGCTACTACTATACGATAAAAAGGAGCCTTTTTTGCGCCCATTCTGCGTAATCTAATTTTAACTGCCATAGTGTAAAATACCTCCTAATTTAATTTTTGTGCTTATGCACGTATATATTCACCGTTTCCGGATGAATGCTACTAAAAATTATTGTGTGGCATCATTGGAAAACCTGGGAGCCCTGGGAATTTTCTCTTTTTTCCTTTTCCGCCAAATTTTTTCATTAATTGCTGCATTTGTTCAAATTGCTTTATTAAACGGTTAACGTCTTCAACTTTCATTCCACTTCCAGCAGCTATACGCTTTTTTCTGGAGTGGTTCATCAAATTGGGTTTAGATCTTTCTTCTTTTGTCATGGATAAAATAATTGCACAAACTCGATCCATTTGCCTATCATCTATATCCACATCTTTGATTTTCTTATCAATCCCAGGTAACCTAGATAAGATAGACTTTATTGAGCCCATTTTCTTTACCTGCGCAAACTGTTCTAATAAGTCGTTATAGTCGAATTTGTTTTTTGCGAGTTTGTCAGCCATGCGCTCAGCTTTTTTCATGTCGAGTTTATTACTAGCATCTTCAATCAAGGAAAGCATATCACCCATGCCAAGAATTCTAGAAGCCATTCTGTCTGGATGAAACTCCTCTAGATCTCCAAGTTTTTCACCTGTTCCGATAAATTTAATTGGTTTACCAGTGACAGCACGTATTGAAAGAGCCGCACCTCCACGTGTATCTCCATCGAGTTTTGTAAGTATTATTCCTGTTACGTCTAGAAGTTCATCAAAAGATTTAGCAACGTTTACTGCATCCTGACCCGTCATTGAATCAACTACCAATAATATATCATCTGGTTGAACTTCTTCTTTGATACTTTTTAATTCCTGCATAAGTTTTTCATCTATATGCAAGCGTCCTGCAGTGTCTATTATTATTATGTCGTGACCGTGATCTTTTGCAAATTTCATTGCTTCTTTTACAATTTTTACGGGATTTTGATTTCCCATTTCAAAAACGGGAACTCCTGCTTTCGATCCGACTACTTTTAACTGATCTATAGCAGCTGGCCTGTATACATCGCAAGCTACTAATAATGGCCTATGTCCCTTATTTTTTTGTAAGTGTGCAAGTTTGGCGGCATGTGTAGTTTTTCCCGAACCTTGAAGTCCACACAGCATGAGTATAGCAGGTTGTTTTTGATGGACATTCGCACGAACTTGCTCTCCACCCATAAGCTTTGTAAGTTCTTCATTTACGATTTTTATGACCATTTGTGCCGGAGTCAAACTTTCTAATACTTGTTCTCCAACTGCTCTTTCAATTACTGCATTTGTAAAATCTTTTGCGACTTTGTAATTAACATCAGCCTCTAAAAGTGCTAAGCGCACTTCACGCATTGCATTTTTCACATCTTGCTCCGAAAGTTTTCCCTTTGAACGTAATCTTTTAAATGCCATTGATAATTTTTCAGAAAGTCCTTCAAATGCCATATTTACTCTCCTTTCGTTGTAGGCAAGTCCGCGAGAATGTTTTCACATAAATTCACAATTTCACACGCATGTGTATCATGAAACGATTTTGCCCTTTCGCAAATTTCTTTTATGTTTGCTGAAAGCTTCTCTAATTTTGCAACAAAACCAAGATCTTTTTCTAAACTCAATAATTTTTTTTCCGCAGTTCTTACAAAATCTAAAACACCTTGACGTGTTATATTACAGTTTTCAGAAATTTCTGAAAGAGAAAGATCTTCATCGTAGTAGCATCTCATAACAAGACGTTGTTTGTTAGTGAGAATATTTCCATATGTGTCCAAAAGTATAGACATCCTAAAATCTTTATCCATATGCTATTTACCTTTCTTGATACTTGAAAATAGGTGTTTTCGATTCAGGCTACTACTTTATGTGATGTAATGTTTTGTTTATCAACGCGATCCACGCTGTGTTTAAGTTGAATTAAACTGTTTTTTGTAATCAACAAAACAGTCACGATTAAAATAGTGTAAAGAACTTTTCCTTTACACATTTAATTTTATCACATGTTTTAAATTTTGTCAACGCTAAAATTAAGAATTTTAATTGAAGTAGTTATTCTCTAACGTGAGATATTGAAAAAAACATTATAAAGATTACAGCCAAATAAATTTAGACTATAATTAATGCCAATATCAATTATTATTTATTTGTAACCTTATAATTATCATTGAAACAATTTCAACATAATAAAAAATTAAAACCTATATTTTTATTACTTAATTAATTTGCTTGTATTTTTACCATGCATCGTGGTGAATTTTCGGTGTTTATAGTATTTAATAGTTCGATATTATTTTTATATACATTGAAAATAACTACATTTTGATATGAATATTTTCGTAAATAACAGTTGACTTTTCTTGTTTTTTGATATAAAATTAACAGTCATGATTTATTTTTTCTAACCTCTAAAATTGATTAATAAATAATGTAAAGGAGAAAAATTAATGGGTAATAAATTTAAAAAAATAGTATCAAATCTTTTAACAGCGTGTGCACTAATTAACTTTACATTTTCGAATGTAGGAACATTAACTCATGCAAACAGAAAAAAACGTAAATGTAGTACTAACAGAACACAAGTAAAATTAGACTCAAAATCACCAACTGTGGAAAGAGAGGTATCTGTAGATAGCCAACCAACTGGTACAACTAAAAAAACAGATTTAGATGTAAAAGTTGATGATAGTTTAGCTGTAGGCAAATTTGATGAAATGTCATCAATAAAATTATTTGACCGCCAACGTCACGATTTCAAAGGTGATGAATTAAGGAAATTAGCTAGTAAAATTCTAGGTAGCATGGGAGAAAAAAGAAGCAACAGTTATAATAAATGGTGTTTATCTGCGCTTATGAGGATATATCAAAATGAAAAAAATGTAGAAAGCGATATCGTAAGCGCATATAAAAAAATTGGTGTTGATAAAGAAAAAAGTGACAGTGATGCAATTTTACTGAATCGAGCGATAAATTTATTATTAAAAGAACCTTTTCCAACAAAAAATCAAGAAGTAATTAAAATAGCAGAACAAATAAAAGATGATTATATACATATATTAAAAACTGAAAATTTTAAAGGAGAGAGATTTTCAAAGTATCCCGATCATTACAAACTAAATATAATACGTAGTTTGTTTTTATGTAGCAAGTCCGGAAAATTTTTGGACCCAAAAATACTAAATGAGTGTTACAATGCAATTGACATTAATTTATTAAAAGGGGATTCGATAAATTCAAAAAAGATGTTGTTAGTTTACGCAAGTTTTGAATATGATGCAAAGAAAAGCATAGAAATAATAAAATCCTTAATATTAAATGGAGATCCATTTGAACAAGCGGTTGCAGGTAAGAAAAGTGAAGTATTAAAAAAAGCATTATTGCAATTGGCTAAAATTCCTCATGGTGATGGAACAGATCAAATAGCAGCATTAGATGCTATAATAGGAAATATGGGCAACACTAATAGGTATAAAGTTGCGGCGGAATCTAATGACCCAATAAAAAGAGAAGCATTATTGCAATTGGGTAAAATTCCTCATGGCGATGGAACAGATGAATTAGCTGCATTAAATGCTATAATAGGAAATACGGACAGTTATGCAGAGGCGGCAGGATCTAATGATCCAATAAAAAGAGAAGCAGTATTGCAATTGGGTAAAATTCCTGGAAATAGGGATAGGCAAATAGCAGCATTAGATGCTATAATAGGAAATATGGGCAACACTAATAGGTATA
>CATZCM010000006.1 GCA_958417225.1 uncultured Eubacteriales bacterium | reverse complement strand
ACTGTTTAAAGGAAATATTTACGAGAATGAAATATGGTTGTACAGATATAACTGACATTAGTGATAAATTGATAAAGGATGGATTTAATTGTGAATTTACACGAGCAAGTATTTCAAGTTTAATTTATAAAGTTTGTAATGATGTTCAGAGCAATATTTCAGAATTAATAATTGGAGTTAAATTTAGGAGTTCATTGAGTCCGTTTGCTCCTATTTTGGTAATTAATGATGACGATTTGAGTCAATTACAGACTTATATTGATAGACTTTACCAAGTGCTTCAGGCTAATGAACTTAGCGAAGATGTGATGTTATGTATGTTACATGGCCCAAGTGCTGTGAAAATGGTTGTTCCACAAGAATTTACTTTTAAAGAGGACAATTATGAATTAAATGGTGGAAATACTTGTATTGGCGATTCTTCGTATGGTTTAAGTGGATATTATATTTCGTATGTTAAGGAAGGAGATAAGTGGTTTGAGATAAACAATGATAGAGTAAACATTGTGCCATTTGCAAAAGTAGAAGAGGAATTAAGTCGAAATGGTTGTTTGCTAAGATACACGAAAATAAAAATATAATATCTTGTATAAGAAAATCGTTAAGTGTTGTAGCTAGTTTTAAAATTTATTTGAGTACATATTAATCCCGGATTCCTAAATATACCGATATTTATTATTTGTGTAAATGATTTGTAACAAACAAGAGATTGACATAGCCTTGACAATATGATATACTTAATAAGTAAGAAGATTTTTAGGATATAAATTTGCGAAGCAGTATGGTTTGCTGGAAAATAATACTTTTATTTAAGGTGGAAAAAAGTGCAACTAATCGTTATGTAAAAAACAAAAAGGGGATTTGTTAAGATGATTTTTAATAAGACTATAGTTAGTGTGTTAACGGTGCTGTTAATGTTAAATAATGTGTTGCCAGTGAGTGCTGTTGATGGTAAGAAAAGAACGATTTATCAAAGAAACAGCGAAAGCGATGTAAGGTCAGATGATAGTTTAGATGATTCAAAAGATAGTGATTATGTAGAGTCTGAAATGGAAGATGAATTTGATGCTGATATTGATAGTTTTAGTTCAGGTAAAAATTCAAGGATACCTACAAAAAGAAGAAGGTTGTTTAGCAGTAGACAAACTAAGAGAAAAAGTGTTTATCAGGTATTTGATGAAACTAAGATAATTGTGATGAAGTTGGGAGATGTACCAGTTAAAACTTTTACTAGCATTTTTGATGCAGGAGTGTGGTTAAAAAATAATGGTTGGGAGCAAGTATGGGTTTATAATGTTAAACGAGCGCTACAAAAATCAGGTTTGTCTTACGGATGGAGATGGGAAGTTCGAGATAAATCAGAAAAGTTGACAAAACTATTGAAAACTGAACCGTCTCCAGAACAAATAAAAGAGGCCCAAATTCATACACGAACGAAAATTTCTATTGGTAGGGACAAGCTGCTAGTAATGAAATTTGGAGAAAAGGTAGTAAAAACTTTTACTAGTGTATCTAGTGCAAGAGTATGGTTAGAAAATAATGGTTGGGAACAAGTTTCGACTTATAATGTTAAACGAGCGCTACAAAAATCAGGTTTGTCTTACGGATGGAGATGGGAAGTTCGAGATAAATCAGAAAAGTTGACAAAACTATTGAAAACTGAACCGTCTCCAGAACAAATAAAAGAGGCCCAAATTCATACACGAACGAAAATTTCTATTGGTAGGGACAAGCTGCTAGTAATGAAATTTGGAGAAAAGGTAGTAAAAACTTTTACTAGTGTATCTAGTGCAAGAGTATGGTTAGAAAATAATGGTTGGGAACAAGTTTCGACTTATAATGTTAAACAAGCACTACGAAAATCAAGTTTGACTTATGGATGGAAATGGGAAGTTCAAGATAAATCAGAAGTGTTGATGAAGCTGTTGAAGGCTGAACCGTCCCCAGAACAAATAAGAGAGGCCAAAAGTCACACACGCAAGAAGTTTTCTATTGGTAGTGATGAGCTGTTAGTGATGAAATTGGGAGAAGAGGCAGTAAAAACTTTTACTAATGTGTCGGAAGCAGAGAAATGGTTGTGTACGCATGGTTGGAAAACTCCTAAAATTGAACGAGCAATACGCAAACAGCAAATAACATGTGGTTGCAAGTGGGAATTTCAACCTAAAATAAAAATGTTAGAAGATTTACTGAAGACTGAACCAGATGCTAAACAGCTTCAGGTGATGAAAAGTCCAGAGTTAAAAACTAAAAGTGAAGATGTAAGTTTTGAGGATGATAGCTTAATTGCTAGTGAATTGCCTGTAGGTACTTTGCCGTGTACACGTAATACAGTTGTAAGGACAGAGCCTATTGAAGATGTAAAAATTTGTAGTGAAACTGCTGCAATTTGTGGTATGGATTCACTAGGCGATATGTTATTATGCGATGCTGAAAAGGATGTAGAAATGCGTTACTTTGAGGATCCTTTTCTGGATTTTTGTTATTAATAGGATTTACAGAAACAGAGTGGTTTTGAGGATTTTGATACAATTGTGAGACGAGTTTTAGAAAAACTGTAGTTGATATGAAGTTGCTGATATCAGCAAAGGACAAATGAGAATGGATTACATTTGTGTTTCATTTTTGGTTATGTAAACGTTGAAAATTTGGAATTTTATGATGATTTGTATAAGAAAATTTATATGATTAGCTTCGAAACAGGAATATTTAAATTACAGTAAAGAGACAGCAACGTATCTTTCGAAAAACAAGAATAGCAACTAATGACAATTTTAGGATGTATTAATCAAATAACTGAACTTATTAAGTGTGTTATGTATATTTTTTATGGGTTTAGATGTTGTGAAAAAAGATTTGTTTTTATATGATTAAGTGGTAAGTTTATTTATTTTGGTATTTTTTTATGTGATTTAATAATATGTTCTTTAGAAAATGTAAAATGATATTTATTGTAATTGATCATAAAATATATTACTATAGGCAGTTTTCTGAATTTTTTTATTATAAATTCAGAAGTTAAAACGATGAATAAAAAGGAGATTTGTTAAAATGAGATTAAATAAGGTTATAGTTGCTATGCTAACGTTGTTTATGGTATTAAATAATGTGTTACCAGTAGTAGCTATTATCGAAAAAGATAGGTTGATTGATCAGATGCATAAAAAAGGTAGTGATTGTATGAGCTGCGAGGAAACAGAAGAAGATGCGGATAGTTCTAGTTCAGATAAAAATGCAAGTGATGTTGAAGGCATACCCGCAAAGAAGGTAAGGTTATCGAGTAGTGTACAAACTGATCAGATGCATGAAAAAGGTAGTGATTGTATGAGTTGCGAGGCAGCGGAAGAAGATGCGGATAGTTCTAATTCAGATAAAAATGCAAGTGATGTTGAAGGCATACCCGCAAAGAAGGTAAGGTTATCGAGTAGTGTACAAACCGAGGAACAAAGTGAAAAATGCCAATTTGATGGGACTAAGATGCTTGTGATGAAATTTGAAGATAGGCCTGTGAAGACTTTTATTAATGTGTTAAGTGCAGTGGAATGGCTACAAGACAGTGATTGGAGATTTCTAACTAGTGTTAGTGGTATTGAAAGTGCAATATGTAAGAAAGAGTTGCTGTGTGGTTGTATGTGGGAATTTCAAGATAAAACAGAAGAGTTAGAAAATTTATTAAGGAGTGAACCGAAACGAAGACAATTAGAACTAGTAAAAAATTACAGCAAGAAGCGCGTTCGCACAGTGGGTAGTGGTGAATTGATTGTGATGAGAAGTGAAGAAACAGCAGTAAAAACTTTTGAAAAGATGACGGCCGCAGCTGAATGGTTGCGGGTACATGGTTGGAAATGTAGAAATGATTCAGATATTAGGCATGCAATATATGGAGGGTGGTTTTCATGTGGTTGGAAGTGGGAAGTTCAGCCTAGAACAACGGTGTTAGAAAATTTATTGAATGCTGAACCAACATCAGAGCAAATAGAGATGGCCAGAAATTATGTTCGAAAAAGCTCCCTCTCAGTTGACAGTACTAAATTGCTTGTGATGAGTTTGGGGGAGAATTCAGTAAAAACTTTTACTAGTTTTCAAAGTGCAGTATACTGGTTAGAAGAGAATGGATGGAAAAACTTTTCAGATAGTCATAGTGTCAAAAGAGCGGTACAAAAATCATGTTTATTATGTGGATGGAAATGGAAAATTCAGAATAAAACAGAATCACTAGAAAAACTATTGGAAGTTAAACCAACAGAAGAACAAATAATGGAAGCAAAGAAAAATTGTGAAGTTGATGAAACTAAGTTACTAGTGATGAAAATTGAAGGAAAACCAATAAAAACTTTTGTTAACATATCAAATGCGGCAAAATGGTTAGAATCAAATATTGGAATGTTAGTAAGCTGTTTAGAAATTAATATAGCAATACAAAAACAAAGGTTGTTGTGTGGTTGGAATTGGGAGATTCAAGATAGAAGAGCAGATTTAGAACTTTTATTAGGCGCTATACCTACTCCAAAGCAGATTAAAAGAGCGAGAAATAGTTCACAAGTAGGTATTATGATTGATAGTGATGAATTAATAGTAATGAAATTTCACGGAAAATTAGTAAAAACTTTTGCTAGTATGGAAGATGCTAATAAGTGGTTGAACAAATGGGGTTGGAACTATAAATCTGTTACACGAGCAATAAATGTAGGTTGTTTGTCGTGTGGTTGGAATTGGGAAATCCAAAAAAGAACAAAAGATTTAGAAGTGCTATTAGAAATTGAACCAGATGTAGAATTGATAAAAATGGCTAAAAGGTATGTACGAGGAAAATTAGTGCTTAATGAAAATGAATTACTTGTGATGAAAGATGAAAAAAATACATTGAAAACTTTTACTGAGATTTCTAAAGCTGTGAAATGGCTAAAATTGAAAGGCTGTAATAATATATGTGATAGTGATATTGAAAAAGCAATAGCCGAAAAAAGTATGATATGTGGTTATACATGGGGAATTCAGCCTAGAACGAAGATGCTGGAGAACTTGTTGTTGGAAGCTAATCCAACGATAAAATGAGTAGTGGCGATTGTAGATTATAACAATGGCTTGTGTATGATGTAAGGTGAAGGAGCGAGAGTAAAAACTTTTAGCGAAGAAGAACAAGCAAATAGTGGCGGACAACCAAGTTGTTTTAGTGCTGGTCTAACATTGCACTTTTTGAGTAAATTGATACTTGATATTCAAGACGAAGTAGATGGACAAGGCGAATTGTTGATATCAGAATCGACCGTAGATCAAGTAGAGGGGGAAGAAAGTGGAATACACACGACTTGTTTAGTTGATAGTATGGAATCGACAACTGATGAAGTTTAAAAGTTCTCAGAATTGAAATGATCGCATTTTCCTTGTATGACCAAGCAGGACAATCGTCACATTTATTGTGTGAACTAAAACGGGAAAATTAAAATGAAACAGAGACATTAGTTGTATTAAAGAATTTTAATGGGGTATGTATTGAAACTAAATTGTTAGAGAATGTGAATTAAATTTAGTGTGTGATTAGTTAAATATAGACGTATTTTAGTAAGTTTAAATAATCGGGGATGATATTGGCTATTATGTTTTGATAGCAGAAATAAAAAGTTATATTTATAAAAAATAATAATTTTATTTAAGATGATAAAAAATTTGGATGTTGCGATTAATTCTTATATATTATGAAAAAACATGTGAAAAAGGGGACTTGTGAGGATGAGCTTAAATAAGCCTATAGCTTGTATGTTAACGCTGTTGCTGATTTTAAATAATGTGTTGCCAGTGGGTGCTGTTGATGGAGAGAAAAGAACGACAGATCGAAGAAGAAATGCAAGTAGTGCAAGTCCAGATAATGGTTCTGATGATGCAGACTTTGAAATGGTAGATTCTGATATGGAAAGTTTTAGTTTAGATAAAGATGCAAGTGATATTGATGGTACTCCTACAAAAAAAAGAAGGTTATTAAACACCGGATGTACTGACAAACAAAGTGAACATCAAATATTTGAAAAAAATAAAATACTTGTGATGAAATTAGGTGTATCTGATGTAAAGTCCTTTAATAGTATTTTAGAAGCAAGGAAATGGTTACAAAATAATGGCTGGAAGTTTGTAACTGGCTCTAATATTATCCAAGCTATGCGAAAATCATATTGGTCATATGGATGGAAATGGGAGGTTAAATTTAGAACAAAAAAATTAAACGACTTATTGGAAGTTGAACCGACTCCGGAGCAGATAAAAGAGGCCAAAAGTCATATACGAAAATCAAGGGAAATAGGTTTCGATAGCAGTGCTGAATTACTTGTGATGAGTTTGAATGGTAAGCCAGTAAAGACCTTTGCTAGTAATTCAGAAGCTAAAAGATGGCTGCAAATGAATGGTTGGGAACTAGTGGGGTATTCTAATATTATCCAAGCCATACGAAAATCAGGTTTATCATGTGGATGGGAATGGGAAATTCGAGATAAGTCAGAAACGTTAGAAAAACTTTTGGAAGTTGAACCTACAGAAGAGCAAGTAAAAGAGGCGAAAGATCGTTCGAAAAAGAGACCTTTTGTTAATAGTATTAATTTTATTGTGATGAAATTAGGGAATATAGAAATAAAAGCTTTTACTAATGAGTTTGATGCGGTAGTATGGCTGAAAAAGAACGGTTGGGAGTGTGCAAGAGGTTATAGAATTAGGCAAGCAATACAAAGATCTGGTTTGTATTATGGATGGAATTGGGAATTTGAAGATAAGTCAGAAGCATTGGAAACACTTTTGAGAGCTGAACCTACACAAGAGCAAATAGAAGAGGCGAGAGATCGTTCGTCAAAAAAAACTTTTAGTAGTATTAAATTGATTGTGATGAAATTAGGAGATTCAGAAATAAAAGCTTTTACTAATGAGTTTGATGCGGTAATATGGCTAAAAAAGAATGGTTGGGAGCGAGCAGAGTTTTATAGCATTAGACAAGCGATACGAAAGGTTGGTTTTTATTGTGGGTGGAAATGGGAAATTCAGGCTAGGACGAAGACGTTGGAAGATTTATTGGAAACGGAGCCGACAGTAGAACAAATAAAAGAGGCAAAAAATTGTCGGAGAAAACAAACTTTTTGTAATAGAGCAGAACAACATGCGAAAAAAGGCAGAGAAATTCCGGCAGAGCCTTTTGCCAATTTTTCTGAAGAGGAGAGGTGTTTGCAATCAGGTAGTGGTGGTAAATCGAGTAGTACTAATATTGATCAAGTGGAACAACGACCACAGATGTTGAGTGAACTGAACCAAGAAGCTCAAGATGAAACAGAAGAACAAGAAGATTTATTGATAGTAGAACCACTGCCGAATCAAGCGGATAAAACTAGAAATGGAATATCGATAAGTTCTTTAATTAATAGCACACAATCAATGGATTCACAAACGCAAAGACCTTTGGAGTTGGGTAGATCGAGTTGTCCAAATATTGATCAAGTGGAACAACGACCACAGATGTTGAGTGAACTGAACCAAGAAGCTCAAGATGAAACAGAAGAACAAGAAGATTTATTGATAGAAGAATTACCATCGGATCAAGCAGGCAAAACTAGAAATGGAATATCGATAAGTTCTTTAATTAATGGCACGCAACCAATGGGGATGAAAACGTGGGAATCTTTTGAGTTGAGTAGATCGGGTTGTTCAAATATTGATCAAGTGGTGATACAACCACATATGTTGTGTGGATTGGACCAGAAAGCTAAAGATGAAACGGAAAAACAAGAAGATTTATTGATAGTAGAACCACTGCCGAATCAAGCAAATAAAACTAAAAATGGAATATCGATAAGTTCTTTAATTGATAACACGCAACCGGTGGAGGAGAAAATGCGGGAATCTTCAGGTTTAGAAGAAAAAATACCTACACAACAATCAGATTGCTTTTATAAGTTTGATGTATGTAGACCAAGTGGACTTGTGAATACCAAGAATCAATGTTTTTTAAATGCAGTTATGCAGCAATTATATAGATTGAAAAAGTTTAGAGATTGTGTACTTGAGACAGAGGTGTTAGAAAGTGAAAATCTAATTCAGTACTGTTTAAAAAGAATATTTGAGAGTATGAGATACGGTTGTACAGATATAACTGACATTAGTGATAAATTGAGAATGGCTATATTTTGTTCTGATAGTACACAGGAGGATATTTCAGATTTAATTTATAAAGTTTGTGGTGCTACACAGGAAAATACTTCAGAATTAAGAATTGGAGTGAAATTTATATTTAAAGATTTACCTAAACCTTTTGCTCCTATTTGGGTGATTGATAATGATAGTTTAAGTCAATTACAAACTTACCTAGATAGAGGTTTTGTTGATCAAATGATTCGGATAGCTGAACTTGGCGATGATGTACTGTTACGTGTGGCACATGGTCAAAGTGTTGCGGAAAGAGTTATTCCACAAGAGTTTACTTTTAAAGAGGACGATTATAAATTAAGTGGTGGAATTACTTATATTGGTTTCTACCCTGGTGGTTTAAGTGGACATTATATTTCGTATGTTAAAGAAGGAGATAAGTGGTTTGAGATAAACGACACTATGATAAAAATAATGCCGTTTGAAAAAGTAAAGGAGAATTTAAATCAAAATGGTTGTTTGCTGAGATATACGAAATTAAAAAAATAATGCTTTGTGAAAGAAAATTGCTAAGTGTTGAGTTAATTTTAAAATTGGTTTAAGTGTATAGTACTAAGGGGATTAATCTTTGATTAGTTCCCTTAACTTGCCTAAAAAGTTTAATTATAATTTTTTATAGCGCAATGATACGCTATCGAAATTTCTGTATAATAGGCCAGAAAAATAATAATTTTTAATAGGTAAAAATATGTTGACTGCCTTATGAGATTTTTGTATTTGTAACAAAGAATTATTAGATTATAATTGAGATCCTGATTCCTTTTTTGTTTTACAAGGAATGCAGGATTTCAGTTTTTTGGGGCTTGATATACGAAATTAAATATAGTAGATTAAATGTTGTGCATATTGGTATTTATTTTAATTTGTTTTATGTCACAGTTAGTGAGTGCTGAGAAAAACTATGTATTATTTTATGTAACATGTGTTAGACAGCTTCAAAACTTAAAAAACTAATGTATTGAATATTTTTTTTACATGAGGTATAATTGTAAAAGATTTAGAGAGAAAGGATTTGAGTTGTATAATAGTAAAAAAATTTTTACCAAGGTGTTTTTCTGTAGTAGTAGTGTTGCTGTTGCTTTTGATGTGGGATCTTTTCGCCCAATGTAATCAAAATGTATTTTTTCCATCAGTTAAAGATGTATGGTTGGTGATGATATCTGATTTTTATCAACTTATGTTGTGTTTACAGGACACGTTTATACAAGCTATGTTTGGTCTTATTGTTGGAATAGTTATTTCGTATGTATTGGCGTTTTTGATGTATAGATTTAATTTTATGTATCACTGTATACATCCACTGATAATCTTAAGTCAATGTGTACCGGCAATAGCGTTTGCTCCAATTTTTGCAGTAAGTTTTGGATATGGAAATGCATCAAAAGTTATTTTGGTAGCCTTAAGTTGTTTTTTTCCACTTACGATTAGTTTGATCAATGGATTTAGAGATATAGATGTTGATGAAATAAATTTACTTAGGACAATGAGGGCATCTAAATGGCAAATTTTTTGGCATGTGGTATTACCAGAGTCTAGAACGTATTTCTTTTCCGGGCTTAAGGTATCTGTGTCCTACTCAATGGTAAGTGCAGTTGTAGCGGAATGGATGGGAGGAATGTCGGGACTGGGAGTTTATATGATTCAGGCCAAGAAATCGTATTCGCTAGATAAACTTTTTGCATCAGTTTTTGTGGTATGTGTTGTTAGTTGTGCGCTGATTTTGGTTGTGTTTATATTGGAGAAAATTAAATTAAAGAAAATAAAGTGTCTATGGACATCGTTATGTATGCTTGGTATACTGGGAATATTGATTTTATTGGTTAGTAATATGTTTACAAGAAATTCTGTTTCTCAGTTAACAAAGGTAAATTTAGCACTTGACTATACACCTAATACAAATCACACAGGTATATATGTTGCTAAAAAACTTGGTTTTTTTGAGCAAGAAGGTCTTGATGTTAATATTATATTGCCCTCTGAGGATACTTCTGCAATGCTTGTAAGTTCAGGTGCTTCTCAGTTTGGAATTGATTTTCAGGATCAATTGGCTGCACTGTTTGATTCTAGCGATAATCCAAATGTACAGGTTGTAGCGACAATTTTACAACATAATATGTCCGGCATTCTTTCTCTTGAAAAATCAAATATAACTTCGTTTTCAGATCTTGAATATAAAACATATGCTACGCTTGATAACTTTGTTGAACAGGGAATTATACGACACTGTATGCAATTAGCAAATGCAAAATTTGAAAAACTTCATCTTGTACATTCATGTGGGGTTGATTTGATTACAGCTTTGCATACCGGTATAGATGCAGTGTGGTCATATGATGCATGGGATAATGTAGCATTGAAGTTAAAGGAAATAAATTATAATTTTATGTATTTTAAGGATGTTGATACAGTTTTGGATTACTATACGCCGGTTGTAATATGCCAGAAGGATTTTGCAGATACGCATGATGATGTAGTGCGAAGGTTTTTATGTGCACTCAGTCGGGGTTATGCTTTTGCAAGAGAAGATGTGTCTACATCAGCAGATATTTTACTTGAGTATGCAGGGGAACTTGATGCTTCGCTTGTGAAAGCAAGCCAAGAAATAATTTCTCAGGAATATTTTTCCGAGATTCCTGTTTGGGGGGAAATTGACAAAAATCGTTGGAATAATTTTTACAAATGGCTACATGAAAAAGAGATTACTTCCAATGATCTTTCTCAAAGAAAGGAGCTTTTCACAAATGCTTTTTTGCCAAAATATCACTAAAATTTATGATGGACAACTACTTTTGAAAAATATTAGTTTGAAAGTAGAAAAAGGTGAAGTAATATCATTGTGTGGACCAAGTGGTATTGGGAAAACTACGCTTTTCAATATCATAGCTGGGATTGAATTGCCGAATAGTGGGAAAATTTTTCTGAATGATCATGATATTACTGGTAAACCTGGTTCGATAAGTTATATGATGCAAAATGATTTGCTGTTGGAACACAAGAATGTAATAGATAATGTGGTGCTTCCTCTGATAATAAGAGGAATGTCTAAGAAGGATGCTTATTGTATAGCGATACCGTATTTAAGTAAATTTGGTATTGAAGGAACTGCGTATAAGTATCCAAGTGAACTTTCGGGAGGAATGCGCCAACGTATAGCGTTTTTGAGAACGTATATGATAGGCAATGATGTGATTTTGTTGGATGAACCGTTTAGTGCACTTGATTTTCGTACCAAAAATGCAATGTATAAGTGGTTTCAAGGTATGATAGAGAGTTTCTCTCCAACTATAATATTAATAACACACGATTTTAAAGAAGCGACAATGCTTACGGACAAAATTTTTCCGTTAACAACTCAGAGTGAAGGACTGTTAACTCCAAGTTCAAATGCATTATAAAGTGAGGTAATGAAAAAAATGTTGCTAGTGGTAGATGTAGGAAATACAAACATAACCATAGGTGTATATGATAAAGATGACTTAAGGTTTACGTCAAGAGTTTCGACTGGTGTAACTAAGACAGATGACCAATATGCTACTGAACTTAGTGAAATCCTGAGATCACATGATTTACATAAAGAGAACATTTTAGGATCAATAATTAGTTCTGTGGTTCCATTGATTACAGGGGAACTTTGTTTGGCAATAGAAAAATTGTTTTCGTTTAAGCCGATAATAGTAGATCATACTTTAAATGTAGGGCTTGATATAAAAATGGATAATCCAGAAACTGTTGGAGCAGATTTGATAGTTGGCGCTGTGGCAGCAAAAGAAATTTTTCCAAATGATCATTGTTTGATATTGGATTTAGGTACAGCGATTACTTTAGTTGAAGTGACTGAATCTCGAGAAATTGTACGTGGAAGTATCATGCCAGGTGTGAATACCTCGCTTAATGCACTTTGTGCAAAAACAGCTTTGCTTCCTACAATTGGACTAGAAAATGTCAAAGAAGTGCTTTGTTCAAATACTATAGATTGTATGAGATCGGGGTTTATTTATGGATTTTCGTCAATGATTGATGGAATGTGCGAAAAGGCCCGCAGTCAAATAAATACTCCCGTTAAGATTGTTGCGACAGGTGGAGAAGCAAGATTGATTATTCCGCATTGCAAAGAGAAAATTGTTTTTGATGAGCATCTTTTACTTAGGGGATTAAAATTGATATATGATAAGGTTTGTTTTGATTTTACAAAATAACATGGTAAAAACAGGAGGATCATGTAACTACATAAATAATTTGGAAAAAAATAATGCAACCAGAGATCTTGATTATATGTATTAGTTATTTATGGGAGCCACTTTGCAGTGAACGCAATTATAGTTTGGTTTAATAAAATTTTAGCAAATTATATTTTAATATTTAATTAGTTGAATATGAAGTCTTTGCGATTAATACATTTGCTACTTATAATTAATATGATTTTTTACCAGTGTTCTGAAATCAGTTAGAGCACTGGTTTTGTTAAAGTTTACAATTTTGAAATCAATTTTTGAGAGTTTTACTTGACGAAATCCTTGCCATTTGGTATACTATTATTAGTGGTACTACTTGATTCGTCTATTGCAAAGCTTTTGTTATGTATACATAAGATTTTTTCAGAGGCCTTGAAAAAATCTTATTACTTAATTTGTGTAATATGTAAAATGTATTGATAACAATAAAAGCTATTAAAACAAACTATAATTTAAAGAAATATTATAAAAGGAGAATATTAAAATGAATTTAAAAAAGGTTATTGCGTGTGCATTGTTATGTGGAATGTTATTTTCCGCAATACCTGTAGAGGCAATTAAAACTCCAATTGATTCAGACGCTGAAGTTGATACTTCTGAAGCCGATTCTGAAGCTGATGCTCAACCCGATACCAGTAATCGATTTTTTTCACTTGCAAATGGGAATCGTACGGATTTCGGTAATTCTTCTGCTACTAGTACTAAGACTATTGCTGAAGAAAAAACTGAATCCGACGTTCAATCTAGCGTTGATTCGGTTGAACCTCCGGTAAAAAAAACTGAACCCGTTTGCGCATCTGCTGAAGATGAATCCAGAGAAGAGGTTAATTCAGATTCAGATTCGAGTTCAAATTACTCTATAGTTCCGACTTATTCTAACGAATTTTTATCTTCAAGCGATTGTGCATCCTGGAGTGTTGATTCCGATTCAGACTATGACTCAAGTGATTTTGAAATTAATTCAAGTGAAATAGAAGATAGAATCAAGGAAAATAAATTAGCAAGCGATGATGATTTCAAAAGCTTTTGCGCTTCATTTACTCAATTGATAACATATCTAGCAAGTAAATATTCTAGTGATGAAGACATCAATGAAATTTTTTCTTTTTTAGAATCTACTCTAATTGAAGAAAAGTTTTCAAAAGCAGCCATACCGGAAGAACAAAAGGAATATTTACGTAATAGCATTAATTTGGTCAAATACGTTTATGATGAGAATAGTAGAGAATGTTGTAACTTACGTGGGCTATTTAGTTTGGGTTCTTTGATATTTGACCATGAAGCAACTTTCAATCAAGTGAAAGGTGAATATAGAAAAAAATTTGTTGTTTTTATGGGTAATGAGCTTAAAAAACGTGGTGATTATAGTAGCAAATTTTTTGAGTTGATTGATTTATATGCAAATGCATTGGAAAAAAATATTCATTCATGCAGGAGTACTGAAGAGAATAAACTATGGTTATCTAAAAATGTTGGTTTTATAAAAAAACTTTGTGATTTATATAAAAATTTTTTATCTGGCGAATCCGATGAAAAAAATGAAAGTTGGCTGAACTTCTGTGGTAAATTGTGCGATTCTACAAAGAATAGTGACAGAGTTTGGGATACTTTCATAGATAACATAAATATAGTAAAACGTAAATTTATAGAAAGTAGCTTATCAAGTGATGATGATGTTAAAAACTTTAATTCTGCACTTATTGAACTTATGAATGATAATCAACGGAAATTTAATTATAGTTTACCAATATTAAAATTTTATGGAATTGAAGAAAAAATTTTAGCATCAGATATATCAGAGGAACAAAAGGAGTATTTGTGTAATAGCATTAATTTGATAGGATACGTTTACGATAAAGACAGCCTTTGTTGTGAATTAGAGGGACTATTTAGTTTAAGTTCTTTTATATTTGACCCTGCAACAAATTTCAATCAATTAAAATATAGAGAATTTATTGATTTTATTAGTAGAAAGATTAGAGTGCTTTGTGATTGTAATAAATTTTTTGATTTGATTGATTTATATGCAAATGCATTGGAAAAAAATATTCATTCATGCAGGTGTTCTGAAGGGAACAAACTATGGTTATTTGAGAATGTTGATTTTATAAAAAATCTTTGTGGCTTATATCGAGATTTTCCATCTGATAAATTTGACCGAGAAAATGAAACTTGGAAAGACTTTTGGCTAAATTTATCGAAAAATGTGATGCATGGTAGTGATAAAGATTTGACGAATTTAGTGGTAATGTTAAATGTTGTAAAACATAGAATTATAGATAATAAATTATCAAGTGATGATGACATTAAAGACTTTAGTGCTGCATTTGTTAAATTTGAAGAATACGATAGTCGCCTGTCATACTTTATTGATATTTTACCAGTATTAAACTTTTACAAAATTAAGGAAAAAATTTCAATGACATCTATATCAGATGCAAGAAAGAGAATTTTACTTAATTATCTAAATTCTGACAATAAATCATTAATGATAATGTTTAATTCTTTGCTATATATTCCTATTACGGATATACAACAGGTCCATACAGAATACGTGAGTCTTATTGATGGGTTAGTTTATCGGTTATTTTACGTTAATCTAAGTGAAAAGACTAATAGTTTCAATCAAGAGCAATGTGAGCTGTTTAATGTTTTTTTAGATGAACTTAATAAAACTATTTATTCAAGTGATCTTTCAAGTGAAAATAAACGATATTTAATTAAGCATTTTAATTTTGTAAAAGGCTTATATGATTTATATAAAGAGCATTTAATTGAGGATAAAACTTATATTTATAAATATTATGATTATGAAAAAATTGAAAATCTTTATAACGTATTTAATGAGATATTTAAGGTTACTGATTTCAGCCAAACTATCCAAATATTCTTTAATTTCATAATGTCTTTTCATCCGGTAAAAAGATGCTTTAAATATAATGAATTAAAAAATAATGATGAATGTAAGGTTTTTTACGACGCGGTTATTAATTTAGAAAAGTTTCTGATAAATAATAAATATCACTGTTATTGTTATTTTACATGGGTGACTATGCTTTTAAATGAATTTCCACAATTTGAAGAAAAATTTTCAAAAGAATCGATATTAAACGAAGACAAGAAACGTGTGCTTAATTGTATTAAATGTTTTAGGTTTGCACACAGAGATATAAATGATGACATAGCTGAGTATTATGTAAAAAAATTAGATTTAAAAACTGTGTGTTCTTTGACGCTTTATCCCATAACAGATTTCAATCAAGCACAAGAAAGATATAAGTGTTTCATCGATTCGTTTATTGCGGTTTTTGATAGTATTCTTACTGATTATTCTAATTATGATTATTTCCGTGAACTTATTGAAGTGGCCTATACATGCGTAAATAAGTTGAATGAAAGTATTCCATTAAGTGAATATTCGGATGAAAATAAACTGTATTTACCTCGGCGCATTGAACTTGTAAAAAATCTGTGTGAATTACATATGGAGTTTTTGTCTGTTGACCCTCATGATGAAAAAATTAGAAACCAATTGAGTGTTTGTTCGGATATACTAGAAACAGTGGATTGTAGTCCTACTATTAAAGGTTTTATTGATTTTAAAAAATTATTATATTTCACAGTAAAAGGTCAAATTGTAGATAATAAACTAGAAAATGAAAGTGATTTCAAAATCTTTTATGATGCACTTATTAAATTAGCCACATACGAAAACTTTGCGTATAGTTCGGTTCCCATGGATGGTTATCGTCCAAATCCTTCAATAGTAACTGATGAAATTTTAAAGTTTTTGAACGTTTCTTCAATTGAAGAAAAAATCTCAAGGTCATCTATATCAAGTGAAGAAAAAAATATTTAATTAATATTGTTAAATGTATCAAATTCTTTAATGATAATAAGATAGAAATTAAGGGAGCAAAGTTAGCTCAAGTGGCATTTGAACCTATTGTAAATTTCAACCAAACACAAATAAAATGCATAGAAGCTATAGATGAAATTATTTATCTTGTATATTACTTAAAAAATCAAGGTTGGCGTAGTGAATATTCTGAAATGTTTAGTATGTACTTAAATGAATTTAATAAGAGAATTTCTTTAATTTGCAATGATGAAGAAAAACGACACTTGTTTAATTATTTTAATTTTATGACAAGCTTAATTGATTATTTAAAAAAAGATTCACATGAAAATAAATATTGTGATTATATGAAAATTGACCCCATTTTGGAGCAACTTAATGAAATTTTAAAAATTGAGAAATTTAGTGATTATATAAAGGACTTTATGGAACAGGAAAATTTTTTCCACTTGGTAAAAAAATGTTTTCAGAATAATAAATTAGAAACAGATGATGATTTTAACGAAGTTAACTTCGTGCTTACTGAAATTTTAAAATGCCAAAAGCAACGAAATTATTGCAGTGCTGCATGTCTTATAGAAAATCTTTCTGAGGAAAAAATTTCTAATTCACGTTTAACGGATGAACAAAAAGGAAGTTTAATTAATCGTATCAAATTTATCAATTTTGTCGAATTTTATGAGGAAACAAGTGGAGTGAATACAGAAATTTTTAATTTATTTGAAATTCTTTCGGATTATAGTATTCCAAAGGACTCTGAGATAATGGCTAAAGCATACGATGACTTAATGTCATATATTACTCATTACGATCATCATTGGGGCGGCCGAAACTATGCAGAAATAAGGTCTGTATATAATTTTTTAGAAAAATTAGGCGATAGCAATGTGGTCGCACAAATAACTAAATCTGTGTGTGAAGCTTCTATGAAACTGTGCTATATAAACATTGATCCAGCAGTAGACCTATTTAAACTTATAAATGAGCGAATTGAAAAAGACAATCTTTTAGATGATGCATTCTATCATGATTTTTATGCCAAAGTAAAATATAGGGCTTCGAGCGTAATTGGCATGTATGAGAGTGAGAGGAAATGCTTGGTAGAACGAATGCTTATAGAAAAACAGAAAGAAGAGGAAAAGCAGGATGATGATTCTATTGATACTGAGAGCCTTTATTTTAAATGTAGACTTTATGAAAAATTAGAAAATGTACAAGTTAAGCATTTTCCATCATTTATAAAGTATTTAAGTTTAATTGCAGATGGTCACATTACGGATTTTAGTGGTGCAATAGGTTTGTGTCAGGGGTTCATTCATGAGTTTATTTCTTTTATTTTTGATTCCGAATACGACTTGTCAAAAAACAATACATTTTTCAATATAATTGATGAGTTATTGAAGCGGACTAATAAAAATATTGAGTCATGTTCTTGTTCAGAAAAAGAAAAAAATCTTTTATTTATGTATGTTAATTTTATACAAGGCTTGCGTGAATTAAGTAAAAAATCTTTATTTACAACCAATCCTGATGATTTTGAAGTGGTAAAAAGAGTATTTGATGATTTTATTAATAAGCGAAAAGATGGAGATTTTAGATTTAGCGATGATCGGTATTTTTATTATTTTGCAAGAGATTTCATTCCGATAGAAGAAAAAATGGTACACAATAAATTAACGAATGAGGAAGAGTTTAATGAATTTGACGCTGCACTTGCTGAGTTAGGAACATTTTGCATGAGAAATGAAATTAAATATCTCCATAATTCTTTAGAAGATTTGTCACAATTTAAAGTAAAAGTTTCAGAATCATCTTTAACAAAGGAGCAAAAAGAACATTTAAATAATCGTATTGAGTCTATTTTTACCATAATTAAAGCGGGTAAACTGTGCGATTTGAATACAGAAGTAGCTTTTAATGAGGCTATTGAAATTTGTAGAAAACTTCGTTCTAAAGTTAATCCAGATGTTAATGATTTTAATAAAATTTTATATGAATTTATTGGTGATAGGATAGATTTCTTTAGATACATAAGGAGTACGTTGGGTAGTTATGCGTACAATAACAGATTAAGACGTTAATTTTTAATAGGTAAAAATATGTTGACTGCCTTATGAGGTTTTTGTATTTGCAACAAAGAATTATTAGATTATAATTGAGATCCGGAATCCTTTTCTCTGATTTCAGGGAAATATGATATTTATAAATTAAATTATCATATTATAAGGAGTTCAGGATCTCTTTTTTATTTAATTTGATTTTTTGTAAACTCAAAGAATAATTATTCCTTGACACCAAATAATAAATCATGGTAAAATGATAATGTTTGAAATTGTTTTAAGAGGTGATTTTAATGACAAACCGTCCGTTACAATACGATATTTCAGAAAATATCACATTTACGTCAATTAAAGACCAGCGTTTTAAGACAGGTAGAATTTCTGTATCAATGTTTTTGCCATTAGATCCTAACACAGTATCACGAAATGCATTACTTCCATTTGTTTTGGCAAGATCATGCAAAAATTTCCCTGATTTTACGAAACTAAATGAACGATTGTCCGAGTTGTATGGCACTATAATTACTGCAGATTCGGAAAAAATAGGCGAATCGCAAGTTTTATCGTTATCAGCTACTTTTTTGGATGACAGATATGCATTGTACGCTGAAAGCATTTCAGGTCAGGTTACTGCTCTTTTGTGTGACATGCTTTTTGATCCGAATCTTTCTAATGGAACATTTTCTGATTCTGATATTGAACAGGAAAAGCGACAGCTAATTGAATCAATTGAGGCTGAGTATAATGATAAAAAGGCTTATGCTAAAAGAAGATGCATTGCAGTTATGTGCAAGGATGAATTGTATGGATTAAGTGCTCTTGGTGAAAAGGAGAAAGTTAGTGAATTGACTTCAAATGACGTGCTTGAAGCTTGGCAGGACATATTAAAACATGCCAGATTTGAAATAACGATGATAGGAGACATGGATCCATGTTGTGCCATAGATGTTTTTAAGAAGAAATTTGCTAAACTACAGGATCGAACAGTCTATGAAAATAAAATAAAGTTTATTCAAAATGCAGGAGATGTACACAAAACTACAGAATTTGACGATGTGAAACAATCTAAGCTTGTGCTTGGACTGCGCACAGGTATGGTGTCTGTAGATGATGACGTGCATGCTTTTCGGGTTATGAATGCAATACTTGGTGGGACGGCGCATTCAAAACTTTTCAAAAATGTGCGTGAAAAGATGAGCTTATGTTATTATTGTTCATCACGCTTGGACCGGAACAAAGGCATTATTATTATAGAGTGTGGAGTTAAAAAAGAAAATATTGATATTGCTACTGATCAAATTTTAAATCAGCTTGAACAAATCAAAATTGGGAATTTATCCGATGAGGAGATTCTGGATACAAAACTTAGCTTATGTAATGGATTTTATACAATATCTGATCATTTAGGTGCACTTGAAGGGTTTTACCTTAATCAAACATTTTCAAACAATATTCAAACTCCTGAAGAAATAGTTGAATCGATACGAAATGTTTCAAAGGATCAGATTGTTGGTGCAGCTAAACGAGTAACATTGGATACCGTATATGCGCTTACTAGCAGAGAATAGAGGTGTGATGAATATGCAATTTACAAGTATAAAAAATGACAGAATTCATGAAGAGTACTTTACAGCGACGCATAAGTCTGGACTTAAAATCTTTATATATCCGAAGAAAAGTTTCAAATCTACGTATGCGATTTTTGGTACTAAGTTTGGATCTATAAATGCCTCTTTTGCATTTGATAAGTCGGGGCCAATAATTACGGTTCCGGATGGCACGGCGCATTTTCTTGAACATAAAATGTTCGAGAGCGAAGATGGTGATGCATTTGACTTTTATGCCAAAACGGGGGCATCTGCTAATGCGTATACATCTTTTGACAAAACGTGTTATCTTTTTTCCTGTACTGAGAACTTTGAAGAGGCCTTAAAAATATTAGTGAAGTTTGTGGAAACACCATACTTTACTAAAAAAACAGTTGATAAAGAACAGGGGATAATTGGTCAAGAAATTAAAATGTATGAGGATAGTGCAGAATGGAAAGTTTTAATTAATCTTTTAAAGGCAATGTACAAAAATCATCCTATAAATATTGACATTGCGGGATCAGTTGAAAGTATAGCTAACATTACGGCAGAAAAATTGTATGAGTGTTATAAAGCGTTTTACAATCCGGCTAATATGGCACTTTGCATTGTAGGGAATGTTGATTTAAAGAAAACGGCTGAACTTCTTGAAAGTATTTTAACTAACACTTCGTCGCATGCTCCGATGAGGATTTTTCCAGATGAACCTTATGAGGTTAGGCAAAATCTCATTGAGGAAAGGTTTCCAATTTCGTGTCCTATGTTTCAACTGGGCTTTAAAGAAAATGCAAAGGATTCTATATCAGCCAAAGAACTTGTTGCAACAGATATAATATTAGAAGTACTTGCCTCTAAAGCTTCTGGTTTATATAAAAGCTTACTTGATGCTAAACTTATAAATATTGCTTCTTTTGGTGTTGAGTACTTTTATGGAGAGAAGTACGCTGCAGTTATTTTTTCAGGTGAATCTAATGATCCATACAAAACTCAGGATGTGATTAAACAAGCTATCAGAACTTTGAAAGAACACAAAATATCAAGTGAAGTGTTTGAGCGCGCAAGAAAATCGGTGTATGCCAAAAATCTTTCTCTTCTCAATAGTTCGGACAACATTGCCAATTCAATTATAGGCTTAGAGTTTTCAGGAAAAGAACTTTTTGATGTTATTGAGTGTATTGCAACTATCACTTTAGAAGAAGTGGAAAAGAGATTGGAAGATCAACTGGATGTAAATAATTGTTCATTGTCAGTAGTTTTGCCACTTAAGGAGTAGTGATTATATGAATCAAGTTATATATCATGTGACTTTTCCTCATATAGGACTAGATTTCCAAATATCTCCTGTAGCATTCACTGTTTTTGGAATGGACATTTATTGGTATGGCGTCATAATCGCTGCTGGGTTTGCACTTGCCGCATTTTATGTGTATTCTCAGTGTAAAAAAGTTCATATTGATGTGAATAGTGCTTCGGATGCAATTTTTGTTGGATTGTTTTGTGCGATAATTGGTGCTAGACTTTACTATGTCATATTTGATCCTAGCGGATATTTTTTCGAACATCCGCTAGAGATTGTTTCGATACATAAAGGTGGTCTTGCTATATATGGAGGCATTATTGGAGGTCTTTTGGGTGGAGGTATCACTGCCAGAAAAAAACGTATTCCATTGCGTTCTTTGTTTGATATAATTATGATAGGATTTTTAATTGGTCAAGGTATAGGAAGATGGGGTAACTTTACAAATCAGGAGGCTTTTGGAACTGTTACGGATTTTGTATTGGGAATGTCGAGCGAGGCAACAAATAACTTGACAGTGCACCCATGCTTTTTATATGAGTCTATTTGGTGCTTAGTCGGTGCCTTGGTGCTTCATATTTTTAATACCAAGTATAAAAAGTATGATGGACAAAATCTGTTATTGTATTTGATATGGTATGGTAGCGAAAGATTTTTCTTGGAGGGTATACGAACTGATAGTTTGTATATTCCGTTTATGCATTTAAGAATATCGCAGGTTGTGGCTTTTGTTACAGTTATTGTAAGTATTGGGCTTATGATTTATATGAGCCGAAAGTTAAAAGGGGTAACACACGATGAACATAATTGATGGAAAAGCAATATCCAAAAAAATACGTGAGGAAATTAAGCTTGAGGTAGATAGGCTAAAAAAATCGGGAATTATACCAGGGCTTGCGGTTATAATTGTTGGTGATGATAAGGCATCTAGAATTTATGTGAATAATAAAAAAAAAGCATGTCAAGAGGTTGGAATATATTCGGAAGAGTATGCCTTACCTGAAGAAACAACTCAAAATGAATTGGTTTCTCTAATCCAGAAACTTAATGGAAATAGTAATATACATGGTATATTAGTGCAGTTACCGCTTCCGTTACATATAGATGAAAAAGTTGTAATTGAAATGATAAATCCGGATAAAGATGTAGATGCCTTTCATAAAACAAACTTAGGTAGAATTATGCTAAATGAGTATAAATTTTTACCGTGCACACCGGCAGGAATAATGAAAATGCTTTTTGAAAGTGGAATAGATGTTTCAGGAAAAGTATGTGTTGTTGTGGGGAGGAGCAATATTGTTGGGAAACCAATGAGTTTACTTTTATTGCACGAAAATGGTACTGTTATAACGTGTCACAGTAAAACTCGCAATCTTGCCCAGATAACAAAAATGGCAGATATTCTTGTAGTCGCTATAGGAAAAGCTAATTTCATTACTGGTGATATGATTAAAAAAGGGGCAGTTGTTATAGATGTTGGGATGAATCGCGATGAAAATGGTAAGTTATGTGGAGATGTGGATTTTGAGTCAGTTTCTAAATTTGCATCACATATAACTCCTGTGCCAGGTGGTGTTGGACCGATGACAATCACTATGCTTTTGCAAAATACTGTAGCAGCTGCAAATCTTAGTTTGATTTAAGGAAGATATTCCTCAATATTGTTTGAGGGTGTATGGATTAGAATAGATCTTTTTGTTTATAGAAAGTATAAAATTTAGTTAGGAGATTAAAATGAAAAAGTTTATTAATTTATTTACTATTTGCGTTACTTTTAGTGTTTTTGTTTTGTTACTACAGATGAAATCATTCGCTGTAAGTGGAAAGGTTTCATCTGCTGAGGGGTTAAATGTTCGTAGTGGACCAGGTACCAGTAATCAGGTGCTCGGGGCAATTGTTGATAAAACACAGGTAGAAATTATTGGAAACTCAGGTGGATGGGGAAAGATTACATATAAAGGCAGAGATGCTTGGGTTTGCCTTCAGTATGTTTCATTTAATGCGGATTTTCAGGTTGTGGAAACAGATGGAGTGAATTTCAGAAGTGGACCAGGAATAAATCATAGTATAATTGGAGCAATTCCATTTAAAGAAATTGTATCAATAACTGAGGTTTGTGGTGATTGGGGAAAAGGTTCATATAAAGGAAGAACCGGATGGGTTTGCATGACGTATGTGACATTGAAGCCTACCGGAGGGGTAAGTAAAGTATCCACCCCAACACCATCACGTCCTGTTGCTAATGCAGTTCATCAAATGTCCGCTCAGACACCAGCGGCTCCTGCTAGTAGAATCCAAGGGTTCAAATCAAGTGAAGCTCTCATAAACTTTATTAAACAAAGAGAAGGGTATGTTGGTGTGCCAACAACGGATGTTTTAGTTCCTTGTCTGAAGAATATTGGATATGGACATGTGGTCCGAGATGGTGAAAGATTTACTTCGATGACTACGGCGGAGGCAGATACGTTGCTAAGAAACGATCTGCGTACGAGATTTGAACCTGCGGTGAATTACTTTTTACAAAGGCACGGGTTAGTTGCATCTCAGCAACATTTTGATGCACTTGTGAGTTATGTGTATAACTTAGGTGTGACGGGATTAACCGAAGATATGGAGTTTAATAAATGGTTAATCACTGTAGGGGGTCATGATTTAAATAATGTTAATGAGGCTGAATTTGCTGCAGAAGCATTAAAGGCGCACCATTGTGATAAAACTTGTGTACCTGGATTACTGTATAGGCGGATAGCTGAAATGAAAATATTTTTCTATGGTGATTATTCAGATCCAATGGATGGAAACTTACATAATTCGCACAAATGGATAATTCCAGGATGCATTAAAAATAAGGTGTAATTTTTAAAGTATTTGTGAATTAAAAAAATAATTTACTTTTAGGACAGAACATAGCGATTAATCGTGCATGTTCTGTTTTTTTGTGGGGTGTCTTGCAGTGAACGTAAAAACAGGAAAAAAACTAAATTTTCTTATTCGATAATTGTTTAGTTGCAAATTATAATTTGTAGCATTTTTGAAAAAATAGTATTTCAACTTTGCTTATGAACATTTGATTGACGCTTGCTTATACTTAGTATTTTATGTTATAGTGTATATATATGAATTTTTTCTTGTCTATTTTTTATTTGGCGATTTAACTATAGTTGTTCGTAATAACTTCGTATGAACATAGTTTAAAGAAAATCTTTTATGGGGATGTGTGGAGTGATAATAAGGAATAAAAATAAAAAAGCAAAGGTTCCATGGCAATTCTTTGTAATGTCATCGTTGTCTGGTTTTTTAAATTGTATAGCCTTTACGTTTGAAAAATTAGATTTATTTGTGTTTATTGCATTTGTTCCAATGATAATGACAATGGAGTTTTATAAAGATTACAATTACAGAATGACAAAACCTATATTCATTTATACAGTGTCATATTATTTGTCAAATATACTATGGCTTTATAATATGTGTCCAATTATGGAGAATACATTTAGTTTTACGGTTACGTTACTGATAATGACTTTAGCGATTTTGGCAATATCGGTTTTACAGGGGATGATTTTTGTAATTTCCTTTTCACCATTTAACCAATTGAAAAAAGCTAAATTTCCCATTTTTGTTATTTTTCCAGTGCTTTATGTGTTTGCCGAATTTTTGCAAGAACACGCGTGGGAATTTTCATTTCCGTGGGGAAGGATTGGAACAATTCTTGCCTTTCGTCCAGTACTGATACAAGGGGCTTCACTTTTTGGATCACTATTCGTTTCATTTGTAATAGTTTTATTTAATTCACTTATTGCAAAAGCAGCAGTTATGTTAATAAAAACAAAAAATTATAAGCAAGCGGTAATGTTTTTTTGTATAGCGATTGTGTTATTTTTGTCAAATGCAGTTTATGGGGTAATATTAGTTTCAAATATAGAAAAGGTGCGTAAAGATTCTAATATTGTGAAAGTTGCGATTATTCAAGCAAACTTTAACTCAAGGACAAAATGGAGTATGTCACATTTGGATTCCTTGAAAAGTTATAAAAAATTATCAGATAAAGCCTGTGAAGAAAATCCAGATATATACCTTTGGCCCGAGACTGCGGTAACAATGAACATTCATGATAGAGAAACGCTTTCGTATCTAAAAAGATTTGCTAAAGAGAAAAACGCGACGCTTGTAACAGGTATATTAGACGGTGAAAATAATGAATATAATACATTAGCGGTAGTTAGGGCAGATGGGGTTGTACCGAAGGTGTACTATAAGCGTGAATTGGTACCTATGGGTGAATACGTTCCATTTAGTGAGGTGATACCAGAATCCTTTTCTACACAAATCGGTAATATGGTAGCTGGTACAGAAGCAACAACATTAGACACACTTTTTGGAAAAGCAGGTGGATTAATTTGTTATGAGTCAATATACCCATATGTTGCGCGTGAGAGTACTGTTGCAGGTGCGGAGTATTTTCTTATGGTTAGCAATGATTCTTGGTTTGGTGAAAGTTCAGCATTACGACAGCATTTATGTCATGCTATAATGCGTTGTGTTGAAAATAAAAAAGATATGGCACGGGCTGGAAATACAGGTATTTCGGCGATTATATCTTCTTCTGGGGCAATCGAAAAATTTTCTTGTCCAAATTCTGAAGAGGTTATTGTAGGAAATCTTGTTCCTAATTCTTCAAGGTCGCTTTATTCATATATTGGGGATTTAATAATACTTCCATGTATAATTATATTTATAATAGGAGTTTATTTTAAGATAAAATGTTTAGTCCAAAATAAAAAATACAACAGTTAAACAAATAACGTTAAGTTTATATAAAACTCCGATTTGTTGCAATCTTTGTTTTAATCTAGTGATAATAAATTAATAAAAAAATATACTTGCAATCCTTTGCTTTTTATGTTATAATATTTTTACAAAACACACGCCTTGCTGACAAGTAGATGGTGCCGGTATACATTTGCTGGTTTGCTTAGATTTTTGTGAGGCGGAGGTTAAAACCATAAGGAGGAAAAAATTATGTCAGTAGTATCAATGAAACAATTACTGGAGGCAGGTGTTCATTTTGGACACCAGACAAGAAGATGGAATCCTAAAATGGCAAAGTACATCTTCACAGAACGCAATGGAATTTACATTATCGATTTACAGAAAACTGTAAAGAAGCTTGAGGAAGCTTATAAATTTATTAGAGATTTATCAGCAGAAGGAAAATCAGTTCTTTTTGTAGGAACAAAGAAACAGGCTCAGGATTCTGTTAAGGAAGAGGCTCAAAGAGCGGGAGCTTATTATGTGAATGCTCGTTGGCTTGGTGGCATGATGACAAATTTTGCTACAATTAAACATCGTATTGATCGTCTAAAGCAACTAAGAGAAATGGAAGCTGATGGTACATTTGAACTTTTACCGAAAAAAGAAGTTATAAAACTTAAACTTGAGATAGAAAAGTTAGAGAAGTTCTTGGGTGGCATAGAGGATATGAAACAACTTCCGGGAGCACTTTTCATAGTAGATCCGAGAAAAGAAAAGATTGCTGTATCTGAAGCTAAAAAGCTTGGAATTCCAGTTATCGCAATAGTAGATACCAATTGTGATCCTGATGATGTTGACTATGTTATACCAGGAAATGATGATGCAATTCGTGCAGTAAAACTTCTTTCATCAGTTATAGCCAATGCGATAATTGAAGGGAATGAAGGGCAAATGGGTGCTGCAGCAGCTGAGGTAACTATTGAGGAAATGACCGAGGATTTTGCAGAACAAGTAGAAGCAGAGTAATCTTATATTGTAATTTTAAATTAGGTGGTGTATTGTAATGTCATTTACAGCAAAAGATGTAAAAAATTTGAGAGAAAAGACCGGTTGTGGAATGATGGACTGCAAAAAGGCTCTTACACAAACCGATGGTGACATGGAAGCAGCTATTGATATTTTGAGAGAAAAAGGTCTTGCTGCGGCAACAAAAAAATCAGGTAGAATTGCAGCTGAAGGTATGGCATATGCTGCTTTGAATGAAAACGGCAATGTAGGAGTTTTGATTGAAGTAAATGCGGAAACTGACTTTGTTGCTAAAAATGCTGATTTTAAAGAATTTGTAAAAACTTGTGCGAATACTGTTATGGAACAAAATCCTTCAGATATTGATGCACTTATGAAATGCACTGCGTCTGGAACAAATGAGTCAGTGGAATCTTTAGTACAAGAAAAAGTTCTTACAATTGGTGAAAATATAAAAATTCGTAGATTTGAAAGATTTGAGGGTGTATTGTCTAGTTATATTCATGCAGACGGTCGAATTGGCGTTATTGTTAAATTTGAAAATGCAGATGCTATAGCTCAAAATGATGAATTTAAAGTATTTGCGAAGGACATAGCAATGCAGGTGGCAGCTGTAAATCCAGCTTATTTGGATAGAGAGTCTGTGCCAGCAGATGTTGTTGAGCATGAAAGAAAAATTTTAGTTGAGCAAGTAGTTAATGATGGCAAACCTGCTCATATTGCAGAAAAAATCGTTGATGGCCGTATAGTCAAATTCTTTAAAGATGTTTGTTTACTTGATCAACCATTTGTTAAAGATGGTAACATTAGTGTTCAACAATATTGCAAAAACATTAGTCAAAAACTCGGTACGGATATAAAAATTTCAGGTTTTGCTAGATTTGAAAAAGGTGAAGGTCTTGAAAAACGTGAAGACAATTTCGCTGACGAAGTTGCAAGCATGATGAAATAATTTTAATTTATAAAACTTAGAGTACAGGGTATCCTGTGCTCTAGTTTGTATATATGGATATATTTTAAAAATAAGTCAAATGTATGGAAAACGTGCATTAGATTAATATTTTAATACAAAGACTATATTTAAAGAGGTGCAGTTGTTTGGAAAAAAAATATGACAGGGTATTATTGAAACTTAGTGGAGAGGCTTTGGCAGGAGATAATTCTCACGGACTAGATGATGATACGGTGTTAAGTATTTGCAAAGCTATAAAAAAATGTGTTGATCTTGGTGTGCAGATTGGTATAGTGGTAGGAGGTGGTAACTTCTTTAGAGGAAGATCTACTACCAAATCGGATAGAATACGTGCCGATCATATGGGGATGCTTGCTACGGTGATAAATGCACTTGGACTTGCGGATGCGCTTGAAACGCTCGGAGTACAGGTACGTGTACAAACTGCGATTACTATGCAACAAATCGCAGAACCGTGTATTAGAAGTAAAGCAGTTCGACATCTGGAAAAGGGTAGAGTGGTAATTTTTGGTTGTGGAACCGGTAGTCCGTTTTTTTCAACTGATACAGCTGCGGCACTTCGCGCTGCGGAAATTAATGCGAATATAATATTGAAAGCAACAATGGTTGATGGTGTGTATGATAGTGACCCAAAAGTAAATACAAATGCAGTGAAATATGATAATGTATCTTTTGCACAAGTACTTAATGAAGGTTTGAAAGTTATGGATAGTACGGCAGCTTCACTTTGCCAAGAGAGTAAAATTCCGATTATGGTGTTTAACATCGATAACCCGGAAAATATAGTTTCAGCTGTGTGCGGTGAATCAATCGGTACAATAGTAGAAAAGAAATAACAATTTTATTATATCTAGTGGAGGTTATGACAATGAACAACATATTTAAAGAGGCAGAAACAAAGATGAAAAAAACAATAGATGTATTGGCAGGCGAATATACATCTATAAGAGCTGGAAGAGCAAATCCAGCGGTTCTTGATAAAATTATGGTGGATTACTATGGTGCACCCACTCCGATACAACAGTTAGCAGCGGTATCAGTAACTGAAGCAAGAACACTTACGATACAACCGTGGGATCTATCTGTAATTGGTGCTGTTGAAAAAGCAATTCAATCTTCTGATTTGGGGATAAATCCCCAAAATGATGGAAAAGTTATAAGAATAATATTTCCACCACTTACAGAGGATAGAAGAAAGGAAATTGTTAAAGATGTATCAAAGCTTTGTGAAGATTCCAAAGTGTCAGTCCGGTCTATTAGAAGAGATGCAATAGATAAATTGAAAAAAATGAAAAAAAGTTCTGAAATCACAGAGGACGATCTTAAGGACGGGGAAAAGAAAATGCAAGACATTACGGATAAATACTGTAAAATAATAGATGACATGACGTCAAAGAAAGAAACTGAGGTTATGTCGATTTGATGAAACTATTTAACCGAAAGAAAAAAAATACGAGTTTATGTGAAAAAGATGTTCCTGTGCATATTGGGATTATAATGGACGGTAATGGACGTTGGGCAAAAAAACGAAAATTACCACGTTCAGCAGGCCATGTGGCAGGAGCAAGAACTTTTCGTAAAATTACTTTGCATTGTAAATCTATAGGAGTTAAGTTTTTGACAGTATATGCGTTTTCTACGGAAAATTGGAAAAGACCTAAAGATGAAGTGGATTCACTTATGAATTTGTTCAAACAGTATTTGGTGGAAGCTTTGAGAGATTTTCAGGACGAAAATATAAAAGTGAAATTTATCGGTGATACGAGCGCTTTTTCATCGGATTTGCAAAAGCTTATCAAAGAAGTGGAAAACAGCTCTAAAGATAAGACGGGGATGACTTTACTTATAGCAATGAATTATGGTGGTAGGGACGAAATAGTTCATGCTTGTAAAAGTATAGCTCAGGAAATTGAAAATAATGTGATATCATCAAAGGACATAACTGCTGAAATGATATCAAGTCATTTGTATACTTCGGATATTCCAGACCCGGATCTTATTATTCGACCAAGCGGTGAACATAGAACATCTAATTTTTTATTATGGCAGTCTGCATATTCGGAATATGTAATAATGGATATATTGTGGCCCGATTTTACAACAGATGACCTTAATAAGGCTGTGGAAAATTTTTCTCAACGAAATAGACGATTTGGAGGTGTGTGAATTGATCAAAAAAACTATATATGGTATTGTTACTGCGTTACTTTTTATTACCTTTTTGTATTTTGATTCTGATTTTCCACAGTGGTTAAATATTTCTATTGCAGTTGCATGTATAGTAGGTGCACATGAATTATTTTCTGTGTTTGGATTTGTAAACTGCAGCGAAAATAAGAATGTATTAGTTCCTATGATGCTTACATTCATATTTCAGGCTCTTTCTCCTTTTTTAAAATTTAATCTTACGTGGTTGTTAGTATGGTATGTGTATACGTTCTTTTATATGGTTATTGCGCTGGCACTTCGTAAATTTTGTAATTTTAAGGACTTAGTAGTGGTATACGTTTTGAATGTGGTTGTTTCATTATTTTTGCGTATGTTAGTTGAACTTAGAGATCTCGGTGGAGTTTATGGCGGATACTTTGTAATGTGGGTCTTATTGATTGCATGTGTTACCGATACGGGCGCATACTTTGGTGGTAGCTATATTGGAAAAACTAAGTTATGTGAGGATGTAAGCCCTAAAAAAACAATTGAGGGTTCAATATGTGGATTGATTACATCAGTTGCAGTTTCTTTGATAGTGTTCGTATTTATCAAAATATGGATACTTGGTTCAAAAATGGAAATTAATTATTTGCTTGTTGCTCTTATAACAGCTGTAGGATCAATTATTTCTATGCTTGGGGATTTGTTTTTCTCATATGTCAAAAGAATATGTAAAGTTAAAGATTTCGGAAATCTTATACCAGGGCATGGTGGGGTTTTAGATCGTGTTGATAGTGTGGTATTTGTATCTCCGTTTGTGTTTATGGCAGTATATTTTTTAGTGGCGGTGAGATTTGTTGGATAAAACGAGAATTTTAACAGGACTGTCTATTTTAGGCTCAACAGGGTCAATCGGTACGCAAGCTTTGGAAGTTGCTAAAAAGCTTCAGATACCGATTTATGCGTTGGCTGCGTGTAAAAATGTATCATTGCTTGCAAAACAAGCAAGGGAATATAAACCGTTAGTTGTAGCAGCATATGATGAAGAAGCTGCACATGAACTAAAAAATGTATTGAAGGACACAAAAATAAAAGTCTTTTCAGGAATGGATGGCTTACGTGAAGTAGCCTGTGTTAAAGAAGCTAGTATGGTTTTGAATTCTGTAGTTGGAATGGTCGGTGTGTACCCAACACTGTCTGCAATAGAAGCAGGTAAAGATATTGCACTTGCAAATAAAGAAACACTTGTAGTTGCGGGTGAGCTTGTAATGAATGCTGCGCGTGAAAAAAATGTGCGTATTTTACCAGTAGATAGTGAACATTCGGCAATTTTTCAGTGCTTACAAGGGTGTGTTGATAAAAAACATCTGAAAAAGCTTATTTTGACGGCATCGGGTGGACCTTTTTTCGGGAAAAAAGTAAGTGACTTGAAAAAGGTAACACCAAAACAAGCTTTAAATCATCCAAATTGGGATATGGGAGCGAAAATCACAATAGATTCAGCCACAATGATGAATAAAGGTTTGGAAATAATAGAGGCAACTTGGCTCTTTGATATGGACGAAAGTGATATTGATGTGCTTGTGCACAGAGAAAGTATAGTGCATTCTTTGATTGAGTATGTAGATGGATCGGTCATTGCACAACTGGGTGTACCGGATATGAGAATTCCTATCCAATATGCGTTTACGTTTCCTGATCGGATTGAGTCGTCAGTAGAACGGTTGGAGTTATCAAGGCTAAAAACTCTTTCTTTTTATCCTCCAGATGAGGATTTATTTAAATGTATGAAAATTTGTAGAAAAGCTATATCTGCTGGTGGAACTGCTCCTGCAATTGTAAATGGCGCAAATGAGGAAGCTGTGAAATTATTTCTAGCTGATATGATTTCCTTTCTTGATATAGGAGATGTAGTAGAAAGGGCTTTTGAGAGAATAAAAAGTAAAAAAATAGAGTCAATTGAAGATGTGACACGTGCTGATGAATTGGCACGGAATTTCGTAAGAGGTGATGTTGATGATATTTAATGGAATATTAATTTCCGTGACGATTGTATTGTTTTGTATGTCATTTTACATGATGAAATTTTATAAGGGAGATAAAATAAAAAAAGAACATAAGTTAATGATTACAATTGCTTTTGTGATCTTTTTGATAGTGACATTTTTTGAGGTTATTACTAGAGACATTCGTATTAGTATTTATCTTATCATAATAGGGATATTATTATTTGGATTAGTTATATTTATACATGAACTTGGTCACTTTATTTTTGCAAAGTGGGCTGGTGTGAAAGTCCATGAATTTGCAATTGGGATGGGACCTACTATTTTTTATTTTAGTAAGGGCGAAACTAAGTATGCATTAAGATTGTTTCCAATAGGCGGGTTTTGTGCAATGGAAGGTGAGGATAAACAAAGTGATGATGAGTGTTCCTTTGGAAAGAAACCAGTGTGGAAGCGTATATGTATTGTAGCAGCGGGTGCAGTTATGAATTTCATACTTGGAATAATATTGATGTTAATATTGTTATCTCAAGCTCCAAGGTTTTCAACGACTGTGGTGGATAAATTTGCGGATGGGGCAGTTTCAAGTCAAGTACTTCATTCTAATGATAAAATATTATCAATTGATGGCTATCCTGTGTGGACAGCTAAAGACATATATTCGGCTATGACGCTTGCAAATGCTACTGCAGATAAAAATGCTGAAGAAATTTCATTTGATATGAAGGTTGAGCGAGATGGACGAAAGTTAAACCTTGAATCAGTTCCTTTCAAAATGAAAAAGGGTGAAAATGCAGAAAGGTCAATGCTAGTTTATGATTTTACTACAGTGTCATGTGAGAAAACCTTTTTTACAGTGATAAGTAGATCTTTTGTAGAATCGGCATCAACTGTTAAATTTGTATGGGTGTCGCTTGTTGAAATGATAAAGGGACATATTAAGTTAAGTGATATGGCAGGCCCGATAGGCATTACTACGACAATTTCAAGTTTAGCGTCGCAGGGATTGCAAGAAAGCTTTGGTCAGGCGGTTAATAATATTATAAGTTTTATGGCAATGATAACTATAAATTTAGGTGTTATGAACTTATTGCCATTTCCAGCACTTGACGGAGGTCGGATTGTATTTTTAATAATAGAAGCGATTCGCCGTAAACCGATAAATCCCAAGTATGAAGGATATGTTCATACGGTAGGAATGGTTTTATTAATGATGCTTATGTTGTTTGTAGCATTTAGTGATACGTTTAGAATTTTTACCGGAAAAGGAATTGGTGGTTAACTTGAAAAGACATGAGACAAAAGTTGTTAATGTTGGAAATGTACAGATTGGTGGAAAAAATCAGATATCTGTGCAATCAATGCTAAATGTGCCATCAACAGATGTGATTGGAAATGTTAAGCAGGCCTTGAATTTACAAGAAAGTGGCTGTGAAATAATTCGGGTTGCAGTTCCAGATATGAATGCAGTTAGAGTAGTTGCAGCACTAAAAGAGAAAGTTTCTGTACCAGTTGTTGCAGACATACATTTTGACTATAAATTGGCGCTTGCGTCAGTAGATGCGGGAATAGATAAAATTCGTATAAATCCAGGCAACATAGGAGATAGACACAAAGTTAAATTAGTTGCAGATGCGTGCAATAAAAAGGGAATTCCTATTCGTGTTGGAGTAAATTCAGGGTCACTTGAGAGGGAAATATTGAAAAAGTACGGACATCCTACTGCGGAAGCATTGTGTGAAAGTGCTTTATATCATGTAGATTTGCTTGAACAGTGTGATTTTACAAATATAGTGATTTCTATGAAATCTTCAGATGTTTCTACTATGGTAGATGCATATCACCTTGCGGCTCAAAAGTGCAATTACCCTTTACATTTGGGGGTTACAGAAGCCGGTAGCGAACGAATGGGGATTATTAAATCAGCGTGTGGAATTGGTGCGCTACTACTTCAAGGAATAGGTGATACAATTAGAGTTTCACTTACGGCAGACCCTGTGCGTGAGGTTGAGGTAGGTTTTGATATTTTGAAATCCCTAGGTTTTCGTAATGGAGGAATCCGAATTGTTTCTTGTCCAACGTGTGGGAGAACCAGAATAGACTTGCTTAATTTAGTAACCCAAGCAGAAAATAGGCTTGGTAATATTGATAAGGACATTACTGTTGCGATAATGGGCTGTGCTGTGAATGGTCCAGGCGAAGCAAGGGAAGCAGATATTGGTATAGCTGGAGGCAAAGGTGAAGGACTTATATTTAAATATGGTCAAATTTTAAGAAAAGTTCCGGAAGATAGGTTACTTGAAGAGTTGATCCTCGAGGTAGAAAAAATTTAATTTAGTTGATATTGTTGTATCAATTCATAAAAAATGGATAGTTCAAAAAATAGCTTAACATATCTAATTAATAGCTCTATTTTTAAAGTCTTAAAATATTATCGATTGTTTCAAATTTTGAAATAAAGTATTGCGTAAAGAGAAGTAACGTATAACTTTAAATTCGCATTATTATAAAAATTTAAAGAAAAAATCATAATTTGCAGTTCACAACTATGAGGAGAAAAAGGCGTTGTGATCTGCATTTTTTGTATACTAGGGATATTGCAGAATGAAAAATAGGAGACGAATCTAGTAGGATGTAGAGAGCACGTGAATTTGGGTATGAAATCAGGAATTAAAATTACCGAAAACACCAAAAAAAGTACAACCATTGAGAGAACGTAACGGCAAAGGCAAATAATAGAAGAAGTTCGTGTGTGCAAAGTTGTGCAGTTGTATTAGGCAAAGTTTCTTATTGAAAGGTACCAGTAAGAAAAATTCGGCATATTTTATATATTGATATGTAAAACGCGATATGATATAATAAATAAAAAGCAAATATTTCATTTGTTATACATTTAAATGAATAATATGCATAATTATTGTTATTCTGTAGAATTTTGTGTAAATCATAAGAGTTTCATAATAATGGTAAGAATGGAGGGAAGTTACTGTAAGGACTAATTTTTCTATAAAAAGCTTTATTGGTGTTTTTTACATTAGCTGTTGGTTAATCCATTTATAGTTAATGTTTTAATTAAAAATTATGTGAAAGGGTGGTTGTATGAAGTTTAAGTCTATAAGAAAAAATTTAGCAATCTGTTTATCTTGTGTAATGATTTGTGCATTATCACAAGAAGTTAAGGTGATGGCGTGGACAAGTGGAAGTTCGGCCCCTTTTTTAAAAGGTACAACTGGAGCAGATTGGTCGGAATACGATTCCGATCCAGATGGATTGAATTCGCATATGGCACAGAATTTTAATGATTGGATACTAGAAAATCTTCCAACAGATACGCGGTTGCAATCTGCACATGAATTGATAACTGATGTGGCGTATTTAAGATCCCATAGTGGAAATAAAATTTCTGCAGCAGTTGAACAGGGATCATATTGGAATGATTTAATGAGTCACAAGTATGAAAGCTTTATGAAATCGTATATGCGTAGAAATGAGATATTGCCAGGCTATAAGAATTACACTGACATTTCGGATGAAATTACGCATCTTTTTAGGACACAGATGTTTGAAAGCGTAAAGGACGAGGATGACGAAGAAATAAATGCAAGATTTTCTCATAACAATAGGGGGAATTATTTGCATTGTATGAACTGTGAATCGGGATCAGGTGAAAGTTTAGGACAAGAGAAAACATATGAATTTATTATGAAATGGCTGGAATTTGCTGTTGCTTTTGCAAAGGACGGTCCTGAATCAGAAGACATAGAAGATCCTAGAATGAAGAAACTTGTAATGAGTAGTAAGGATGTGGTACGTTATACGAAAAAAAAGGTAGAAAGTTCAGAGTTAGAACAAGAGAAATTAAAACAAAATCTTGTGAAATTTATGAAGGAACATAGTAGTTTGATTGAGGACTTCGAATCGATATTGAAAAGTAAAAAAACTACTTTACAGTCATTTTTACATGATAAAGATTCTATTGAATTATTAAGTTGTTTTATTCTAGAATCAGAATATAGTGCCAAAAAATCAGAACCACAGTTCTTGAGAATGAATGACTTTAAGTGGCAGTTATATGCCGAAATTATATTAGATAGGGTTTTGAGCTTTAATCCAAAAGAAAAGGATTATCGCGATATAGAGTACCTAAAAAATAGAGCACTTGGGATGATATGCCATACTATTGAGGATAGCTTTAATTTGGCACATTGTGATAGGGTAATTACTTATGACGAAGATGGCAAGGCATCGCTTAGCAATATAAAAAGTTTTTTAGATTATGCGGGTCAAATACACCATGCAAAATTTGATGTTATACCGGATAATGATTGGAAAATTTTAAAAGTGGGAAAGGATACAGATCTTAATGAAGTTCGTACGATAGGTTTAAAAGAAGCGGAAGAGATAGTTGAGGAATTTTTTAATGTTTTTGATAGCAATAGTGACAAAACAGTTATTATGAATTGGATATCACAAAAGGCTATTCATTTTGATGAAAGAATTGCTACTATTCAATATGTACCGTATATGTTGAGTGATGATGTGAATGTGTATTTTACAGAAAATCATGGCGAAATATACAAAAACTACGTTACTCCAAATTCCGGAAGGATGATGTGTGATGCAGAGAGTTTTTTTCCTAAAGATGAAATAAGACCAGAACTTGAACAAGTAGCGACAGTAAGATCTGTTTTGGATTACCTTAAGAAAAATATTAATTTGGAAAGAGAGTACGTTTTGTCTCAAAAATATGATTTGGCTAAACAGTGTAGAAAAAAAGAAAAATCTTGCTGCGATTGGTTACTGGCCCTTCAAGATGCGATGTACCCTGAACTAGTGGAAAACTTGAGAAAATTACAATTTGATCTTGAACTTGAAGGGGTAGAGGGTTCTAGTGCAGAAGTTTCAGATTATATACATTCAATTAAGATTTCTGAAGAGGAGTTAGTTGAATTAAATGCAGATGTTAGTGGCAGTGCGGATACTTTTAATTCAATTACTAAATGCATTGGTGCTGGTAGACAAGAGTATGATTGTGGAAGAAAACTTTCTTTGATTTCTAGATTTGATTTTTCAGAAGATGTAAATGTTAGAGCTGCATTGCTTCAACGACAATGGTCCAGAACAAAAATTGATTATGCTGTGGCAGCGTCGCTCAGAACGTTCGTATCGGATCCGGCTGCAGAAGGAATATGGTCAAAAATATCTCAGGGATTTATGAGTATCAAGAGGAGTATTGGACGTTTGTTTAGTGGGGTAGATGAGTCGGAATTGGGTTTGTTTGGTGAAGGTTTTGAAACTTTGATTCGAGGGCTTACTCGAGCTGACCTTGAGCAAGTAATAAATTATTTGAAAAGTAGAGAGGATGCTGCGAAAAGATTATTGTTTGAATCAATTTCACCTACTATAAGTGATTCATTATTGGATAGAGCATTGTATCCATTGGAATTGTTTACAATAACAACGTCTGTGAATGGAAAACAACTGAAAGTTGATATAATAAAAAGCAATGATGAAATTTTTGGTTGGAATAGGTATGCTGGTGAAATTGTGAGATCAAAGTCAGATTTTAGGGTATATGATTTTGATACGGTTTTTGACAGACAATTGAGAATATATTTGCTTTGTAAACAACGGGATGATGCGTATCTTGAAATGTTGCTATATAAAGTACACTCTTGTGATGAGTTGCCAGATGTGAACACAATCCTAAACAACAGGTACGAGCTTGCAACGAAAAAATTAAAAGATTTTCTGGGAGATGAATTATTGCCAGAAGATGTTCAAAAAATGTATTGTGATGTGGAATCAGGTTGGAAAAAGGATGTGTAATGTTTGCCATTATATAAAAGGTATATCGATAAATACAATACAGGTATGTAAAAATAATCATTGCAAAATAAATTAAAATTTGTTAAAATATTAATGGGGAATGTTATTCTCAATGAGGTAATAAGTTAATACGAGGTTAAGTCATATTTGATCTAAGCACAAAATTATAAGCAAGTGGTTTATTTTGTGTTAACTTTTCAAATTTATAATTTATATGTCATTATTTATTTTTAGGAGGTTGCGTTTATGAAAATGAAAGAAAGAAAAATTGTTGATGGCGTAGAAATGTTAGAAGAGGTACTTGAAAATGTAAGAGTGGCTCAAAGAAAATTTGCTACGTATACACAAGAACAGGTTGATAAAATCTTTTTAGCAGCTGCTTTGGCGGCGAATAAAGCGAGAATTCCTTTGGCAAAGTTAGCAGTAGAAGAAACCGGTATGGGGGTAGTGGAAGATAAAATCATAAAAAACAATTATGCAGCAGAATATATTTACAATGCGTATAAGGATGCAAAGACTTGCGGTGTTATAGAAGAAGATAAGTCGTACGGAATTAAGAAAATTGCAGAACCAATAGGTGTAATTGCAGCGGTTATTCCTACAACAAATCCGACTTCAACAGCAATATTTAAGTGCTTAATTGCACTGAAAACGAGAAATGCGATTGTTATCAGTCCTCACCCAAGAGCAAAGAAATCAACTATTGCAGCAGCAAAGTTAGTACTTGATGCTGCAGTGGCTGCTGGTGCTCCTGAGGGAATTATTGAGTGGATTGATGTTCCTAGCCTTGAAATGACAAATTTGCTTATGAAAGAAGCTGATACAATCCTTGCAACAGGTGGTCCAGGTATGGTTAAAGCTGCATATTCAAGCGGAAAACCAGCCCTTGGTGTTGGTGCGGGAAATACACCAGCAATTATTGATGAAACGGCAGATATTGTTTTGGCGGTGAATTCTATTATTCATTCAAAAACGTTTGATAATGGTATGATTTGCGCATCGGAACAGTCAGTTATTGTGCACAAAAATGTCTACGATCCAGTAAAAGATGAGTTTATGGCACGTGGATGCTATTTCTTGAAAGAAAATGAAATTGAGAAAGTTAGAAAGACAATTATCATAAATGGTGCCCTTAATGCCAAAATTGTGGGTCAGTCTGCTGTGAAAATTGCTGAGCTTGCAGGAATTACAGTTCCTGAAGGAACTAAAATTTTAATTGGTGAAGTTGAAAGTGTTGATTTAAGTGAAGAGTTTGCACATGAAAAACTTTCTCCTGTTTTAGCAATGTACAAAGTTAAAGATATTCACGAGGCGTTTGATAAAGCAGAACATCTAATAGCAGATGGTGGGTATGGACATACGTCATCTATTTATCTTAATGAAGTATCTGAAAAAGAAAAATTAAATGAATTTGTGTCACGTATGAAAACTTGCAGAATTCTTGTGAATACACCTTCATCACATGGTGGAATAGGCGATCTTTATAACTTTAAATTAGCTCCGTCGTTAACGCTCGGATGTGGTTCTTGGGGTGGAAATAGTGTTTCAGAGAATGTTGGCGTAAAACATCTGATCAATATAAAAACAGTGGCGGAAAGGAGACAAAATATGTTGTGGTTTAGAGCACCTGAAAAGGTTTACACAAAGAAAGGTTGCTTACCTGTAGCTCTTGACGAGTTAAAGAATGTAATGGGTAAAAAACGTGCATTTATCGTTACAGATAGTTTCCTATACAAAAATGGATATACCACTCCAATTACAGATAAATTGGATGAAATGGGTATACAGCATACGACGTTCTTTAATGTGGAACCAGATCCAACATTGGCATGTGCTAAGGCTGGCGCAGAGCAGATGAGAATGTTTAATCCAGATTGTATAATTGCTCTTGGTGGCGGATCGGCGATGGATGCTGGAAAAATAATGTGGGTTATGTATGAACATCCGGAAGTAGATTTCATGGATATGGCGATGAGATTTATGGATATTCGTAAACGTGTGTATACTTTCCCTAAAATGGGCGAAAAGGCATATTTTATTGCAATACCAACATCTGCTGGAACCGGTAGTGAAGTGACTCCTTTTGCTGTTATCACAGATGAAAAGTCGGGAGTTAAATATCCTCTTGCGGATTATCAACTTCTTCCAAATATGGCTATAATTGATACGGACTTTCATATGAGTGCTCCAAAAGGATTGACTGCAGCGTCCGGTATTGATGCGGTAACTCATGCTTTAGAAGCATATGCTTCTGTTATGGCAACTGAATATACAGACGGGCTTGCTCGTCAGGCTTTGAGAGTGATCTTTGAGTATTTGCCACGTGCGTATGAGAATGGTCAAACCGATATAGAAGCTCGTGAGAAAATGGCTAATGCAGCTACTATTGCTGGTATGGCTTTTGCAAATGCATTTTTAGGTGTATGTCATTCTATGGCACATAAACTAGGTGCTTTCCATCATATTGCTCACGGTGTAGCAAATGCTTTGATGATCGAAGAAGTGCTGAGATTTAATGCGTCGGAAGTTCCTGCTAAGATGGGTACGTTTTCTCAATATGATCATCCGCATACTTTGGCCAGATATGCTGAAATTGCAGATTGTTTGGGACTTGGTGGAAATACTGATGAAGAAAAACTTGAAAATTTGATTGCAGCAATTAATAAATTAAAAGAACGTGTGGGAATAAAGAAAACTATCAAGGATTATGGTATTGATGAAAAGAATTTCCTCGATCGTCTTGATGAAATGACAGAACAGGCTTTTGATGATCAGTGCACTGGTGCAAATCCACGTTACCCATTGATGAGCGAGATAAAACAGATGTATCTTAATGCTTATTATGGAGATAAGCATTTTCAAGAAAAGGATGTGCCAGGTGTCGACAATGTCCAGAAGGTGAATAATACTGATGATTTTAAAAAAACGTACAATCGTGCTAAAAACGGTATGAAAAAGGCATAAGGAGGTTTGCTTTATGAATCTTGACAGAATAATTGCAGTTCGTAATAATAAGACGGTTTATCATGATGGTGATAAGTGTTTGAAGGTTTTTGATAAAACATACTCGAAGGCAGATGTGTTGAATGAAGCACTTAATCAGGCTCGAATAGAAGAAACTGGGTTAAATATCCCAAAAATACTTGAGGTCACAATGATCGATGAAAAATGGACTATTGTGTCAGAGTACATTAAAGGAAAAACTTTAGCGCAACTTATGAAAGAAAATCCAGATAAAAAAGAAGAATATCTTGAGATGTTTGTTAATCTGCAGCTTGAGATGCATTCGAAAAGATGTCCATTATTAAACAAACTAAAAGATAAGATGAATTGTAAAATAAGTCAGACAGATTTATCAGCAACGGTTCGTTATGATTTGCATACGCGAATTGAAGGAATGCCAAAACATAATAAAGTATGTCACGGTGATTTTAGTCCGTCTAATATTATAATTTCAGAAGATGGGCTACCGTACATTATAGATTGGTCACACGCTACCCAAGGAAACGCTTCAGCAGATGCGGCGCGCATATACTTGAGATTTTGGTTGAATGGCGATATAGATGGGGCAAAACGTTATCTTGAACTGTTTTGTAAAAAGAGCGATACGGCAAAACAGTACGTTCAAGGATGGATGCCTATTGTGGCAGCATCTCAACTTGCTAAAGGAAATGCAGCTGAACGTGAATTCTTATATTCTTGGATAGATGTTGTGGATTACGAATAAGGAGGAAATTTCATGAAAGTTACTGTTTGTATAGGTTCGTCTTGTCACATTAAAGGTTCACGACAAGTGGTGGAGCAGTTGCAGTATCTTATTAACAAAAATAACCTCGGTGATAAAGTGGAACTTGCAGGGACTTTTTGTATGGGTAAATGTCAACATGGTGTTTGTGTAACTATTGGTAATTCGGAATATTCTGTATCGCCTGACACAGTAGAAGATTTCTTTAACGAGAATATTCTTAAAAAGGTTTGAATAAAATGATTATTCAAATTTGTGTAGGTTCAGCGTGCCACTTGAATGGATCTGAAGAAATTGTAGATTTGTTCCAAGAGGCGATAAGAGAATATAAACTTGAAAAAGATGTTACGCTTGCCGGTACTTTTTGTACCGGCAACTGCAACCGTGTTGGTGTAACTGTTATAATAGATGATATCGTGTATAGATCAGTTGTACCGAATAACTTTGATGATTTTTTCAAAGAAAAGGTGTTAAATAAGCTAAACTTGCAGGGGAAGTGATAGTATGGAATGTTTAACATTAAAAAAATCAAACTGCAAAAATTGCTATAAATGTATCCGACACTGTCCAGTGAAATCTATTCGTTTTTCAGGAAATCAGGCTTACATTATAGGAAATGAGTGCATAATGTGTGGCCAGTGCTTTGTTGTGTGTCCACAAAACGCCAAGCAAATAGTTGATGAAACTGAAAAGGTGAAGGTTTTATTGCAAAGCAGTGATCCTGTGATTGTGAGTATGGCTCCGTCGTTCATCGCAAACTATGAGGAAGTTGGAATAGGTGCTATGAGAAATGCATTGAAAAAGCTTGGCTTTTATGATGTGGAGGAAACCGCAATAGGGGCAACAATTGTTAAAAATGAATATGATCGAATGATTAATGAGGATAATAGAGATATTATTATAAGTTCTTGTTGTCATTCGATTAATTTGCTAATACAAAAGTATTTTCCAAGACAGTTGCCATTTTTGGCAGATGTACTTTCACCAATGCAGGCACACTGTAAAGACATAAAACATCGTATCCCAAATGCGAAGACAGTTTTTATTGGTCCGTGTGTTGCTAAGAAGGATGAAGCTCAGTACTATGATGGAATAGTAGATGCTGTATTGACATTTGATGAATTAACTTCTTGGCTAAAGTCTGAAAATATCGCTTTTGAGCGTAAACTTGATAAATCTGAAAATAGTAGGGCAAGATTCTTTCCAACTGCAGGTGGAATCTTGAAGACTATGGCAAAGGATAACCCTAAATATACATATATGTCGTTTGATGGTGTGGATAATTGTATAGCGGCACTTAAAGATATAGAGAACGGAAATATACATAATTGCTTTATTGAAATGTCGGCTTGTGTAGGTAGTTGTGTAGGAGGCCCTGTTATGGAAAAATTCCATAGGTCTCCTGTGAAGGATTATATGTCAGTGTCACAGTTTGCAGGCAAAAATGATTTCATAGTGGAACAACCGGATAGGTTATCGTTGCAGAAGAGTTTTATTGCTATTGAACGCCGGCTTCAACCACCAAGTGAGTCGGAAATAGTTGAAATTTTACATCGCATGGGAAAAATGAAAACAGCAGATGAATTAAACTGCGGTTCGTGTGGATACGATACCTGTCGAGAAAAGGCTATCGCAATATATCATGGTAAAGCAGATATCTCTATGTGCTTGCCGTATCTAAAAGATAAAGCTGAGAGTTTTTCTGATAATATAGTACGTAACACCCCGAATGGACTTATTTTGCTAAATGATAAACTTGAGGTCCAGAAAATAAATAGAGCCGCTCTTAAGATTATGAACTTAAGATATCAATCAGATGTTTTAGGAGAGGGAGTTGTTAGAATCCTTGATCCAAAAGATTTTTTGTCGGTATTAAGCTCCGGCAGAAATATTCACGATAAACGGGTATATCTTGCAGAATATGCAAAATATGTTGAAGAAACTATTATTTATGATAAAGAGTATAGATTACTGATTTGCTTGATGCGTGACGTAACTGAAGAGGAAATTGCCCGAGAAAAGAAAGAAAATATTAGCAGACAAACAGTGGAAATTGCAGATAGAGTAGTAGATAAACAAATGCGCATTGTACAAGAAATAGCATCGCTTCTTGGTGAAACTGCAGCGGAAACAAAAATTGCACTTACTAAACTGAAGGAGTCGATTAACGGTGAATAATCTTTGTGCGGATGTAGGTTATAAAAGTATTAATCATGCGGGTGAACAACTTTGTGGTGATCATGTTGATATAGTTGAACAGGGTGAAGATTCTGTTGTTATTGTGTTAGCTGATGGTTTAGGTAGCGGAGTGAAGGCAAGCATACTTTCTACGCTGACAAGCAAAATTATATCTACAATGATGTCAGAAAATCTTCCTTTAGAAGATTGCGTTTCAACTATTGCAGCAACTTTACCGATCTGTTCAGTAAGGGGTGTTGCGTATTCAACGTTTACTATTATTCATTTGATAGAAAATAAATTAGCTAAAATAATTCAGTATGATAATCCGCATGTGATTATGATGCGAAATTTTGAATTGTATGATTACCCAATGAAAAAGATGAACATCGGAGGAAAAGAAATATATCAATCTCAGATTAAATTGCAGGAAAATGATGTTTTTGTTGCGATGAGTGACGGTTGTCCTCATGCGGGTATCGGAACGGCATTTAACTTTGGTTGGAAAAGAGAAGATATTGCAGATTTCATGGTAAGTATTGCGCCAGTGGGGTATACTGCGAAAACTTTAGCAACTATGTTAGTTGATGAATGTGATAAGTTATATGATCATAAACCTGGAGATGACGCAACAGCTTGTGTTGTGAAAATAAGGAAACGTGAACCGATGAATATCTTGTTTGGTCCTCCGCGTAACCGAGATGATGCAAATCGTATGATGTCGTTATTTTTCTCCAAAGAAGGCAAACATATAATCTGTGGTGGTACGACATCATCTATTGCAGCTAAGTACCTTAGAAGACCAATTGAAGCAAGTTTGAATTTTGAGAGTAGCGATGTGCCACCTATTGCTCATATTGAGGGTGTTGATCTTGTGACGGAAGGTGTCATTACGATAAATAAAGTAATTGAGTATGCAAAAGATGCACTTGATAAAAATGAGTTGTATGAGAAGTGGAGCATTCAGCGTGATGGAGCGTCGCTAATTTGTAGACTTCTTTTTGAGGAAGCGACTGATATAAATTTTTATGTCGGAAGGGCAGTTAACCCGGCTCATCAAAATCCAGATTTGCCAATTAATTTTAATATAAAAATGAATTTAGTAGAAGAATTGTCAAATTGTTTGAGGAAAATGGGCAAACGAATAAAAGTTAGTTATTTTTAGAAGGAGGAAAAAATATGAGGAAATTCGATACGAAGGTTCAACATCTAAAATATAAAGTTTTGCGTGAAGTTGCAAAACTTGCGTGGAATGATAAATTGCTGGAACGATTAGTTGATATCCCTAAAACGATTGTGCCGGGAAATACTCCTACTATGAGATGTTGTGTTTATAAAGAACGTGCTATACTTAGTGAACGTGTAAAACTTGCAATGGGTGGAGATAAGGATAATCCAAATGTGATTGAAGTAATTGAAACAGCGTGTGATGAGTGCCCTATGGGTGGATATGAGGTAACTAACTCTTGTAGAGGGTGTTTGGCACATCGATGTGAGGATGTGTGTAAAAGAGGAGCAATATCTTTTGATCATAATCATGTTGCTCATATCGACAAATCAAAGTGTGTAGACTGTGGTGCTTGTGCGAAAGTTTGCCCGTATACTGCCATTATTAATCGAAAACGTCCGTGTGAGAATGCATGCAAAATTAAAGCGATTTCCATGAACGAAAATAAAGCGGCGGCAATCGATAATAGTAAGTGTATTTCTTGTGGTGCATGTGTATATCAGTGTCCGTTTGGCGCAATTACTGATAAGTCGTATATTTTGGATGCAATTGACCTTATTAAAAAGAGTAAGGGCAATACTAAATATAAAGTTTATGCAGTAGTTGCTCCATCAATTTCAAGTCAATTTTCGTATGCGAAATTGGGGCAAGTGATTACGGGACTTAAGAAACTTGGATTTTATTCTGTTGTTGAAGCTGCTCTTGGTGCAGATATGGTTGCTGAGGCGGAGTCTCGTGAGTTGGTTGAGAAAGGTTTTCTTACGAGTTCGTGTTGTCCAGCTTTTGTGAGTTACATAGAAAAGTTCTTTCCAGATTTGACTTCGTTTGTTTCACATAATTTGTCTCCTATGGCAGCAATCGCTAAGTACATCAAGGAAACCGAAAATCCATGTAAAGTTGTATTTATAGGTCCATGTACGGCGAAAAAGGCTGAAGTACAGAAGGATGCAGTGAAACCGTATGTAGATGTGGCTATGACGTTTGAGGAATTGCAAGCACTATTTGATAGCAAGGACTTGGACGTAACTTCGTTACAAGAGGATGTTTTAGATAATGCATCGTATTTCGGAAGAATTTTTGCGCGTTGTGGTGGACTTTCTGATGCAGTAGCTGAGGGTATAAAGGAACATGATGTGGACGATTTTGAACTTAAGGCGTGTTCGTGTGACGGGATAGAAGCATGTAGAAAGGCTTTGTTTAAAAAAAGTAAAAATGTTCTTGATGCGAATTTTATTGAAGGTATGGCATGCATTGGTGGATGTATTGGAGGTGCAGGGTGCCTCACACATGGTGAAAAAAATAAGGCTGAGGTTGATAAGTATGCGATGGAAGCGTATGAAAAGACTATCAGTGATGCAATATCAGTTTTAAAAACTTTAGATCAAAGTGATGATAAGTAGAGTATAAGTTTATTTTAAAATATATATCGTTTTGCGAGCAGCGGGTATTTTTCCGCTGTTTTTTTGTTTTATGTGAGTTTATTAATTACTTGAAATTTTAAATATGTTGGTTTGAGTGACAATTTTTTAGAAATGTGTAATTTTGATCGTTTTTTTAAATTAAGTCTGTATATGAAAATATTAGAATACATACGAGATATACGCTGACAGAAATTAAAGAGAAGTTACACCTTGATTGAAGTAGTAATGTGAACCCAATTATTAGAATTGGAATTAATGTAATGATTGAAATGAAATGCATTATTATAGAAGTAGTAGGTAAAGTCAAGTGCTTTGAAAGTAAAGTGGAAATGATTTGATATCCGTCAAGAGACACAATTGGAAGAAGATTGAAACATCCCAGAAAAAAATTGCCCCAGAGCGGGACATTTAGCGAAGTAATATGAAATAATTTAGAAATCACAAATATAATACCACTTACACAAAAATTGGCAAAAGGTCCAGAGACGGCAAGGCGAATAGTATCTGATTGGCTTCGTGAAAAAGAGTAGTTGTCTACGATGTCGATTGAAAATGCGGTTAGTTTGATTTTATCAGGAGGAGTGTTTGAATTTATCATGTATATGATATGTCCAAGTTCGTGCACAACTATGGAAAAAAAACCCCATAGTACAGTATAAGGGCTTTGCAATATGACCATGGTGCAGAGTAATGCTACAAATGGAAATGTGATTTCTACTTTACAGCCTAAAATAGTTATTGTCATAGCAGAAGGTTTCCTTTCAGGTGTTTTGCACTATGAGTGGTAATGGATCGTATTTTATGTCATTTATTGAAAATTCGAAATGAAGATGTGGTCCTGTGCTTTTACCGGTATTTCCAATGGATGCTATGACCTGATTTTTTTGTATTGTGGCGCCTTTTTGTACAGTGATTTCATTGCAGTGGGCGTAGAGAGTTTTTATTCCATTTTTATGATCGAGCCTTATGTATTTGCCTAAAGTGTCATTTTCACCAGTTTCATCGACAATCCCACTTAATGCGGCGTGAATTTTTTCTCCCATATTAGCACCAATGTCCAATCCAAAATGATTCTTGTTTTCGTGTGAGATAGGATCTTCTCGGACACCAAAATTTGATGTGATTGAACCAGTTTCAACTGGGTTTGTTAAAGGGACAGTGAGAACTACATCAGGAGCTGTAATTCCATGGGTTGTATTTGAATTGTTCTTTTGTACGGCAGGTCCAATTTTTCCAAGGATAACTATTTGATCAGAAATTTTTTCTTTGAATGTTTTATATACAATATCGAATGTGTTGTGATCTATACGCTGAAGTACGGCAGATCCGGCAATTAGGGCGATACATATGAGTATTTGTATTGCAAATAATTTTATGTTACCATTTTGAACCTTTTGCTTTTTATTGTCCACTGTGATTCACCTCTTTCAAATGTGTATGCGATTAGTTTAAGTTTTATGATTTAATGGAATGAGTTTTTAGTCTAACGCATAGGATTTTTATAGAAAGGGGTATGTTCTTTTATGAAAAAGGTATTTTCATTTGTGATGGGTATTTTGTTTTTATTTGCAAGTTTTGACGTGGAAGCCAAATCGGAGCCCAAACCTAAACCAGGAATTGAAAGTGTAACAGCACCTTCAGCGGTTTTGGTTGATGCAAATTCGGGGAAAGTTCTTTATGAAAAAAATTCTCATGAAGCACGTATGTGTGCATCTATTACGAAAGTGATGACATTGCTGTTGGTTTTTGATGCAATAGATGACGGGAGGCTTAAATTGGATGATGAGGTATTAATTAGTTCTCATGCAGCTTCTATGGATGGATCAAATGTTTTTTTAGAAGCAGGAGAAAAGATGAGTGTGAATGATCTAATTAAATCTGTTGTGATTGTATCGGCAAATGATGCTGCAGTTGCGTTGGCGGAGTGTACGTATGAGTCAGAAGAGAAGTTTGTTTCTAAGATGAATGAAAGAGCGAAGATATTAAACATGAACGATACAGTGTTTAAAAACTGTAATGGTCTTGACCAGGAGGGTCATGTTAGTAGTGCATATGACATTGCGATCATGTCGCGTGAACTTATGAAACATGAGCAAATTTTTTCGTATACGTCCATTTGGATGGATTACCTTAGAAATGGTAAAACTCAGCTTGTGAGCACTAATAAACTTTTGAAAACGTATCCAGGAATTACTGGATTAAAAACTGGAACGACAGATGGAGCAGGGTGTTGTATGGTGGCAACTGCAAATAGAAATAAAATGTCATTGATCTCTGTAGTTCTTGGTTGTAATGATAGTAAAGCACGCTTTAGTGATTCTGCTATTATTTTAAATTATGGTTTTGAAAATTTTTTTGTAGTGCCACTGAAGTTTGATAAGTCTAAATTGACTCCGTTGAAAATTGTTGCAGGAATGAAAGATGATTTGCAATTGGACACAAAGATACCACAAGGGGTTTTATTGTCAAAAGATTCGGAAAGAAAAATAAAAACTACAATTGAAGTTCCAGAAATGATAGATGCACCAGTGAAATCAGGTCAAGTTGTTGGAAAAGTGGTATATTCTTTGGTGGATGAAGTGCTTGACGAAGGGGAGATTTTTGCTACGGAAGATGTTGAACGTATGAGTTTTGGTAAAATTTTTAGTATAGTGTTGAGAGCTTTTACTAAAATGTGAGTTGGGTGATCTAGAATAGAAGTGTTTGATTTTGTATTAACGATTATTTAGTAAAGTAAGCTTAATGTTAAATGAAAAGTGTAAAATTAGCAATGAATGTTGAAATGTAAGGTTTTAAAAGTTTCTTGGGAAAACTACATGTGGAGCTTGTCGTGTGATGGTTTTGTTGATTTAATTTTTTAATAAATTTTAATGTTTTGTGTCGATTTTGAAAAGTGTAGTTATATAATGCGATTTGATATACATTAAACAAAGGGTGATCTAGTTATGTTATTGAATGATATTTTGTGTGAAATTGATTATGAATTACTTAGTGGTACAACTGATTTGAAAATAGTGGATATTGTTTATGATTCTAAATTAGTAGTTCCAGGAGTAGTTTTTGTGTGTTTGAAGGGTGCGAATTTTGATGGACATGATTACGTTAGAGAAGCAAAAGAAAAAGGTGCGGTGGCGTTTATATGTGAAAAGGAAATAAATATGCCAGATATGACTATTGTAAAAGTTTCAGATACGCGAATATGCCTTGCGAGAATGTCGGCAAATTTTTTTAATCATCCTTCTAAAAAATTGAAGACAATAGGAATAACTGGAACAAATGGTAAAACAACAACTGCATTTATGATAAAGCGTATAATTGAATGTTCGGGCCAAAAATGCGGAATGATCGGAACTATTGGAATTTTCAATGGAAATGACATGTTAAAATCTAAAAATACAACACCAGAGTCATACGAAATTCAAAAGGCACTTTACTTAATGGTGAACAATGGGTGTAAATATGCGGTTATGGAAGTTTCGTCGCTAGGATTAAAGTGGCATCGTACATCTGAAATTTTTTTTGATTGTGCAATATTTACAAATTTTTCAGAGGATCATATAAGCAAGAATGAACACAATACTATAGAGGAATATATGGCTTGTAAACGTTTATTATTTGATCAGTGTGCGTTAGGATTTTCTAATGGCGATGATAAGGTAGTAAGTAGTTTGCTTAGCGATTGTGAATGCGATGTACATACGTATGGATTTTCTTTTGGTGAGGATATTGTCGCATTTAATCAATCTTTAGTTTCAACTCCTGGGTATTTAGGTGTGACATTTGATGTGTCAGGAGCTTTTTCAGGTAAAGTGAATGTAAATTTACCGGGAAAATTCAACGTATATAATGCATTGGCAGCAATTTCAGTTTGTGATTATCTTGGGTTTAGTAAAAAGGATATATTATGTGGTTTGAATACTGTAAAAGTGAAGGGTCGCTCTGAAATAGTTGATGTTCCGGGAGATTATACTTTAATTATAGATTTTGCACATAATGCTATTAGTATGAAAAATTTTTTATTGACCCTTCGAGAATATAATCCGAACAGAATAATAACACTTTTTGGAGCTGGCGGGGATCGTTCCAAAATGCGCAGATATGATATGGGGAAAGTTTCGGGAACTTTTTCTGATATTACGGTGGTTACAGAGGATAATTCAAGAACTGAGAGTGTAGAGAAAATTTTATGTGATATTGAATCAGGTGTACAGCATGCAGGTGGGGATTATGTGGTTATAAAGGATCGTGCTGAGGCGATAAAATATTGCCTGAAAATTGCTAAACCGGGAGACATAATAGTTCTTGCAGGTAAAGGTCATGAAGATTATCAAATATATGGAACACAAAAGATTTATTTTGATGAACGTAAAATTGTAATGGAAGTATTATTTGAAAAATAAAAGTAAAAACAACATGTATACAAGTTGTTTTCGATTTTAAAAATAAATTAATAATTGTAACGAATATTGGTGTTATTTGAAAAAATGCTTGACTTGTGTAAAGTTTCGTTGTATCATAAAAAATGATGATTAATTTTTTATTGTAGAGGAGTTGAATTTGTTGAACAACGAGGAAACAATTGACCTAAGAGATATTTTTAAAATAATCAAAAGGTATAGTGTACTGCTTCTTGTAACTGTAGTTGTGGGTGCAGTAGGAGGTTTTTCGATAGCTAAATTTATTATTGCACCAAAGTATACATCTACTGCAACTTTGTATGTTAATAATACGAATACGGCAAAAGAAAAATCGATTAATCTTAATGATATTAACGCGGCTCAAAAGATGGTAAGTACCTATATGGTTATTTTACAGGATGAAGACGTGCTTCAAAGTGTGGTAGCTAAGCTTTCTTCGGAATATTCAGAGGATTTTTTGAGTCAGTATGTACCAATGGTACAAAGTGCGGGTGAAAAAAAAGTTTCTGCAAAAGGTTTGAAAAAATTAGTTTCAATGTCAGCGGTGAATAATACTGAAGTTTTGCAAATCGATGTGACAACTAGAAACGCCATGCTTTCGGCTAGGATTTGTAATATAATAGTTGAATTGGCACCTTCTGTCTTGACTCGGGTAGTAAAAGCTGGTTCGGTTGAAATTATCAGCTCAGCTAAAGTTGCGTTAGGTCCGTCTTCTCCTAAAGTTTTGAACTATTTACTTATTGGTGCAGCAGTGGGCTTATTTATTTCAGCGGCGTTTATTGTTTTACGAGAGATGTTTGATACCCGTGTGCATAGTTCTGAAGACATAGAGAAGAAATTCAATATTTCTCTTCTAGGAGAGGTACCAGATTTCACAAGCAAGAAAAAGTCAGGAGGATACTACAGGTATGAAAAGTATGGCTACTACGAATAAAAAAGGAAAGTCTTTTAAAAAGGTTAGCGATAGTCGTCAGGTGTCAAAACTTACAGATTCTACACCGTCAAGATTTTCGGAAGCTTATCGTGCAATTCGTACTAATTTGATTTTTGCACTTGCTGCTCAGAAAAGTAACATTGTGGTTTTTTCAAGTTCTATTCCTTCAGAGGGAAAATCTACGACATCCTCAAACTTAGCTGTAATTATGGCTCAAACGGGTGCTAAAGTTTTATTGATAGATGCTGACTTACGTAAACCTGTTCAACACTCAATATTTCAAGTTAGCAATAGGGTTGGATTATCTACAATTTTAGCTAAAATAAAAGATTTTACACAGGTTGTACACAGTGAAGTTTCTCCGAATCTTGATCTTGTGACCTCTGGACCAATTCCCCCGAATCCATCGGAGCTACTTGGATGCGAAAACATGGATAAATTTTTGAAACAAGTAAGCGCTATGTATGACTACGTTTTTGTGGACATGCCTCCAATTGGCGTTGTTACAGATGCTATGGTGTTGGCTCCAAAAACTGCTGGCATTGTGTTGGCTTCTCGTCAGGGAATTACGAGATTTGATGTTATGTCAAGAGTTCTTTCTGATATTAAGTTTGCAGGTGCAAACATTTTAGGTGTAGTATTTACAGAATCTGCTTGATGTTGAAGGAAGGCGATTTAAGTGATAGGATATTTTACAGATTATCATTGTCATGTGCTACCCGATATGGATGATGGTGCTAAGGATGTTGAGGAAAGTTTAAGTATGCTCAATATGTTGCGGGACCAAGGTGTAGAGAGGGTTGTGGCCACACCGCATTTTTATTCAAATCATATGACATTGGATAAATTTTTAGTTAAACGTAAAAATAGATTTGATTTATTGCAAAGTACAAAAAAAGTTCCAATCTGGATGGTGCTTGGATCTGAAGTGCAAATTAAAAGGAATATTTCAGGAATAGACGGGATAGAAAAGCTTACTATGGGTGATAGAAATGTAATGCTTTTTGAAATGCCGTTTGAGGACTATGATCATTGGATTGGTGATGAGATTTGTAACATAGCATTTGAGTATCATATCACGCCAATACTTGCACATTTAGAGCGTTATCTAGGTGTAATGGAAAATAATGATATCGTGGATTTACTGTCACTTGCGAATTTTGTTGTACAGATTAATTATGAGTCGGTTAATGACAAAAATGCAATGGAACTTGTAAAATATCTTTTGGACGAAAATATTCCGTTAATTTTTGGTAGCGATTCACATAATACGACAAGTAGAAAGCCTAATGTGGAAGAATCTCTGTTGGTGCTTAGAAAAAAAGTTGGTCAGAATACATTAAAAAAAATAATAGAGTATAATCAGTTATATTTTTCTTGAATTAAATTAGTGTTATAAGTGATAGGGTTTCAATATGTAGAAAGGGGAAATGTGCTTATGAATCAAAATTCTTCAACCGCTGAGAATTTAGAGTTTATTGCAAATCAAATATATCCGGATGTAGTTGTTCTATGTAATAACGAAACCGTAAAAAAAAAAGATAAAACAATGAAAAAGCGAATTTATTTTACTATTAAGCGGTTGTTTGACATAATTGCTTCGTTTTTTGCTTTAATTATTTTATCTCCAATATTTTTAATTACTGCAATAGCAATCAAAGTGGACTCGAAAGGTCCTGCTTTCTATAGTCAAATGCGTGTGGGTAAAAATGGAAAACTATTTCGTGTTTATAAGTTTAGAAGCATGTGTCAAGATGCGGATGAAAAAAGGGCTGAATTGCAAAAATTTAATGAACGGAGTGGCCCAGCTTTTAAAATAACAAATGATCCAAGGATAACACGTGTTGGAAAATTTATTAGAACAACATGTATTGATGAACTTCCGCAGTGTATAAATATTTTGCGAGGTGATATGTCTGTAGTAGGTCCAAGACCTCCGTTACCAAATGAAGTTATTCAGTATACAGATTATCAGAAAAAACGCTTAGAAGCAGTTCCAGGATTAACATGCTATTGGCAAGTGTCAAAGAATAAAAATGATATTGAATTCGATGATTGGGTTGCTCTTGATGTTAAGTATATTCAGGAGCAAAGCCTTTGGGTTGATTTAAAGTTGATTTTAAAAACAGTTGCATTGGTGTTTCGTGCAAATGGTGAGTAATTTAAATCACTTAAGAATATGTATAATAAGTTAATGTTTGTTCTCATGTATGCTTACCATAAAGTATTGTTGAATTTGATTAGATGATGTACTTAAACTGGTATGCAATGGATAATTTATATAGTCCATTGTATATCAGTTTTTTTAGTGTGCTCGGCACGCGTAATAACTAGGTGGTGAAAGTCCACAACAGGCTTGGCAGTAGGAACTGTTAGCCGAAGACAAGGG